>JANMVQ010000263.1:0-2613 GCA_031392845.1 Chloroflexota bacterium
CCGCGTTTAGCGGGAAATAGCGTTGTCATGCTGAGTGAAGCGAACCGAAGGTCCCAGTGGTAAAACAACTACGATTAACGCTGCTGGGACCTTCGGCTCACTTTGTTCGGAATGACATATTCCCGTTTTACTCGGTAGAGCTGCTATAGACAAAGCGCACCACCCTTGGGGTGTTTATGCTAATCTGATTAATCACACAAAATCAGCTACAATTTTGCGAGGATGAGTGAAATCAACAGCCGTGAAAATCTGCAATTCACACCGATCTTGCTACACCGCGAGGAAATAGTTGCCCAACTTCTACAACTACTGCCTGCGCTACTTGCAGATCGACCCGTCATGCTCGCTTATCTTCATGGTTCCGTCGCGCGGGAACAAACGCATCGTGAAAGTGATGTTGATATCGCTTTGGTGCTTGCCAAACCTTTGGGCAAGCTCGATCAACTCTACTTGGAGCTTGACTTGAATGTGTTGCTTGAGGAAGCGGGTATTCCCCGACCTGACGTGCGTGCAATTAACATAGCACCTAACGAAGCCCAAGAAAGTATTATTTCGCACGGCATTTTGCTATTTGCCAAATCCAAAGAAGCGCAAAACCAGTTTGAAGCCAACGTCAAGCAACACGCATTGGAAAGCTTGGATGAACGCAACAAGACCCGTCAAGTATTGTTAGTAAAACTAAAGTCAGAATTAGCTACCAGAGGTCTCGTGCATGCTAGACACTGATTTTGTCCTTCGTGCACTGCAACGGCTGGACAACAATCTTGAGATACTAAAGCAAATCTCGGGCATATCGCTGGATCAGTTCTTGTCAGATCCTTTGCAACACGGCAGTGCTGAACGTTATTTGCAAGTCAGCATTGAGATTTGCCTCGACATTACACGTCACATCGTCTCCACAGAAGCACTAGGCGATCCCAAAACACATGCGGAGGCATTTGCACTGCTGTCGCGAGCGCAAATAATTCCAGCTAACTTTCTATCCACGATGCAGCGCATGGCTGGTTTTCGCAATCGCCTGGTACATTTGTACTGGGATATTGAACAGGAAACCGTTCACGAAATTCTCCAAACACAGTTAAAAGACTTTGATCTATTCCATGATTGCATCGTTGCTTATCTGAGCCAACGAGGCCTAATCTAACCCATGACCGAACCAATTGCTCTTCCAAAAATCGCGCTTGTAATTGTCGCGCACCCCGATGATGCTGAATTTGGATGTGGCGGCACCATCGCCAAATGGGCCAGTGAAGGCTGGGACGTTTACATCGCCATCACCACCGATGCCTCTGGTGGTGGGGCAGACGATGCAACCGATGTCGGTCCGGAAGCCCGGCTGGCGATCACCAACCGACGCAAAACCGAACAACGCGCCGCCGCCAAAATTCTCGGCGTGCGCGAGGTGGTCTTTCTGGATTATCCCGACGGCCGACTCATGCCTAACCTGGAGCTACGCCGTGAACTGGTACGCCTGATGCGGCGCTTCCGCCCCACTCGGTTGCTCTGCCAATCGCCTGACCGTACCTGGAAACCCTCCTACGCTATTGGTCGCTATCACCCAGATCATCTGGCCACTGGCGCGGCCACGATTGCGGCAGTCTACCCAGCTGCCCAAAACGCCTGGGACTTCCCAGAGCTTTTGGCCGAAGGCCTAATGCCGCACAAAGTGCGTGAGCTATATATTATGGGTGCGCCTGAGATCAATCACGCCGAAGATATCAGCGCGGTTTTTGACATCAAGATCGAGGCCCTGCGCGCCCACGACAGCCAACTCGGTGCGCGCTTTGCCGACGTCGAGAAGCGCATCCGCCAATGGGGCAATGACAACGGCAAAGCCTACGGTTTTGAGTATGCCGAGGTGTTTAACAGGGCGGAGAACGGGTGATGAATTACACATTTCGCGCCCTCACCCAAGCCGATGGACCCGTGATCTGGCAGATGCTTATGCATGCAGCCCACGAGCTAAGCCTTGAGGCCGTCAAGAGTCAGCCCATACTTGCACGCTACGCTGTGGACTGGGGGCACCCCGGCGATGATGGGTTTGTCGCATTGGCTGATGGTCAGCCAGCAGGTGCGGTTTGGCTCCGTTTGTGGACGGGTATAGACAAAGGCTTTGGATTCATCAACAATGCCACCCCGGAGCTGGCGATAGCGGTATTACCGGAGTGCCAAGGCGCGGGCGTTGGCACGCAGTTGTTAGCCCTGGTTCTACAACAGGCACAAAGCGTTTACCCCGCTATTTCATTGAGCGTGCGAGCGAACAATCCAGCGAACCGGCTTTACGAACGGGTGGGCTTTGTCAAAGTCGATGGCAGTGAAGTCATCAATCGAACCGGTAGTGTGTCATTTAGCATGATCAAGACATTTCCATGCTGAATCGCGGGCATTTATCTCACGCATTGAAAATTAGCTGCTGATAAAGTGAAAATGTGACAACTCCGTCAGCTAAAGCTAGACGGCTTCTTTCGACCCAAGTCGATAACTTTGTTGTCCCAAAGTTAGTATGTTCAAGGCAGCATTATGATCTCTATCAAGAACACATCCGCAAGCGCAGGAATGCACTCTTTCAGAGAGTTCTTTCTTGACGATCTCGCCACAAGCCGAGCAGCGTTG
>JANMVQ010000369.1:0-23403 GCA_031392845.1 Chloroflexota bacterium
GCTGGTGTCAAGCGCTGCCGCATCGTCAAAGATATCTTTCGCAACACCTTGCCCGGCATGTCTGATGTCGTGATTGAAATCGCTTGTGCGCTACATAACCTGCGGGTTGATATGCGTTACGGCTATCCCCGATAAGGTCTACTGTGGTCGCTGTTTGAAATTCGCTACCTGCCCTCGACTCAACTTTGATCCGCTGCTAAAACCGCAGAACTAACCCGTGCTGGGTATAGCGCAATCAACCCATTGGCAAAGCCAAGCTCAACTCCGTTTTTCCCGCAAAATTGTGACGCCCACCCCTTCGATCAGGCAATGGAACAGGCAATAGCGGTCACCCTGATTGCCATTGGAATTTAGATACACCATGAGCGGCGGGTGTTTGGTAGATGCGATGCGCTAAAGTTGTCGCATGCGTATTACGTTTCTAGGGGGTGCCGATGAAGTCGGTGCCAGTTGTATCTTGTTGGAGTGGGCAGGCACACGCATCTTGGTTGATGCCGGTGTGCGGCCTTCTCCGCGTGCGCGGGCGGGCATCGAGGCCGATCAGTTGCCCGACCTCAGCCATATCGATCAGGCCGGTGGGCTCGATGCTATTCTGGTCACCCACGCCCATGCCGATCATACCGGTGCGCTGGAGTTGGTTGTGGCGCAGTATCCACAGGTGCCGGTGTATGCCACGCCGGTCACGATTGCGTTGACGCGTGTGCTGCATGCCGACTCGCGCCGCATTATGCAATCAAGGTTGGAAGAGGAAGGCGAGCTACCGCTGTTCGACGAAGTGGCGACCGAACGGCTGCTGGGCGCGCTCAAACCCGTGCCACTAAACACACGATTGCCACTGGGGGACGGGTTAACCGCGATCTTCTTTCACGCCGGGCACATCGCTGGGGCGGTCATGATCGGTATCGAAAGCAGCAACCCGCAGGATGGTGGGCGGCTGCTGATCTCCGGCGATATTTCCATCTCGCCACAACGCACGGTGGATGGGGTGAAACCACCAAACTTCAAGCCCGATGTGCTGATCCTAGAAAGCACCTACGGTGGCCGTCTGCATGCCAACCGGGCAGCCGAGGAGCGCCGTCTGATCGAGACGGTCACGCGCGTGACCGAAGCGGGTGGCAAGGTGTTGATCCCAGCCTTTGCGCTGGGCCGTGCCCAGGAAGTGCTGTTGACGTTAAACGAGTTTCGGCGCAAAAAGAACATGCCCGATGTGCCGGTGTGGGCTGATGGGATGGTGCGGGCGATCTGTGCGGTGTATGCCGGGTTTGGCGATTGGTTGCCGCTGGCGTTGCAGGAACGCGGGGGGCGCTTCTTTGAGGGCCGCACCCAACCCATCGAACGGCCCGACCAACGCAATGCGCTGATGTGGAATGAGGGTCCGGCGGTGATCGTGGCCAGCAGTGGGATGTTAATGGGTGGGCCTGCGCTGATGTATGCGCGGGCGCTGGCGGGCAAGCAACAACATGCCATCTTGCTGACTGGCTATCAAGACGAGGAATCGCCGGGAAAACGCTTGCAGGAAATGGCCGCCAGCGGCAAACATGGCCCGTTGCGATTGGGTGGTGAAAGTATCGATGCGCAATGTCAACTGGGGGTGTATTCGCTTTCGGCACACGCGGACGAAGCGCAGTTGGTCAGCTTGGTTGAGTATATGGACGCCCCCGATGTCTTTCTGGTGCACGGCGAGAGCAGCGCCCGCGCGAGTTTGCAGCGCGCCATCAGCGCTCGTCAACGCCAGGCGCATTTGCCGCGTGCTGGGCAAAGCTACGAGTTCCGTCTGCCAGCGGTGCCTACGGTTGCGACGACATTTGGGGTGGATGCGCATGCCTGGCAGCGCCAACTCGAACGCACCACCCAGCAAACGCAGGCGCAAGCCGCAAGCCTGCAATTGCAATCTCAAGCCACTGGCCCTATCGAACCCAACAGTGCACTGGCGATGGCGCGCCAATTGTTGCCAGCCGAAGCGCGTCTGCGTAAGTGTGGCTATAGCCTGGCCCAGCACACCCTCTTGCTTACGTTTGACTTCCCGGCAGTAGCACAAATTCGCTATGCCGAAGTGTTGGCCCAGTTGGTCGAGCGCACGGGTTGGCAGGCCAAGATCGATCCAGAGGCGAATCACAATGCCCTGAGTCAATTGGCGCGCGAACTGATCGGGCCGGATTGGCAATTCACGCGCGCTCCCAGCATTCATCGCAGTGAGAAGCAAATTGAGATTGAAATTAGTGGCGGAACATCAAAAGTGGCAGAGGCCCGCGAGCGTTTTTACGACCTCAGTGGGTATGCCTTGCATGTGGCTATGGTGCAGCCCAGCGCGACAACGATAGATACGCCCAGGCAGAAAGGCGCGGAGCGGATGGAGATCAACGCCGCTTATCGCCTCATCAAAAGCCGGCTGGCCAACAGCACGTTGTACCGCACCAGCTTGAAAGATGATCAGATTGAGATGTCATTTATCTCGGCCCAAGTGGGCGAGCGCTACCGTGAGCCAATCGATGCATTGGCGAAGCAGACCGGTTACCCGCTTGTGATCTCGCCTGCACCCAACCAAGATGCCATTCTGCAAGCGGCCCGTACGGCAATCGCACAGATGGGCGGGGTGATTGCAAAAGGGCCGAGCATCTTCCTAGAGCGAGTCGAGGTAAGTGTGACCTTGAGCAGCCCGCACGATGAGGCGACCGTGGGCAGAACGTGCGAGCAGTTTGCGCAACTTACTGGCTATACGCTGCAGCTGCATGGCGCGGCGATAACGGCACCAGCTGAGGCGATTGCGCCTGACGCATCGAGCAGGCAAGTTGACAATGTCGACGATGCTGTCGTTGAAATTCCGATTGTGCGCATCCAACTGAGCCGAGCGCTGCAACAGACGCCATTGAATCGCGACAAAATGCGCCAGGCGATAGATCGGGCGCGCCGTATGGGTATCACCCCGCCGGTGCAGGTGCGGCGCATGCGCGACAGTTATTTGTTACTGGACGGTCTGTATCGGTTGGAAGCCGCCAAAGCCGTGGGCATGACCCATGTGCCGGCGGTGGTGGAATAAGGGGGAAACACCTCGGATGCAACGCAATCAAGGCGCGTATGGCATTGCGAAAACAAGGGCAACCCACTGCTTCACCAAGATCGGTGCTCCAAACGTTAATTGTCGGTAATTCACCCGTAATTCGAGAGACCGAAAATAGTAGCTACAGGAGTTCAGTTATGACAATCTTGGGTAGAAATTTAGCGATTGTCAATTTGAGTTTAGCAAAGAACAGCCAAAACGCCCAACGAATCCGAAAGCAAGGAGCCGTACGCGGTTGGTCAATGGGAAAATTGTTGATCAATTGACGTATTTTGTTACATAATCGACGACTTCTGACCTTGCTAGCCACCGAAGGTGATGACCCTTTGTGGATCTGCGGACCATAATTTACGAATTGGTTTGTCGTAATTCAAGTCCAAATAAACTTATGTTCATTTTTCGTATCAAAGAATTACCGACAATTAACGTTTGGGGCACCGCCAACGACTTCAGATAGTCAAGCTGGGCCGCCACACCCTTGAAGGTGCCACCCTGAAAGGTATTCTGTGCCGAATCCCAGGGCAAACTGCGTGGAGGTGCATCGGGATTGTTAAAACGGTCAAGCAGCAGAAAGTAGATCCAATGATCGCGCCAATCTGCCGGTGAGGGAAAGACTTTGGCGCTGTCGGCACGCGCCGACATGAACGCATCATGCACATCGGGATGCCAAGCTGAGTTCAACATAATATTTACAGACCCAACAATTATTGTGAATTCATTTTCTCAATAATAACTGAATTGCCTTTTGTAGTTGCCGATCTACACTTGAGTTAACTTCGGCCAGTGTTGATTTCTTAACTGCATTTGGAGTGAGCAAATCTGTCGTCGCTGCTAAGGTCACCTCAATATCCGGCTTAATGCCCACTTTGCGAATAATGCGCCCATTTGGCGTCAGCCATTGGCGGGTGCCTAGCAAGAGCTCTGAGCCATCGGCTAAGGTAAAGGGTTGCAGGACTGTGCCAGTGCCAAACGTTGTTTCACCCACTACTTGGCCGCGTTGATGATCTTGGATGGCACCCACAAATATCTCTGCCGCACTGGCTGTTCCTGAATTGACCAGCACCACGAGGGGCAGGTCAGTGGCGATGCCGCCCTTCTCCACGGCAAAGGATGTCCGCTTGTCCTGCGCATCAGCTTCCAGAAGAACGTTGCCTTTGCTCAAAAATTGACTGGTCACTTTGATCGATTGATCGAGCAAGCCGCCGGGATTATTGCGTACATCAATGATTAGGGCCTTGGCACCGGCAGTTTTAGCAGCTTGAAGTGCGGCTACCATGCTAGCGTTGGCGCTCTCGTTAAATTGGCTCAGGCGGATCAGGCCAACTTGTGTTTCTGGGATCATCGTCCAACTGACTACAGGCACGGTAATTTCGCTGCGCGTAATGGTAATCACCACACTTTGATTGACATCTGGATGAAAGAGGTTCAGGCTCACAGAGCTATTTGCCGGCCCGCGGATTTTTGCGCTAATTTGACTGATGCTCAATGTGTGTACATCTTCACCGGCCACTTTCAATATGATGTCACCCGCGTGTACACCGGCCTGCTGTGCGGGTGAGTCATCAAAAGCCGCAACAATCGTGGGTACCCCATTGCGCTCTCCCAATTCGGCCCCGATCCCAGTAAATCTACCTGAGAAGGCGCTATCGCGGGCACTCTTTTCGAGCGGGGTAAGAAAGGTGGTGTGACCGGTGTCACCCAATGCTTCAACCATGCCATGAATAGCCCCATAGACTAGCTGGGTCGTATCAAGCGCTTTGTGGTCGACGAAATCTTTCTGGACCAGATCCCAGGTTTGCCAGAAGGTATCGAATTGCGCTGGTTGGCTAGACGTGCGCACAATGCTGGGGGTGAGCAGGTTCGTATTGCCCACAAACATGCCGGCGCCAAATGACACAACCCCGAACATGCATATTGCGAATGAAATGGCGATTGATTTTAAGTATCGTCTCATTGTATTTTCTCCTACGTTTTAAAAGGGTCGTTCTGAGCGTAGCGAGGAACCTCATTTTTCATGCTAGAACTCCTACAGCGATTTCACATGCCGACTGATTCGATGTGCCTGGGCTGGATGTGAAGTGGCCGATGCGGACTATCTTAGGTGTTGCACCCGTGTTCCGATACACGCCATCGTCACTTGCTTAGATAGATCGCAATCACATGACGAATATGACTGCGATCATGTTGTTGCGTGCAATACGCTTGTCATCAACCATAATTCAGGTGCTCCTTAGCTCGCGGGCGCAAAAATGAATGTGCAACTAAGCGTAAAGACGCCGTTGCTTCTTGCAGCATCATACGTTGGTGCCTCCGCACAATGCATGGTGCTGCAAAATCCGCATGGTAGAGATCAACTTGTCACAGTGCTTTCTCGGTGATAAAACCAGCGTTTGACAAACTCGGCTGCGACAAACCCAGCGCGATGACAGCGACGACAACCGAAGCGAGTACGAGCGCGCGTCCGGGCTTACTCTGAAAGAAGGTTAGGCGGGTGCGCAACACAAAGACGACGAGTATGGCTGAATTGAGTCCTTGGCCGATACGCTGTGTATGTCTCAACCGTCGAGCTTTGCCATCCCAGTCTTCAACGCCTTAATCGCCAGTTGCGTTCGGTCATTGATGTGCAACTTCGCCATGACCTTACTTACATAGTTCTTCACTGTGCCTTCAGTGAGATATAGTGTTTTGGCGATGTCTTTGTTTGTATTGCCATTGGCGATTAGGCTCAGAATTTCGGTCTCGCGCTCGGTCAATTGTTCCATCGGAAGCTTGTCGTCGGTTTTCGCAGAGATCCTGGGTACGCTGACCCGGCGAAACTCATCCATCACCTTGCGCGCAATGTTCGGGTCGATGTGCGACTCGCCTCGGTGCACCGCTCGAATGACCTCCAACACTTCGGCCTCACTGGACTCTTTTAACAAATAGGCTTGTGCCCCAGCTCGAATCGCGTCGAAGACTAGGTCATTGGTGTCATAGGTGGTCAGAATCACCACTTGTGTTTGGGGCAAAGACTGTGTAATGGCACGCGTGGCTTGAATGCCGTTCACACGGGGCATCTTGATATCCATCAGGACGACATCGGGTTTGTATTGTTGGGCCAGTTGAATCGCCGATTGGCCATCGCCGGCCTGCCCAACGATCTGGATGTCGTCTTCTAGTTGCAACATCATCGTCAAACCACGTCGAATCAAATCTTGATCATCTGCTACTAACACATGAATCTTGTCGCTCATGAGTATCTCCTGGATCGCATTTTAGGATGACATGGCCACAATGACGCACGTGCCGGTCCCTAACGTACTGGTCACTGCCAGAGTCGCGCCAATCAACTCACACTGTTCGCGCATCCCATGCAAACCAAAGTGGCCATCCATGGGAGCATCGGGGTCAAAGCCCACACCATCATCGCACACTGTCATAATGACTTTGTGGCCCTCGGTATGCTTTTGGAGCGACACGCTAATGTGGGACGCCTGCGCATGCTTCTCGATGTTGCGCAGGACTTCTTCAAAAATGCGATACAGCGTCTCGGCGCGATCATCCACTAAGGCGGATAAAGCGCTCTCTGGCCGATACTCGACCTGAATGTTCTTTTGTTGAGCAAAGGCGCTCAGGCGTTGTTCCATTGCCATGGCCAAACCCAACTCGCGTACCGGGTTGACCCGCAAACTGGTGATGGCGGTGCGCGCCTCTTGTAGACCATGCTGCGCCGCCAGTTCGGCTTGGGCTAGCTCATCAGCTACCGCTTGCGGGTTGCGTATAGCCACTTTCCGCGTCAAACGGATCTGCGTCAACAAACCGGCTAGTGTATGCGCCAAGGTGTCGTGCAAATCGCGCGCCATCCGCAATCGCTCGCGTGTGATGGCCGATTGCTGGTTCTCGACGCTTAGGCGCTCAATTTCCCGTGTGCGCTCCATCACCCGGTCTTCCAGTGACGTGTTTAAGCCCTGCAACTCATGGTTGCGCGCTGCGAGTGAATTCACCAAACTGTTGAGCGAATGCGCGACACGTGCAACTTCATCCATGCCTTTGAATAGTGGGATCTCAGCATCCTGATCATGCTGAATGCGTTCCGCCGCGGCGGCAATTTGGTCGAGTGGCCGAGTGATGCGCCGCATGAGCCACACACCTAAGGCCGCAAACAATAGCCCAACACCAAAACCAAACAATAATAAGCGTTGACGAGTTTGGCTTGCCTGGGCAAAGGCGTCGGTGGCGCGCTCGCGCACCAACATCGTCCAGCCCAGACCCTTGAAATCACCTTGCCCATCACCGCGCGCAAAGCCACTTAAGTAATCTATGCCATCTGGCCAAGCCTCGTTCTGGTAATTTTGTGCGGGGATTTGCGAGGAGTTGAACAGACTCGCATCGAGTTGCGAGCCAGCCAGGCTGCTTGGGCCAAGTAGCACATGTCCGTCAGCGCTAATAATCATCGCCTCGACATTGCGGCTCAAGCGCAGCGGCGCAAGTGTATTTTTCTCAACACTGCGCACCCACGACCAGTTTAGCAGGGCACCCAGCACGCCTACGACCTGACCTTGGGCATTCTTCACCGGTGCGGTCACATCTATAAAACGTAATGATTCGCCATCCGAACTGACGGGCAAAAGCTTGTCCAGCAATTCAGTTTGATGCATATCAACGACAAATGTCGCGGCTTTGCCGTGGATATACCATGCTTGTGTCGATACGTCCTGGCCTTCCAACAAGTGGCCCGTTGCGGCGATCAATGTGCCGTGCAAATCCGCTAGCCCGATCCAGGCATATTCTGGGTAGGCCGCTTGCATCTGACTCAGCAGTGCCCGTTGATCATCTGGGTTAGCCCGTCGTGAATCAATTAGCCCGGCAATAATCTGCACATTTTTCAGACGCGTGTTGGTGTTGTCGTCCAGTTGGTCTGCGAGTTGCCGGGCATATTCGGCGTGCAACGATCCGATTTCGTGTTCGGCCTCACTCTCGGCGGCGCTGCCTAGGATCAACCCAATCACCAACGAGAGCACCACGCTCAGGAGCACCACCACCCAAACCAGACGTGCGGCCAAGCTTCGGCGCGGATCGAGCCAATCCGAAACCAGTGCAAGCATGTTTCTATTGTACTTGCACTAAGATCAGCCGGATGCCGAAAAGATGAGACATGCCAACGCGGAGGCAGCAAAGAAGATACCCGCATCGACAACCCAATTCGTCCACCTCACCGCCGCTGCCGCCAGTATGAACGAGAGACCGCTCAGCAATGTGCATAGCATTGCCCCATGTTTGACAACTTCCTTCCATTTCTGGCGATTCATACTATACAAAATTGCCCGCCAAATTCTGGCGGGCAATTGGATATCATGATTATCTTTCGGGGTCGGCGAGTTACTTCTTGCCAAATACACTGCCGATTGCGCTGGTGACATTAACTTTGGCGGCGTCCAACCCAGTTGTGCCACCATTTAGTAGACTGTCAATTTGTCCGGCAATGGGGGAGGGAAGTTTGCCTTTCAAGAAGGCGATCACAGTTTGCACCACCGCAGTTGCTTGCTCGGTAGTCAGGCCAGTTTTCTGACTCACTTGGGTAATTAACTCATTCATGTTTATTTTCTCCTAAAGCTACGGTTGAAGGCTGAGAATAGGTATCGGTTGGTTTACCGACTATTAGTCAAGATTACTTTACGCCGCACATCCGCTTGGCTCTACTCTTGGCAGTCACACGCTACCCATGACCTCGGTCACTTGAAGTCCAGCGAAAAACGCGAATGCCTGATAGTCTGCACTATCAGGCATTCGCGAAGGGGGCCTTCGGGCGAAGCGCCACATTACAACCACGCACATTACTTCTTGATTATTTCACCGTTCGATGCGATGACGAACCATACGTTGCCGAGGTCCTGGCCTTTGGTATCACCCTTAGCTTTGTCACCCTCAAAATAGTACAAAGGCATGCCTTTATAGGTCAACTGCATCATGCCATCTTTCCGCTTGGCTGTACCAACCAGTTTGCTATCTAGGCCTTGACCGATCTCAGGTTTACCTTCGGTCAGCACTGGTGGCCACTTCTTGGCGCATGCATCGTTACAGGTGCTTGTTTCCTTCTGATCTTTCAAGAATATGTAAAGCGTTCGAGACCCATCACCAACCAAAATCTTGTTACTGTCGTAATCTACAGTAGCCAGCTTCACCTCCATAGTCGCGGTAACTTTTGCAGATTCCGTTGTTGCAGGTGCTGCAGTCATGACCTGTGTTGCCGCAACTGTCGCGACTGGCGTCGCTGTGGCTTTGGCGGTAGGCAACTTTGTGGCGCTAGGTACTGCTGTAGCCGGAAGTTGGGTCGCGGTTGGCGCAACACGCGTCACTTGCGGTGCTTGCGTAGGTGGGGCTGCGGATGGGCGGGACGATCCTGCGCATGCTGCCAAAACAATCACGCCGATAAAGAGGGGCGTTGTCTGAAGGGTTCTTTTAAAACTATTGAACATAATTCTTCTCCTTAATCAAATCTTTTTATAGTTGTGTGGGGGCGCACCCATCCATAGCCTAACTTTTGTTGGGCCAAAGGACTACTTACCAGAGTCACGCGTGGGGATGACCTCGGTAATATCATGTCATCGCCTACAGCTATCCCATCCAGCGTTTACAATCCAAAAGTTTATCTTTGCCAAGACCAGATTGCCCAGGCGTATGATGGCACTGGAGATTTCAGACGATCTAATGATTGACTATTCTCGACGACATTCGGATCTACATTACATCAGCGGTGTGCTGACAGACTGGCTTAGGATTGCTCTTGTTCTTGTATTGGTCGCTGCAACAAAGATATGGCATACGGAGCCTGTGATAGCTGCAAAGCCTTGGGCCTGCACAGAAGCGACTGGAAAAATAGTCAACACTTCAGTTCATGGCATGACTTACCAATTTCCCGTTTCCGTCAGTGTGTATTTGCCGCCGTGCTACAACGCACTGACGACCTCGATTCCGGTCGTTTACCTATTGCATGGCGCAAATGCAGATGAGACACAGTGGCCTGACCTGCGTATTCAACGCTCCGCTGATTCCATCATCGCCGAAACACACCTGCCGTTTATGGTCGTGATGCCCGGTGGCAACTATTTTTACAAGCTGGACTATTCAACCTTCGTGTTGAACGATCTGATGCCTGCCATTGAAGGCACCTACGGCGCGCAAGCAGCAGGTTGTGGTCGAGCCATAGGGGGTCTGTCGCTAGGTGGCTACTGGGCACTGAAAATCGCGTTTCAACACCCCAATCTGTTCGTGGCAGCTGGTGGTCATAGCCCCGTCGTATCTGGCATGGGCGCGGATGCGCCTCTTGCTCTTGCACGCACTGCCAAAGGATTGAATCGTTTGAGCATTACGTTGGATGTGGGCAAGTCGGATGGGCTTAAGTCAGGTACATTGCAATTGGTGGAGGCGCTGAAGTCACGGTCAATTCCAGTTACGCTTGCTCTTAATGCAGGCGGACATGACCGTCACTATTGGCGGACACATTCGGCAGAATATTTGCGTTTTTACGCCAAGCGTTTTAACGCATTGATTTGTCAGTCGAACCAACCCTAAGCGAGTAGGAAACTGAATGCAGAAATTCAGGTGTCGTCCTCCTTCACTTCATGAGTGACACAGATCATCTTGCTACTTGGGTGCAGATCTCAAATAGTGAGCAGAAAGTGCAAAAACACCGGGAAATAAGCTGTATCGGAAACAGAAAATGACGAAATCGATGTAATTTATTCACGGTGACTCTCTGTCGGATTTTCAACGAACACCTCGGATAAAGCTACGAGTCGAGAATCGCCTGTCTATGCTGGAAAACAGCATTCTGAGGATGATGCACACGCAAAGCTCTAGGCAACGAATCGTGTTATGTCAATTTTGGCTCACTATTTGAGATTTACACCCTTGCTACTTCGTGTCGCACTAGCACGTCTATTAGACCTTATCGGAGATAGCAGTAAGGCACACGAAGTCTTCACGAAATCTCGCGATTTTCATGGCAAAAGTCTTATCTCAAATAAGGTCTATTCCATACAGCGACCATGGCCAGACCTTTGACATACTTGAGTCACCAAGGCTTGCCGTTCTTTTCCATCTGCGCATTGAACTTGGCGATAGTGTTCTTTTTGACATTGTTGCTCAATTCGCGACGGGCGACATCCACTTCAATTCGACTGGCTCGGTAGGGCTAGCTGCAGGCGCAGCAGCACTGGATTTGGGCGCGTCGGCCGGCGGCGGTGCACATGCAGCCAATAGAGGTTTCGGGCAATTTGGAATTTGCCCGAAACCTGTGTGCGCGCTACGGGTGTAGGAGGTCAGACACGGTGACGAAAGCGAATCCCTGCGCCTTGAGCGTGGCGATGATTTGGGGAAGGGCTTCGGCCGAATGCCAGCCTCGCCCATTGATGTGCATGATGATGATCGAGCCATCGTGGGCATGGCTGATGACCCGTGCAAGAAGGCGTTTGGCTGAATTCCCCCGACTGGGGTCGCCGCTGACCACATCCCATTGCACCGGAATGAGGCCATTGGCTCTGACAACGCGTAGGGCGGCATCATTGAAGCGGCCATATGGAAAGCGAAACAAGGTGGGCTTTCTGCCAACCATATCCATCATTTCGTTCTGCGTCTTCACGAGTTCGGTCTGCATGGTGGTCGAGCTGATCTTCGTAAAGTCGAGATGGCTCCATGAATGGTTCGCAAGCTCGATCCATGGACTTGCTGCCAAGGCTTGCGTGGCAGAGATGTGGCTTTGCATCCATAGACCGCCCAAAAAAACAGTTGCAGGTGTTTGGGTGCGCTGCAACACGTCGAGAATGGCCCGATCAAAGCCAGCCGTGTGTCGGGCAGTTTGGCAAGCATCAAATGTCAACGCCACACGCGGGTGTTCGGCGTTGGTGTCGCCCTGCGTAATGGGTTTGTCAAAGCGTAATTCGCGGGCAAACGTGGGCTGCGGGGTGAGGCCATATCGCAATCCGGCAATCAAGAGGATCAACAGGCAGGTGCGTTGGACGAGATTCTTCATACCAAGATGAGGCCGTTCTTATGAATAGGAATAGACGCTTAATAGCGATTGCGAGAATTGTGTGCGTTGCCAAACAATCCACCAAAAATGCTGCGTCCGATTTGTCGCCCCAGCGATGATCCAATCCCGCGGATCAGGCTACGCAAAAAGTAGCCCACGCCGCTGCCAGCGACAACGGCAACTTCGTGCGCAATCTTCTCGGCTTCGGTTGGAACATTTGCTCCTGGTGTCGCCGTGGTTGCAGGGATATCGCTGGTGTTGGCGGGTAGCATCGACTTAGGTGGATGTTGCGGTTCTGGGTGAGATTGTGGGTGTGTCATAGGTAAGAAATATGGCCCCACATCATAAATAGATATGGGGCCGTCGGATCACCGTCAGTGTTTATTTGCTGGGGGTAGAGGTGGGTTGGACGGTTGTTGAGGACTTACTGGTATCCACTTCGCTCTTGACCTGCTTTTTGCTGGGGTTATAAGGTCGACCCAGTGCGTCAAACTCATCCATTATCTGGGCTGTGACGGTTCCGTCGCTGTTTTTGATTCCAAACAGGGATAGGTTGTGCCCATCTTTCAACGAACCCAAGGTTGCTGCTGGGTTGCCGCGTTGCACAATGATGGCGTTGGACGCATCCACGTTGATGGCCTCATCATCGGTGCTGAAAATGAGCAACTTGCCGCCATTGATGCCGACCAACACGCCAGTGTAGCGATCGGATCGATTGTCGGGGTTTTCGAGTACGATTTTGGCTGCCAGGGTATTGTCTTTCTGCGTGCCGTAGACTGTTACGATGCCCGCCTTTTTTAGTGTGGTGAGTGCGCCTGATGCTTTTCCTGGTTCAATAACCTTGGCCTGGCTGTCTACTGTTACAGAATAAGTCTTCTTGCTGCGCCGGTCGGTGATTGAAAACGATGTGGCGGAGATGTTATCAACTTCACCGCGGACAGCCACAATGTTTGAATCATTGTCAATGCTTACAGACTTATCATCCTTGGGAAGAACTGCAATGGCAACCGCAACAGCTGACTTGAGATTCTTCTCCTTCTTGTTTGCGTTAATGATAGCGATGACATCGTCATTGGTCTTAATATCGCTAATGCTGCCAGTGGTGTTCCCAATGTAGAAGGTTGTGCTGTTGTTTGTCGTCAACGACAGGTTGGGTTTGTTACGCGGCAGATCCAACACCAGGTTGCCAGGTTGGACTGATTTCACTTGGCCCTGGATCAATTTCTTGCCCGATGTTTTCTGGGCTTTTGGTGTGCTCTCCGCGGCCATTGCCGCGCTTGGCGTAGATGTCGCCTCGGCGGCGCTGTTCGTTTGAGCCACTTTTGGCGTCGCAGTGGCTTTTGTTTTTAATACAGTTGTGCTCGAATTCGATGCCGCTAGCGCCGAACCACTTATCACTAACACTGACGCAATCCCTGCGCCAAATGCAATTTTGAGACCATTTGTCATATAATCCTGTCAACTCCTATTTAAACTTTACTTCCGGTCAAATGTTCTATATCGTGCCGTGGCCCTGAAGTTGCAGTCAGTTTATAGGTTTGCCAGGATGCTTCCACTCATCACGGTCACACATAAGGCATGACCATGGTCACACATATAGGGCTGTGGGCTGGTTAAAATTCTACGGTATGCAAAATCGCAAAGCTCACTTTGTTGACTCGGCAACGGGTCAACGGCCCATTGATCGCACCGGTGACCTAATCTTTGGCGTTACCCTTATGCAACCCGTTCGGATCGGCAATGAGTTCTATGTCACGGTCAGTCTCGCTGAAGGTGCACCCCAGCGGATAAATGGCTATATGTCTGCCAGCGCAGCCCCGGGGCTTGGCATTGTGCCGCGCATGGATGTGTTGGGTGAGCCAGTTGTCGAGATTGTGTGAGGCTGTTTATGTGCTTGAACCGAAAAATTCCATCGATTGCGCTCGTGCTGCTCGCCCTGGTCGTCGGATGAGATTGCGGATTTCAACAATCTGGGTCGGGTCGAGGCCGACCGTGGGTTCATCTAGGATCAGTAATTTGGGCTTGTGCAGAATGGCTTGCGCCAACCCCACGCGCTGTTTGGTACCTTTGCTCAGCTTGCCGATAGGTCGATTGAGATACTGCAGCAAATCCGTGGCGGCGCGCTGGTCGGGTTTGGGAATTCGACGCAAGTCAGCGACCATTTGCAGATATGCTTGCACACTCAGCTCTGGATACCGCGGCGTATTTTCTGGTAAGTATCCGATCCGGGCTTGCACGGTGATGCGATGATTGAGAATGTCCAACAGTGACATGACCACAGTCAATTGGCGAAAAAATTCGTCGATGGCAGGCTTTTCAGCCGCAAAACAAAAACAACTTCATTCTGCGACAATGACCGGAGTCATTGTTTGTGTTGCGATATCAGCCAGTCATAAAAGTTGGCGTGGGTGAAGACATCGTTGGTGGCGACATGATTGGTGTGTTGGAGGACGGTGAGCTTGGGATGACCACCACAATTTTCCAATGCCTTCGCCAGTTGTTTTGCCCCTTCAACCGGTATGCCAGCGTCGTCTTGTCCGTGAATAATCCAGATTGGCAAATCTTTTAGCAGACAGATTTTCCTGATGTCGCTAGTATAAAACGAAGCCACCGGTGCGATAGCGGCAAAACGCGTGGGTATGGCCAGCGCCAGATCCCAGACCCCGTTGCCACCCATACTATTGCCGGTCAAGTAGATGCGCTTTGCATCAACGGGGTAGCGCATCTGCACATCGCTGAGCAGCGCTTTGATTTCCTCAAAGAATGGTTGGAAGCCAATCGCTTGGGGGGCTTGCGGGGACAGGACGATGATGGGCAGGTCGGGATGGCTTTCCACAAAGTAAGGCGGCCCATAGCTTCGAAGATCATCGGTGTCGGTTCCCGACTCACCTGCACCATGCAAATATAGCAACAAGGGATAACGCTTCTTTGTGCGGGGGGTGTAGCTTCGTGGCAGAAATAGCAGATAGTTCAATTGCAATTGGCGCGCATGTGTACCAAGGTCGCGGATTGTGGTTTGAAAGTGATGGATGGTTTGTTTGCCCGCATCACTGACTGTGGCGCTGTCGGCGTGGCTTTGATTGGTTACAGGTGGAGGCAGCGGTTTGATGAAACAAGTCAAAAACACTGCGAAGGCAGTCGCGGAAAACCAAAAGGGCTGTTTCAACGCCCGCATACATTAGCGTACTGGCACGGTGATTGTGGGTGGTCATGGTCACGTTTGGGTGTGACTCCGGTCATCTTGTGTAGATGACCCAATCTACTAGAGTAAAACGCCAGCGCAGCTTATGCTGCTGGGAATGAATCACAGATCATCAGCACCCACATCCAATGCGAGCCATCGCCTGGGTCGGCACGTCACCAAGATTTTGCTGTTCTCAGGGTTGGGGTTGTTGCTGATCGGCATCGCGTGTGCAATCACGATTGTTCGGTGGCCCGGCTTGGCTGCGCGTGGGGCGGATGAATTGCGCAAATTGATTGGTGACACTGCCGTTGCGCAATTGGAATCCACGGTATATGGCTTCCAGGACAACGTGAATCAGCGACGCTACGCACTGGGTCTAAAGAAAGTTGAATCGCCGTGGGCGGCCCAGCCGGTGATCGTTCTTAAGCCTCAGACATCTGTGCGTGTGGCTGCATCCAGCGCTGCATCCAAGGCCTTGCAAGCGGTTCACGATACCGGCATCGTGACTGACTCGACTGCTGTCGCCACCGACCTGTGGAAGCCAGGGGATGTCACGCCTTTCACGCAGGCGGATGGTGAGGGCAAATGGCAGCCGTATATTCAGGATGATCGGGGGCGGGTGGCGGCTTATCGAACATTTCTCTCGCCGGACCCCAAGCGCCCTTACGCAGCGATTGCAGTGGTGGCTTTTGATTTGCACGCGAGCCGCCTCAATTTTGTTTTGGGATCACAGGAACCCAAATCCAAAGTTAAAATTGAGCGGCCTGGTACGATTCCAGCGAGTGACAATCAGCCAGGCAAATTGCTGGCCGTCTTTAACGGTGGCTGGAAAGCCCAACATGGACACTTTGGTGTGATGGTCAATGGGACTGTGGTGTTGCCGCCAGTTGCGGACGCAGCGACATTGGCCATGGATGCGGATGGCACGCTGCGGATTGGCAAATGGGGGCAAGATGGCCTGGTCACCAAGAACACCGTGATGTGGCGACAGAACAATGTCCCGCTCATCAACAATGGCGAAATCAATCCCCGCACCGAGAACATGAGCATCGCCGATTGGGGCAGCGCCCTAAACGGCAATGTGGCCGTTTGGCGCAGTGCGTTAGGGATCAGTCAGGATGGCAATACGTTGTTTTATGCTGCTGGCGACAGCGCCTTAGTCAGCGCGATGACAAAGGCGCTGAGCGCGATAGGTGCCTGCAATGCCATGCAACTAGATGTGAATAATTACTGGGTGCACTTTGATGCGGTTCGCACAGAGAACGGGGCGCTAAAGCCAGACGCGCTCTTCCCAACCATGGCCAACAGCGACAATGATCGCTATCTCAAAGGGTTTACGCGTGATTTCTTCTACGTGACGGCAAATCCGTGAGTGCTCTGTCATTCCGCGCAACGTTGGTATATTCAAATTCAACCAACGCCCCCACCTTTTGGGCACCGGATCAGCCACAACCGGAAAAGAGCTCTGGTTATACGTTTAATTAACACGTCTGTGGGCTACAGATATTGTTCCGGGCTGAATCAAACTTGGTTGAGTCGTTTTTGCTAAATAGCGATATGCTGACCTTGCAGTTGTTTAGTGTGATTCCGCCCATAGTTATGAATGGATACCCTTCATGACTTTGCTTGATGCAAAAGAGTCAGAGTGCTAAGAGTGCTAAAAGTGCTAGTGAAGGATTGCATATTTGGAGGAGAGAACGTTATGATGAGGAATATCACAAGATCAAAAGTGATCACCGTTTGTGCGATGATCGCGTCGCTTATGGGTGGTGCGTTGGCGAACCCCAGTGTGGCCGCTGCCGCACTGCCAAACGCGCCCGACGTGCCACAAGCCCCGCTCGATACGCCCGACACACTAGTGGGCAGCGGCGTGGGCGATTACACCGTCGCTGCGCCGAAGGTGTTCTGGCATCTACGCACCTGTGACCAAAAACCACCCGCCCTGGCGAACGCGGCTGCGGCGACGAATGCGCCGAACGCACCGGTGATCATCCCAGACAGCGAAAGTATCAGCCGCATCGCCGTGCAAGGTAGTGAGATACGCCAGCTTTACTTGGCCAGTGTCGCTGGCTTCTGCGGCGCACTCGCGCACATCGCGAATGCCAACATCGTGGCCGATGCCAACTACCTATATTGGGTTACCGACCAGGGCCTGGTGCGGCTCTCGACGAACGCGAACCCTGGCGACACGCCACAAGTGTTCAACAAGGATCTGACCACTTATTATGCCGCCGAGTTGGCTATTGATAGCGATAGCGTATATGTTTTGACCAAAGCCAGCAACAGTACCAGCATCCTCAACAAGGTGAACAAGACCGATGGCGTGACAACATTATTGCGGAATATCGGTGCCTTCGCCAGTCAATTGCAGGTCAGCCACGCCTTCTCTTTCGGCGTCCCGAGTTATTCAGGTGACTACGTGTATTGGATCGACGGCGGTGTGTTGCGGCGTTTGAACTTAAATACCTCGGCGATTGATAACGTCGCCTCGGGTGTCACTCAGTATTACGCCGAAGGAGGACGGTTCTCCTGCTCGATCATAATCTGCTTTAGTAGCGACACCGTGTATCTGAGCACCGGTCGCTATTTGTTTACCGCCAACAACAAGAGCCTTGGCAGCGTGATACAGATTTACGACACCGGCAGCGCTGATGACACGATCTACAGCATTGTCACTGATGCCAACCATGTTTTCTTTCTGCAGAATCATTGCGAGCCCAGCGGGCTGTTCTGCACCAACACCAACTATCTCATGCGTCGAGGCCGAGGCGCGAGTGGTGGGACGGACACCCTGTATACGGGTACCCCGACAGCGGACTACCAATTGAATCGGCATCTAACCACGGCCAACGGCTACCTGCTGTGGCAGAGTGCCGACAAGATCCTGCGCCTGCCGAACGACGCGGCTGCGCTGCCATTGACCAATATACGCGTCACCGGTATGTCGATCACCCAAGGTATCCAGAAAGGCAGCGGCTCTGGTGTAGAGAACAGCGTTTTGCTCATCCAAGGTCGGCGGACGTTTGTGCGCATGTTCGTCAAGTCAGATGGGCCAAATGTTGCGGGTGTGACGGCCCGGTTGTATCGCACCAACAGCGGCGGCAGCATCCTCGACAGCGTGTTACCCGTCAATAGTGTGGGCACCAATATCACCGTCCGTTCGTCACCCAGCCGCGCCAACCTGAACGACAGCTTCCTGTTTGAGCTGCCGTGGAGTTGGCTGCCGTCAAACACGGACTCGAAGCTGTATCTGCGTGCCGAATTGAACCCGTTCCACGCGCCCGTTGAGAGCAGCTATGCCGACAACGCCCTGGTCAGCGGTGCGCAGACCTTCTACGCCTCAGCGGCGCTCAAGGTGCAATTCATCGCCTGGGGTTACACCATTGGCGGCACAACGTATTACCCACGCTTCGTCAAGGACATCATTCAAACCTATTCGTGGCTCATTCGCGCCTATCCGATTGCGTCGAAGATCACGTTTGACGGCGCGGTTGGCTCGCAGCCGGGTCTGCATCCCAACTTGTGGTTCCAATATGACAGCACGCTTGGCGCGCGCGTCAATCAGACTTTCCCCGGCTGCACCGATAACTTGTGCGCCAGTGGGTATGCCGACACCCAGATGGGGATCATGCGCAGTGACAATGGCCTGCCGGATAGCCGTTTCTTCTACGGCTTCATCTCTGACGCAGCCGGGTTCTTTCCACGCGGTCAGGCGTGTTGCGCGGCCAACGTGTCCACCGGCCCAGCCGGATCGGGCACATGGGGTTGGGACTACGACGGCTCGTATGCCGATTGGTATGCCGCGCACGAGATCGGCCATACATTGGGTCGCGCCCATCCCACGCCCAGCGCGGTGCCCTGCGGCAACAGCGCCAGCGACAACAGCTACCCCTATACCGGCGGCCAGATCGGCGCAAACAACAACGCCGAGGGCTTCGATGCGGGTGACTCGGCCTATGGTGTGCCGCGTGCCATTTACCCCGGCACCTCCTGGTACGATGTGATGAGCTACTGCAACAACCAGTGGGTGAGCGACTACACCTATGTCAATATGTGGGCGCACACAATCTTGTATCCATCCTTGGCGATGGTGGCGCTGGCGGCTAACGACGCTGGTGCAACTGCGCTGGCCAAAGCCCAACCAAGGGTCGAGCCGGACGCGGTCAAGATCAATGGTGATTTTTTGCAGGTCTACGGAAAGATCTACACAGGCTCCGCCACCATCGATCAGTTGTGGCGCACGCCGGTTGTCAACGCGACCACGCCGATCACGCCCGGCGGTTACTCGATCCGTTTGTTGGACGCGAGCAACGCCCAACTGGTCGATTATCCGTTCGCAGCCGAAAACGATGACGAGGCCGGGTACGCGACCTTTGGTCAGATCGTGACGTTTACAACGGGCACACGTTCGGTGAAAGTCATGCGCACGTCTGACGGTGCGACGCTGGCGACGAAAGCCATCAGCGCCAACGCGCCGCTGGTCAGCAATGTCGCCTTGCAAGGCGCGCCAGATCCGGTGACCGGAACGGTGACGCTCGGCTGGTCGGCCAGCGACGCCGATGGTGATCCGCTCACGTTCGACGTGCGCTACAGCCACGACGGCGGCGCGACCTGGGTGACGGTGCATTCTGGCGCGACCGGAAACAGCGCATCGATTGACACCTCAACGCTCGGGGGTGGCACCGGCCAGTTTCGCGTAGTCGCCAGCGACGGTGCCAATACCGGGCAGGCTGATAGCGCATCGTTTAGCATGGCCGATAAGCCGCCAATGCCGATGATCCTGACACCGAACACTGGCCTGCACATTCACTATGGCCAATTGGTGAACTTCAGCGGCGCGGCCATGGACTGGCAGGACGGTGGTGTGACTGGCGCGAACTTGGTATGGTCGTCCGATCTGGCTGGCGCACTCGGCACTGGCGAGCAGATCTCGAGCCAGAACTTGGCGGTGGGCACCCACACTATCACCCTGAGCGCTACAAACAGCAAGAATCTTACCGCCAGCACCAGTATTACTGTGATCGTGGATGACGACTTGAACTTGCTCGGCCCAACACTTACGGCTGGCCCGTTGCAGTTCGATTGGAACTTTGCTGTCAATGCCACCACGACGATCAGTGATGTGCTGCACATCAGCAATGCCGGCGATGGCACCCTGAATTGGACGGCCAGCGCCGATGTGTCCTGGCTGGCTTTGAGCGCCACGAGTGGTATAGACGCAGCAGACGTGACATTAACGGCTGACCCGTCCAGTTTGACGAATGGCAGTTCAGTCAGCGGCACGCTCATGCTCACTTCGCCAGCAGTGGGTGATGTGCCAACGCAGACGATGCAGATACATGTCAGCCTATCGAAGGGCTTTGACCCGGTGAACCCGGCCAACTTCCAGCAGCCCGTGCATGTATGGTTGCCGTTGCTCAGCAGAAACTGAAGATATATCTAAACCTGCTAGGTTTCACCTTTGCTCTGCGATAGCTACAGCTTGGCAGGTTTAGAGCCACTTCCTGATTGCGCTATAGCGCAACCAAATAGTCCGTCTAGCGGACTCTAGAGTTTGGCGTTTTAGAAGCTAAGCGCGAGCAGCGGTGGATAGTGTGGCGACAGTTGGCAATTGGGGATAAAGTATCCAGGGTAATTTTGGGGCGATGAAAAGTAGAACAGATGTACTAAACTCATCGATTTCGTCACTAAAAATCAGTTGAAACGCATGGTCGATGATCGCGAACTCAATTTGCGGCAAGTGGCGGCGTTACTGTATGTGCAGGCCACCAGTTATTTGGCCAATAAAGTGGGTCAATATCCTCTGTCTTTGGGCAGGCTTATCGATTTACTCAGTTGAGAAACGCATGCTATCGCTTTGGCTCAAGGATAGCGTATCGGTTGACCATTTCATCCCAAGCCAGCTGAAAATCACCGCGAGATATCTTGATTGGGTAATTCGGTTGACCGGGGTCATTGACCCAGACGGACGCATCGTCGATGCTAACCACAACAACGGCGTGGGCTGTTGACATATCCCAGTATGGCAATTCGCTGGTAAGCACCAGTGCAATGGGCGGGGTGCCGCGTTGAATCGCTGACTGGAGGTCACTGATCTCACCATCACCGTAGGTGACATTCAAGGTGCGGCTTTGTAATCGCTTGACACGTGGACCAGGCGTGCCGCCATCAGCAATGGTTTCCATCTGAGCCGCCAAAACGTGCTGATCCTGTTCAATGCCCCAATATGCCAGAACCATTTGCACACAGGCGGGGAGGCAATAGCCATCAGCCAGCTGCAGACGATGAGGCACTTGCAGCAAGTCGTTCGACATTTTTAAGGATATGCTCTCTTAGCTCTTCACTGATTTTTAGTTCACCGGTTTCGGCATCGACATCCACCGTGCCAACTTCACCAACAACACCCTTGCTGGTTGAGGTCAATATAGCCGGGACACGCCAAATCGTCTGTTTGCTAACGACCAATTGTGGCGTGCCACCAATGATCATGTTGCCGACTTCATCGATCAGCCAGCCCGTGACCTTTCGACGGGCGCTAAGCGCATCAATTTCGACGGTCGCATAGACTGCGATATCGAAGGCACGTTGTTGCGGCTCGCGCACGCCATTGCCTGTGATTTTGATCTTACTGCGGTCGATTGCTGTTTCCATCGGTGGTCTCCGGGTAGGATTGTACGCCAAGGGTAGACATGGATTTGGGCAGGTGCAAAAACCTAGGCTAAAACCATCAGACTCAAGTTAAGGAAATAGATCCTCTGTCAAGGGTGGCTGCAACCTTTTTTTCGAATAAGAGGTGGGACGTTTGCGTTTGATCAAACCGAAGAGTTTGTGATCGGCAACAAGAAAGGCAAGCAGATCATCAGTTTCATTGCGATGAGCAGCCCGGACATAAAACGGAAGGGCACGATAAACCATTTCCATAGAGATATCGGCAAAAGGTTTGGCAAGTGCTTCGGCCACCATGTCGGTCAAATCCACCAGAACCGCGTAAAGCAACCAAGTCGCCCAGACTTGTAGACTGATGGCATTGTCGGCACCACAGAAGAAGTAGGACAACCCGAGCAGAGATTTAGTGATGAGAAAAGCGTCTTCAATCCGCCATCTTTGGCGATAAACGGCGACCAATATCTGGGCGGGCAGGCGACTGGGATCAAGCTCATTGCTCAGATATTCATACCATTTACCCTGATACAGCAACTTGACCAAACGGACTTGTTGATAGGTGCCGTTGTCGGGATCACCCATCCAAACCACCAAGTCATGCAGCGACGCGGTGCGCTGGATGGCATAGACGACTTGATAGGCCATATTGGCCTTCGCCCGCGTGACAAAAGTAATGCCATCGCGGGTCATCTGGGCGAAGCGTACGTAGTTCGTGAATCCCAGATCAAAGATCAGCAGCGCACCTGGCACAACCCGCTCCAAGATATCGTCCCAAAAACGCTGATCATGCGCGGTTTCATCATCGCTATACCCAATCCAGACCGGCAAACGTGACAATGCATCGAGTAACCCAATCATGCGCCCAGCCAAGGGATGCTTGACTTCCTCAATTAACAGGCCAGTCTTTCGAATCAAGGCATCCAACGTCGACCCATCGCAAATGAGTACTTGTGAGTATCGATCTCTGACCCACGCCATGGCTTCTGGCAAGGGTCGTTTGCGTTCTTCCCAACGTCGCCGAAAGATCGGCAGTACTTCCATCAGCACATTCATAAACAAGTGTGACGGTATCACTCTCAAGCGTTCGTGGATCGCCTGCATGCTGACCTTGATCCGTGGCACCCACAGCACGGCCTCACGATTGATCACCCGACCCAGCTCACTTACACTGCCCATCTGTCGCCAGATCAGGCTGATGACAAGCGCCACCATCACCGGCAGAGTTAACGTGCGCGCTCGCAACCCCAGTGACTGAAATAGTTCCACCTGCGCCAATGTCGCTGGATGCACGATATCCAGCAACTGGCTTTGGATTGCCTCTTCAGTTGGCGCCCCGCTCCCACGTTGGCTTCGGTCATGTTGGACCGCTCGCGTGTGCTTTACATTGCTTTTCTTGCGTTTCTTGCCCGGTTTTGTTTCTTCCACCTCCCTATTTTGCCTGCTTTTACCCTTGACATCCCCCTTTCACGCTTAACTTGAGTCTGATGG
>JANMVQ010000334.1:0-10531 GCA_031392845.1 Chloroflexota bacterium
TGGATTCGTGCGCACAATAATTTGCATCGCCAAATCTCTCAGCTCATTCCCCATCCTTCTGTTGTGTGGGGTTCCCATCAGATCGCTGTTAACGCGGCATCAGATTTTTATTGGAGTGCCACCATCGAATGTGCGGGAGAGGTGTGCCGTGGAGCGGCAGATTGAATCGTGGTCGCAGACCACAGTAGGGAGGTGTGAATGATCGAGAAGTGATCGACCTACAAGCTCGACTGACTTAGCAGAAGAGGAAACTTGACTGTGAACATAGCCTGTCAGTAAAACAGCGTGAGGCGAAACAGGTGTAGCCAAGACGCGACTGTGAGAGCTGGCCGAAAGGGTGAAGACTGGATTGTTTGAAGCTCAGTATCCGGTGGCAAAAGCACAGGCCTACAGGTAGACCTGTTGAAAACTGTATCCAAGTCGTAAGGTCTTCAGGTTCTTTAAAGACCCGAAACACACCGCACTTGGAACGCGCTTCAGTGAGAAGTGACAAGGATGCGAACGAGACACCCCACATCGGCCTAGAACGTTCAATCTGCACGAAACACGGGATGGCCTAACAGCCGCGAGGCTTAAGGTCACGGAGCGCCGGTAGTACGTCAGCGGACGGGAAAGCCGTCTACACGCCAATGAAGTGCGCTCAAAACTCATGAAGTGCCTGAAAACAGGGCAGCAAGATAGTGCTTGATGAAAAAGACTCGCATAAAAGCACGATAAGTTTTTTGGCCATACTCAAGGAAGCGGGCAAGGCGGCGATAGTTATTGAGCCAGCTGAATGAACGTTCCACTTTCCAACGCTGAAGGCAGTAGCGTTTCTCACGATAGTCTCTCGGCGGACGACCTTTTGGAAGCGTGACGTGATTCTTTCGATAAGGCGCAATCGGCACTATCCCACGCTTGCGTAGTGCACGGCGATGCGGTTCACTGTCATAGCCTTTGTCCAATCCAAGTCGCTTGGGGCGTCGGCGGCGCTTGCCAATTCGGATGCCATCGATGGTTGCCAACAACTGTGTGATGTCGTTACGATTGGCTTTGCCCAACGTGAAATTCAAAGGATGGCCATTGGCGTCAATGACAAGGTGCCGTTTCAGGCCTTTGACACCATGTTTTCCTGAGTACCCGACTTGGTCATTCGCCCCCTTTTTGACTTGATCACACTGGCATCGTGATAACAATTGTTCAAATTGATGATACCTTTGCTATAGGCCTCCTTCATCAGCGAAGCCACAATCTTCTGCCACACTCTGCGACGCTGATATTCCAACAAACGACGATTGCAGGTCTTCGGGGAAGCAGCGATATCGTGTGGCATATCTTCCCAACGACAGCCCGTCCACATGACATATAAGATGCCATTGATAATTTCACGGTCATCTTCACGAGGCCTTCCGGTCGCCGCTGGTTTGGGCAGCAACCGCATAATGCGATGCCATTGTGCATCGCTCAAATCGGAACGGTATGGCTTGCGTCGTAGTGACATAGCAACAAGCTTACAAGACTTTTTGCACGAACTCGGCTTTTTTTAGGTGAAAAAACGCATATTTCCCGGCGATTTTTGAGTTTTGAGAGGACTTCCATGCATTTTGACGGAAATACACTGGAGCCTGGGCTCGAACCAGAACTTTCCTGATTAACAGTCAGGCGTGTTACCCATTACACCACTCCAGTATTTATCGACGAACAAGCTCGCGGTGAGACGCTTCGCGGAACTCACAACCCTCCGCTTACAAGACGGATGCTCAGACCATTGAGCTACGCGAGCGTATGATTGATCAATCACCAGTAAGGGCGATGGGACGCTTCATGGAACCCACGATCTCTAGCGTCCAAGGCTAGCGGCTCACCGGACTTGCCTACACCCTTTCAAACCAACGAATTTCGTTGCTCAGCACCTGCGGCAGGACTCGAACCTGCATCCTCCCGTTTTGGAGGCGGGCGCTCAACCAATTAAGCTACGCAGATATACGTATCGCCATGATGACCTCGGCGCGATTCGAACGCACAATCTTCTGTGTATCAGACAGATGCTCTCACCAGGTTGAGCTACGAGGTCGTTATTCAGTTGTCACATGTCCGCAGCGGAAGTCGAACCCGCAATATGCGAACAATCGCTGTTATCTGTCACTATGACCCCGGCGCGATTCGAACGCGCAATCTCCTGCTTCGCAGACAGGTGCTCTATCCAGGTTGAGCTACGAGGCCATCATTCATTTGTTCAGTGTCCGCAGTGGGACTCGAACCCGCAATCCGCTGGTTAAAAGCCAGCTGCTCT
Source organism: Chloroflexota bacterium (assembly GCA_031392845.1). Taxonomy (GTDB): domain Bacteria; phylum Chloroflexota; class Anaerolineae; order J036; family Brachytrichaceae; genus JANMVQ01. The sequence continues at coordinate 2,273 of JANMVQ010000334.1, forward strand.
TGCCAATTGAGCTATGCGGACTCAGAGTACGCAATAACCCCGGCGCGACTTGAACGCGCAACGTACTGTGTGTAAGACAGCTGCTCTACCGTTGAGCTACGGGGTTACGAATAAATTGGGAAAACAAAAAAGAGCAGGTCGCCATGCCTGCTCTTTGAGAAACTTGAGATTGCGCTATTTCATCAATAGACGCCCGCGTCCTTCATGAGCAGACATTGTGCTGTGGGGTTAATGGTCGTGACCTTCAGCATCAAAGATGCTGAGCACGGCACTGTCACGACGCGTGACCACACAATTTGCACTGGCGAGGCTTGCCAGCGCTTTGTATTTTTTGTGGTGGGCATTTGAATAAGCTGACTCATGTTGATCTCAACAACAGTAGCAAAATTAAGACGGTAAGTCAATAGGGAAATTTACAGATGAAGGGTGAGCGATGGGGTTCGAACCCACACGATCTGCTTTCACAGAGCAGCACTCTTGCCAATTGAGCTACGCCCACCAAGATAAACCAACATAGCGATGCCGATAGTGGGCGCTTCGCGGAACCCACACGAGGCTGCGTATGAGACAGCTGCTCTACCATTGAGTTACGTCGGCAACAGGCAGGTGGATGGAATCGAACCTTCGTCTTCGCGTTGGAAGCGCGATATTCTGCCGTTGAACTACACCTGCGTATTCAGTTGTTGAGGCAGGAGGCCGGATTCGAACCGGCGACTTCCACGTTGGCAACGCAGCACTCTTACCACTGAGCTACTCCTGCATATCAGATATTGACTCAATACAATGCACGGCTTGGCTTGCCGATATGCTTAACTCGGAAGCGAAAAACAAAAACGAGCAGGTGAATAACCTGCTCGTTTGTATTTGTGGGCTTGATAAATCTCTATCTATCGTGCACGCAATGCATCTTGAAACAGGCAAACGCCGGGAAGAAGGCTATGACCGCCCATCCCCAGATGGCGGTTGCCTTTCATACCGACGGTCCCTATCACAAAGCGAATCATTGCGTAGAAGACAGTAACAAATTTGACTGGCGCTGTCAATAGATTGAGAAGGCTATTTGCAAAATTCATCCAAGTCATCCGAAAGCGGAATGGCTATCTCACGCAAAGAAACAAAAAGTCTTTGCGTCTCAGCGTCTTTGCATGAGCCAAACGGATCACCCGGAAAAATACGGATTTCTCGCTCGGCCTATTGACATTTGGTTTTTGGTCACTATCGTCATCCCCGTAATGACAATGACACGCAATTTCAATCTCAGTTTCTCCTATTCACCCGATCACGGCATATCGATTAGCGATATGTCGCGTGAATCGTTTACGGATATGGACGGCTGAGCTGAATGCACTGACCGACTGATAACCGGGCGATTCACGCGGATGAATCGCCCGGTTTTGTTTTTCCTCTCGGGGGTATAGCGCAGTTGGTTAGCGCGTTTCTTTGTCAAAGAAAAGGTCGCGGGTTCGATCCCCGCTATCCCCGCTATCCCGGCTTGTCTCTTGCAAATTGCATGAGACTAATTGAGTGCTGCATTTCGGTAGTGGCAACCGACTCCGACTGTAAATCGGATGCCTTCAGGCTTCAGGGTTCAAGTCCCTGGCAGCGCATGCTTCATCACTTGGAGACATGGCGTAATGGGTAGCGCAACGGTTTGCTATACCGTCCGACTTAGCAGTCATGCAGGTTCGAGTCCTGCTGTCTCCGTCTATACTTTTGCCGCAACCATCATCGGCAGTTCAATTCATAGTAGTGACCACATGTTGTTAACCCTGACCACCACCCACACGCCAGCGACAGACTTGGGCTATCTGCTGGCCAAACATCCGGCCAAGCTCCAAACTTTCGAACTTAACTTTGGCAAAGCGCACGTCTTCTATCCTGAGGTTTCGGAGACACGGTGTACGGCGGCGCTGCTGCTGGATGTGGATCCAATTGGGCTGGTGCGCGGACGCGCTGGCTCAAGCGAAGGTGGGTTACTTGAGCAATATGTCAACGACCGCCCCTATGTCGCCTCGTCATTCTTGAGTGTGGCGATTGGGGATGTTCTTGGCACTGCGCTGGCAGGTCGCTGCAAAGATCACCCTGAGCTGGTGCAGACCCCCATCCCATTGGAAGCCAAACTGGCGGTGCTGCCCTGTCGGGGCGGAGAGGTACTACTGCGCCAGTTGTTTGAGCCGCTGGGATATGCGATTACTGTGGAACAGCATCCGCTGGATTCGAAGTTTAGCGACTGGGGACCCAGCCGATATTTCACGGTGACTTTGGCCGGCACCACCACGCTCAGCACACTGCTGACCCATCTCTATGTGCTCATCCCGGTGCTGGATGACGAGAAACATTACTTTGTCGGTAGCGATGAAGTCGAAAAGCTGCTGCGGCGTGGTGAAGACTGGCTGGCCAGCCACCCTGAACGCGAGCTGATCACGCGTCGCTATCTGCGTTACAAAAAGCGCCTAACCCAAGATGCATTAACCCGATTGACTGAGACGAGCGACACGGCGGAAGACGAGGTTGAAACCGCCGAGGTAAAAACTGCGGATGAGCAACGCCTAGAAGCCAGTGTTGTTGCGCAACCGTCAGTCGAGGCTGCCGCCCCTGCGATCAGCCTGCACCAACAGCGGTTGAATGCGGTCTTGGCCAAGCTTAAAGGGGCACAGGCCAAGCGCGTGTTGGATCTGGGCTGTGGCGAAGGGCAACTCTTACGCAAACTGTTGGAAGACCGATCGTTTGAGCATATTCTGGGGATGGATGTTTCCATACGGTCGCTTGAGACCGCGCACGAACGGTTGCGCTTGGACCAGCTACCACCGATGCAGCGCCAACGGATTGCCCTTATCCATGGCTCATTGATGTATCGCGACCGGCGACTGGAGAATTATGATGCCGCTGCCATCGTCGAGGTCATCGAGCACCTTGATCCACCGCGCTTAGCGGCATTTGAGCGAGTGGCGTTTGAATTCGCCAGACCGAGTCTAATCGTGATCACCACACCCAACGCCGAATACAACGTCAAGTTTGAGACCCTGCACGCGGGGCAATTCCGACACAAGGATCATCGGTTTGAATGGACTCGTGCCCAGTTCGAAGCTTGGGGTGCGGCCATTGCCGAGCGCTTTGGCTATGCGGTGCAGTTCTCTGGCATTGGGCCGCACGATGAGGCCATCGGTGCGCCGTCACAAATGGCTATTTTCGAGAGAGACACATCTAAAACATCATGAACATTGACATCCCGGAGTTTGCCCTGGTCGTTCTGATTGGACCATCGGGCTCAGGCAAATCGACCTTTGCCCGCACCCATTTCAAAGCGACCGAGATTGTCTCGTCTGATCAATGCCGTGGACTGGTGTCCGACGATGAAAACAACCAAGCCGCGACCAACGACGCTTTCGACTTGGTGCACTTCATCATGACCAAGCGCTTGGCTGGCATGAAGCTGACGGTGGTGGACGCTACCAATGTGCAACCGGAATCGCGCAAAGCGCTGATTGATTTGGCGCGCCAGCTTCACTGCTTGCCTGTGGCGATTGTGTTCAATCTGCCAGAGAAAATCTGTCTGGAGCGCAACGCACAGCGGCCCGACCGACAGTTTGGTCCGCATGTGGTCCACCGCCAAGTTAGCGAGATGCGGCGCGGGCTGCGCAGTCTGCAGCGCGAAGGCTTTCGCTATGTGCATGAACTGCGCACACTCGACGATGTAGCGAATGTTTCCATTACCCGCACCCCACTTTGGAACAACTGCAAAACAGACCATGGCCCCTTTGACATCATCGGGGATATTCATGGCTGTTACGACGAGTTGGTTGAGCTGTTTGCTAAGCTAGGCTATGTGCCTGATGAGGCGATGAGGAGCGAGGGCGATGAGGTGAACAACTCCTCATCGCCTCACCCACTCATCTCCTCATCAAATGCATGGCATCACCCTGCCGGTCGTCGGGTCATCTTTCTCGGCGATTTGGTGGATCGTGGCCCCCGCGTGCCAGATGTGCTGCGACTCGTGATGGGCATGGTCGAAGCGGGCCGGGCGCTATGCGTGCCGGGTAATCACGACATCAAGCTGCAGCGCAAGCTTAAAGGCAAGGATGTGCAGATTCGGCATGGCTTGGCTGAGACGCTGGCCCAACTGGAAACCGAGCCACTAGAATTCAAAGCGCAAGTGGCCAAATTTCTGGATGGCCTGATCAGCCACTACGTGTTGGATGATGGCAATCTGGTGGTCGCGCATGCCGGCTTGAAGGCCGAGCTGCAAGGGCGTGGCTCGGGTGCGGTGCGTGACTTCTGCCTGTATGGCGAAACCACCGGTGAAATTGATGAGTTTGGCTTTCCGGTGCGCTACAACTGGGCCATTGAATATCGTGGCAAGGCGATGGTGGTGTATGGCCACACACCTGTGCCGGATGCCGAGTGGCTCAACCACACCATCAACATCGACACTGGTTGCGTGTTTGGTGGCCAACTTACTGCACTGCGCTATCCCGAGCGAGAGTTGGTTTCGGTCCCAGCCCAACAGACCTATGCCGAATCGGTGCGCACGTTTCTCACCCAAACGCCAGCCCTGTCGGCGCAGCAGGAGCAAGATGATGTGTTGGAGCTGGCCGACGTAATCGGCAAACGCATCATCAGCACCCGCCTACAACGCAATGTCATCATTCGCGCCGAGCAGGCCACCGCTGCGCTGGAAGTGATGAGTCGGTTTGCGGCTAACCCCAAGTGGTTGGTCTATCTGCCCCCGACGATGTCGCCGTCTGAGACCAGTCATGAACCTGGTCTATTGGAACATCCCGCTGAGGCACTGGGCTATTACCGCAACGAGTGCATCGCTCAAGTCATCTGCCAAGAGAAGCACATGGGCTCGCGCGCGGTGGTGGTGGTGGTCTGCCGTGATGGTGACGCCGCGCGCCGACGTTTTGGGATTGCCAATACCGACGACAATAATATTGGCATCGTCTATACCCGCACCGGTCGGCGCTTTTTTGATGAGGCCACAATGGAAAATGCCTTGCTGGATACGTTGCGGCGTGCGCTCACCGAGGCGGGCTTCTGGGAGGAGTTCAAAACAGATTGGGTCGTGCTCGACTGCGAGTTAATGCCCTGGTCGGCCAAAGCGCAGGGCCTGCTACGCAGCCAATATGCCGCCACTGGTGCAGCCTCGAATGCGGCCATGCGTGAGGTGATGCAGACTATTCGTAGCGCAGGTCCAGTGGCCGAGCCACTACACGCCAACTTTCAAGAACGCGAACACAACGTGCAGCAGTATGTCGCGGCCTATCAGCGTTATTGCTGGCCGGTGACCAGCTTAAGCGATCTCAAGCTGGCTCCATTTCATGTGTTGGCAACCGAGGGTGCGGTGCATGTCGACAAAAATCACACTTGGCATCTAGACGTAATTGGACGGCTGGTCACCGCCGGGCAAGGCGTTGGCGCGCCGCTGCATCTGACACGCCATCTGGTTGTCGACACCGCTGATCCAGCCAGTATGGAAGCGGGCATCCGCTGGTGGTTCGAGCTGACCGAGCGCGGCGGCGAGGGCATGGTGGTCAAACCGATGGACTTCGTCGTTAAAGGCCAACGCGGCTTGCTGCAACCGGCGGTCAAGTGTCGCAGGCGCGAGTATCTCCGCATCATCTATGGTCCAGAATACACCGCGCTGGAGCATTTGGCGCGCCTGCGTTCACGCGGGTTGGGAACCAAGCGTGGCCTAGCGCTGCGTGAGTTTGCGCTGGGCATCGAGTCTCCGGAGCGCTTCGTCCGACGCGAGCCGCTGCGACGCGTGCATGAATGCGTCTTTGGGGTGTTGGCGTTGGAGAGCGAGCCGGTGGATCCGCGTTTGTGAGTTACAGCACTGGGTACTACCTACGGGTCAGGATTATTGACTGAACACATGACAAATATCTTGTGGCAAAACATCATCTATCGCTGTGTCATTGGCTCACGGGCCTATGGCCTGGACGATGCCGATTCCGATACGGATCGGCGCGGTATTTACTTGCCACCTGCGGAGCTGCACTGGTCGCTTGTGGGCGTGCCTGAGCAACTGGAGAACGAGGCGGCCCAGGAGTGCTATTGGGAGTTGCAGAAATTCATCACACTTGCGCTGAAAGCCAACCCCAATATTCTAGAGTCCTTGTATACACCCCTTGTAGAATTTGCCACGCCGCTGGCACAAGAGTTATTGGCCATGCGAGATCGCTTTCTGTCGAAACAGGTCTACGAGACGTATCAGGGCTATGTGCAGTCACAATTTAGACGACTGGAGATGGACCTACGCACGCGTGGACAAATTCGGTGGAAGCATGCCATGCATTTGATCCGGCTGCAGATTGCCGGGACACAGGTGCTAAAGGAGGGCACGATTCAGGTTGATATGTCGACCTATCGCGACCGCCTCATGCAGATCAAGTATGGCCAAATGGCTTGGCAGGAAGTAGAGAAATGGCAAACTGAACTGGCACTTGAATTCGACGCCGCATTCGCGACGACAAAGTTGCCGGATCAACCCGACAGCGCTTGGGCGAACTCATTTTTAATCAGAGCGCGTCGAAGCGCAGTATCACCATGACATACGACAACCGACTCCTTAACAAAATCAAGACACATCCTTACCCATTGATCTTTGCCACAATCAGCGGGGCACATTTGTATGGGTTTCCATCGCCAGACTCAGACTACGACTTGCGTGGCGTTCACCTGTTGCCAGTCAAAGAACTGGTGGGTCTGAGCGATGCCCGTGAGACGATTGAATCAGAGGAGATCGACAACGGCATGGAGATCGATCTTGTTACCCATGATCTGAGGAAGTTCATTGGTCTGATGCTCAAACGCAATGGCTATGTGCTGGAGCAGTTGCTATCTCCGCTCGTCGTCCATACAACGTCAATCCATGAGCAATTGAAAGCATTAGCGCCCGGCTGCATCACCCGCTTTCATGCCCACCATTACTTGGGTTTTGCCGAAACACAGTGGAAGCTATTTGGCAAAGAGCAACCACCGCGTGTCAAGCCGCTGTTGTATGTTTACCGTGTATTGCTGACGGGAATTCACCTCATGCGTACCGGGCAGGTCGAAGCCAACCTGCTTAACTTGAATGAAGTCTTCAAGCTGCCCTACATCCCAGAGCTTATCCAGCGCAAACTGACAGGGGTTGAGAAGAGCAAATTGACTGATGCCGATTTGTCATTTCATCAAAGCGAATATGAGCGACTGCGATCCCAGCTCGAACAGGCGCGGGATCATTCGACCTTGCCTGAATCCGCATCGTCATGGGCGGCGCTGGATGATTTGCTTATACGCGTCAGGCTATCGACCACCGTATCGTAACCACGGTGTCCAAAAACGCATTTTATGACCGAAACCTACATCAGCACCGATGTCGAAACCGATGGCCCAATCCCGGGGCCACACTCGATGCTCAGTATTGGCGCGGCGGCCTACACCGCCGACAAGCAATTGCTGTCCACCTTCAGCGCCAACCTCGAAACATTGCCCGGCGTGGTTGGTCATCCGGACACGATGGCTTGGTGGCAAACCGAGCCCGAAGCGTGGGCGGCATGTCGAACCAATCTACAGTCACCGGAGTTGGCCATGAAGGCTTATTTGGACTGGGTGAAATCCTTACCGGGTAAGCCCGTCTTCGTTGCCTATCCAGTCGCTTTCGATTTCATGTTTGTCTACTGGTATCTGATCCGCTTCACAGGCGAGAGTCCGTTCGCCCATTCAGCACTGGATATCAAGACCCTGGCGATGGTGCTGCTACAGAAGCCCTATCGAGACAGCACCAAGCGCAATATGCCAAAGCGCTGGTTCGATGCGGACCTGCCGCATACTCATACTGCGCTTGATGATGCAATCGAGCAGGGGGCGATGTTCTGCAATATGTTGGCGGAGCTGCGGCTAAATTGATCAAACACGGCGAATAAACTGTTTTGTGCGGCCGCCATAAATCGGTTCTCCCATCACCGTCACCCTGCGCAATAAATTCCGCCGATACGGTTGTGCCAATCGATGTCCATAGTCCCGCACGCTCTCGCCACCGAGCACGATGACGGCATCATGAAGTTTTTCGCCGAGCGGGACCTTGCCTTGCAGTAGGGCTGCATACGCATCAATCGCATGCGGCAGGTTAGGCCGCTCCAAGAAATAGAATTCAAACTACAACGAGGTGCTTCCAAGTGATGTCGATAAACCAGCGTCCCAAAGTATCAAAGCGCGATAGCAGGGATTCAACTTCGGCCATCAATACCTTGGATAAACGCACACCGGTGG
>JANMVQ010000381.1:0-10022 GCA_031392845.1 Chloroflexota bacterium
GCCTGTGTCGATGGCAGATTAGATGAGGTGGACGTGCACTGGCGGACAGGCGCATGCGCGACAGTGGTGATGGCCTCGCCAGGCTATCCAGGCAATTACCCCAAAGGCGCACCCATCACCGGGTTGGACGCGCTGCCAGAAGGCGTACAAGCCTTCCATGCGGGCACTGCCCTGCGCCAGGGCCAACTCGTCACCAACGGCGGGCGGGTGCTGAATGTGACCGCCACCGGCGATGATTTGGGCGATGCGTTGCGCCAAGCGTATGAGGGTGTTGCGCGCATTCATTTTGACGGGGCGCATTTTCGGAAGGATATTGGTGGGATTCGATCGTAGAAAGCGCGCAAAGCGTATCGCGTCTCAACAATGACACAATGGCAAATGACACAATGACTAATTTTACCTACGCGTCCTCCGGCGTGTCTATTACCGAAGCCACCCGCGCAGTTGACCTGATGAAAGCGGCCGTCAGGAGCACGCACGGCCCGGAAGTATTGGCCGGTATCGGCGCATTCGGCGGCATGTTTGATGCGAGTGCGCTCAAGCAAATGCAATCGCCAGTGTTAGTCGCCTCGACCGATGGCGTGGGCACCAAGACCAAAGTGGCGGCCCAGATGGGCCGTTGGGACACGGTCGGACAAGACTTGGTTAACCACTGCGTCAACGATATTCTGGTGCAAGGTGCACGTCCGCTGTTCTTCATGGACTATGTGGCGGCGGCCAAACTAGATGCGGTGCAGGTTGCCACCGTGGTCAACGGCATGGCACTCGCTTGCAAACAAAACGGTTGCGCCCTGCTGGGTGGCGAGACCGCCGAAATGCCGGGTGTCTATGTCGATGGCGAGATCGATGTGGCCGGCACGATTGTCGGGGTGGTTGATCGTGCTCAAGTGCTGGATGGCTCCCGCGTGCAAGCAGGTGATGTCATCCTGGCATTGCCATCGACCGGCCTGCACACCAATGGTTTCTCATTGGCGCGCAAGGTGTTGGGCGCGTTGGACTGGGACAAGCCTTACGAGCAACTGGGTGGAACAATTGGCGAAGCGCTGCTGGCCACCCATCGCTCTTACCTGCCTGCCTATGATTATCTGATCCAAGCGGGCGTTGACATTCATGGAATGGCCCATATCACCGGCGGCGGCTTGCCCGATAACTTCAATCGCATCCTACGCAATGACCTCGCGGGTGTGTTTCACAAACGCACTTGGCCGGTGCTGCCCATCTTCGAAATGATTCAAGAGCTGGGCCACGTGTCCGACAACGAGATGTTCCAGGTGTTTAATATGGGCATTGGGATGTGTGTAGCAATGGGCAAGGCACAGGCCGTCATAGCGCAGAAAGCGTTGAGCGAAAGTTACATCGTTGGCGAAATTGTCCGAAGAGTTGATGGGAAGACTCAAGTCCAAATCATCGATTGAAGCAATCAGTCACGAGTCACATATGCTGTTTGCCAGACTCGTGACTCATGACTCGTGATTGCTACGCTCCTCCCCGTCGAATCCATATTTCTTCATTCGTAGTTCTCAATTCTCAATTCTCTTCCCCCATGCGCTAAACTTCGCACCATAAAATGACGTATCGATTGATCGTGTTTATATCGGGTGATGGCTCTGGTTTGCAGGCGATAGTGAATGCCGTCAAAGATGGCCAACTGCCCAATGTCGAAATCGTGCTGGTGGTCTCAAATCGCGGCGCAGCGCAGGGGCTGACGTATGCTAAAACTGCCGGGCTGCCCACATTGTATTTCCCGTTAAAGATATTTACCGATACCGGGCTGGGTCGCCAATCGTATGACGCTGCGTTGGCCGAGAAACTCCAGCCGTATAAACCTGATTTGTTAGTACAGGCGGGCTGGATGCACGTTTTCAGCCATAGCTTTCTCGATCACTTCCCAGACAAAGTGCTGAACCTACATCCGGTGCTGCCCAGCCAATTTGCCGGGGTGGATGGCATCAAGCGCACATTTGAGGCCTTTCGCAGCGGGCAAGCCACCCACGGCGGCTGGGTTGTCGATTGGGTCATGCCCGAGGCCGACGCTGGCCCAACTATCGCCGAAACACTTGTGTCGATCAGCGAAGGCGATACTTTGCAGGCGTTCGATGAGCGCATGCGCGTGGCCGAGCAACGACTGATCGTGCGGGCGATCAAAAAGATTCTAACCCCCGCACTCCCTGCGCCCGAAGCCGTGCCCACTCGTTTGTATTTGCCAAATGAGGCCAGCGGACCCGTGATCGACGGATGATGGAAGGGACGCGCTAGGTTCGGGGGAACAGTTACGCCACATACCCTGGCACCCGAATTTCGCCAATCGCGATTTGCTGCAACACTTTAGGAAAAAGCGTGTGCTCGGCCTTTAGAACACGCGCCGCCAAGATCTCTAGCGTATCATCTGGCAACACCGGCACATGCAGCTGCGCGATGACATCACCGGTGTCGTATTGCGCATCAACCAAATGCACGGTCGGTCCGCTCTCTGTCTCGCTGGCAGCCAGCACTGCTGCATGCACACGCATTCCATACATGCCTTGTCCACCGTGTTTAGGCAACAGGCTGGGATGAATGTTCAAAGTCGCACCCGCATAGTGCGCTAGTGTGCGTGGGCCGAGTTTCTTCATATAACCCGCCAGCACCACGATATCGGTGCGATGCCGTTGTAGCAATTCCAAAATAGATTCATCCAAAGCTTCTGGGGATGGGTGTGTTTTGCTGCTTAAGTGGTAGCACGGGATACCATCCTGGCGCGCCCGGGCCATTGCGCCGGAATCGCTGTTGTTGCTGATTACGACCGCAGGCACCGCTTGCAATGCGGCAGATTTACACGCATCAATAATGGCCTGCATGTTGCTGCCATTGTGCGAAGCTAAGAAGGCAATTCTCATTGGGTCAGGACAATTTTCCCGAACTGCCCTGCCACACGCATTCGTTTCAGCGCGGCATTGGCATCTTGAAGTGGGAATACTTGATCAATAATCGGCACAATCTTCTTTTCGCTAACAAAGCGCAGCATCGCTGCAAAGTCCTGTGGGCTGCCCATGGTTGTCCCTAAAATGCTGATTTGCTTCCAGAAAATGCGGCGCAGATCGATCTTAGAAGGGTTCCCTGCGGTTGCGCCAAAATTAATAATGCGGCCGCCGGGTGTAGCCAGCTCAATCAATTGCGCAAAGCCATCACCGCCTGCACTATCAACGATCACGTCAAATGGACCGGAGGTAGCCAGCTTCTGACCCCATTCGGTATCTTTGTAATTTACCCCGCCTTGTGCACCCAGTTCAGTAGCGCGGTGTAGTTTGCTCTCATGGCCAGAGGTTACCCACACCTGTGCCCCGGTTGCCAGCGCGAATTGCATGGAAAGTGCAGCTGTACCTGCCCCAATACCAGTGATCAGCACACGCTCACCTGCTTGTAATTGTGCACGAGAAAATATGGCGCTGTAGGCGGTCAGGCCTGCCAGCGGCAATGCCGCGGCTTGCATATCATTCAAATGCGCGGGCTGGGCATGAATATTCTGCGCAGGCACCAATACTTGCTCAGCCAACGTGCCATCATCAGGTAAACCAAGAATACGAAAACTTTTTTGTTGAGCGCGCGAATCGTGTCCCCAATCTAAGGCCGGATCGATGATCACAGCATGACCGTCTTCAGTGCGGCCGCACCCATCTGAGCCAAGAATAATCGGGAACTTCAATCCCCCGTATTGACCCATTTGAATCCAAGCATCGCGCCGATTCAAAGCGGCTGCCTTCAAATTCACCACTACTTGCCCAAGCCCCGCCGTAAGGTTGGGCAATTCTGTCAGTTGTAATTCCTGCTCGATACCATTCAACACCATCGCTTTCATACAATAGATGTTATATCAGTCCCGATTACAATTTTTTTTGAATCGCGATTGCCTCTTACACTAAATAACATCACTATAATAAGAATGTGCTTGCGACATCGACTATGTTAGTGATTGCAGCAGCCTTTATTGTGCTTTTGGCAATCATGGTATTCACGGTGGGGCTTGTCGGATCTCAGCGCGGACAAAAAGCGATTTATTACGCTGCTCGTCGTGAGGCCCATCGGACGGCCACCCGGATTTATGCTTGGTCACTATGGTGTCTAGGCCTGGCAGTTGCGCTGTTTATTGCCAGCCGCGTTTTGCCGTCAGAGAATCTGCCAAGCCAAAGCGCAACGACACTCACCCGTATTACATCGACCGACTCCGCAAATGAGGCGACATCCCGTCTACCTACCGAAACCATCGCCCCCACTGCACATCCGGTTGTTACCAACAGTACACCTAGTACATCTGACCCCTCCATCGGGTTGCCCACTGCCACCCTTCCACCTACATTTATGCCAGCACCAGCCGTATTGACCCCAACGCTAGACATCATTCAAATTGAGCCAATCACAGCAACCCCTTTGCCAGTCGCAACTAGCTTGCCCACTACAACTAATCAGCAGCCTCTGGTGATGTCTTCCAACAAACCGCTGAACTTTCGGGCAGTGAGTAGCCAAATCGGCGCAGAAAGTCAACCCGTCAACAACAGCACGCAATTTACAAACGGCATCTCAACTATCTATGTCATTTTTGACTTTCATGATATTCCACGCGGCACAGTGCTGCGTCATACTTGGCTGCGCAATGGGGTCAGCGTCAGTTTTAGCTCTGCGCCGTTTAACCGGCTGGGGCTGGGGACAGACAATGTTTCATGGACACCCAAGGGTGGATTTATCCCTGGTCTGTATGAAGTGCGGGTGGCGCTGGCCAATACACCTCAATTTACAGCCAACTTTTTGGTGAGATAAGGATGGCTTTGCCAGACCAGCGGGAACGCCTCAGCCTGAACTCAGGCAGGCACGGACAATTAAGCAGTACAGAAACTCTTAAAGGAATGTATTTCATGCTAGACCAACCACGGCAGAACACTGCCCATAACAACAACATCCGCAACACTGCCTTGGGGCTGATGGGGCTATTTATCGGCATGCTGATCTTTATTGTCGGCGTGACGGTCGGTGCGGTACTGACGCGACCCGGCGGGTTGCTTTTTACCGGGGCATCGCCCTTTCCACCGTCTGGGACGTCGACCAATCTGCCCGCCATTGGCAGCAGCCGCAGCGGTGAGAAGGCGCAACTGAACAATGTGCTGATCGATGACGTACTGACTCGCGTGCGCCGCGAATGGTACGGCGATTTCCCTAATAACGACAAATTGACCGACGGCGCCATTCGCGGCATGCTGAACTCGCTCGGCGATCAATTCACCCAATACGTGGAACCCAAGCTGGCCCAAGTGATGGAAGATGATATGAGCGGCGCGTTTGACGGCGTGGGTGCAACGATTAAGCAGAATGGGCGCGGCGACATTCAGATCGTGCGCACTTATCCTAGCATGCCCGCCGACAAGGCCGGTGTGCTGGCCGGTGACACCATCGAGTCAGTAAATGGTCAGCGTGTGACCGGTATGGGTACAAACGAAGTGGTAGCGTTGTTGCGCGGTCCGCGGGGCACCCAAGTAAAACTCAGCCTGCGCCGTGCCGACAACCCCAAAACGTTTGAGGTATCGATCACCCGCGACCGCATCGAGATTCAATTGGTCACCAGCAAGATGGTAGGCAGTGGCCAAATTGGCTATGTCAGCTTAAATGAGTTTAGCCGCCCGGCCAGCGAAAAGTTGGAAAAAGACATCAAAGCTCTGTTGGACAAGAAACCCAAAGCCATTATTCTGGATCTGCGCGACAACCCGGGTGGCTTGCTGCAACAGGCTGTTGAAGTCGGCGACATCTTTTTGAAAGAAGGCCCGTATGTTATCGAACGCAACTTCGATGGTAAAAAGAGCGTGCTCAGCACATCCAACGACGGTATCGCCCAGGACATCCCAATGGTGGTGCTGGTGAACAGCGGTTCGGCCAGTGCATCCGAGATTGTGGCAGGGGCGTTACAAGATTATGGGCGCGCTAAACTCTTCGGCGAAACCACCTTTGGCAAGGGTTCAGTCCAGTCGACTCAGCGGCTCAGCAACGGCGGCCAATTGCGCATTACGATTCAACATTGGTTTACCCCCAAAGATCGTGGCATTCATGGCACCGGTATTGCCCCGGACTATGTCGTGGTCAATACACCGGCGGATGTCAAGGCCAATCGTGACCCGCAACTGGATGCAGCTGTGAACTACTTACTGAACGGCAAAACTCCGGCGGCCACGGCTGTGCCCTAGGCTTTCTGGGTTTTCCTGAATGTAACGAGGTAAACCACGAATCTCACTAATCTTCACAAATTGTTCGTGAAGATTAGTGAGATTCGTGGTTCAATTCTTGTCTTGTCAAACACGGGTGAGTCCGAAACACGACCTGGAATACAATTCTCTAATTCATGACGCAAAGCGGTGGAGATACCGGCAAGATTGCCATCGGCATGACGCACAACCCGGATGCGTCGCCATCTATTGAAATGCCGTTGGTGCTTGCGCCGCGGTTGATCTTTTCTGCGATGTCGACACTGGCTTTGCTGGCAGGTGCTATTGCGTCTGGGGCCAGCATCACCTCCACAGACGCGGGGTTAACCCTGTTGGTGGGATGGGTCCTGACCCAGATTGTCTGGAACACCCTCTGGACGACAATCGCTGATACCGATTGGGCCACTCCGTCCCAAAAAGGCCGCGACTGGAAAGCGGGTAGCCCGCTTCGTCCATTGCCATATACCCAGCCCGGCTCGGCCTCGGCACAGGCGTCAGTCAGCTTGGGTCAATTGCAGGATTGGTGGCGACAATGGTTCTGGCCACGCTATGGCGTGATGTTGGCCAGCACAGCTGGTGCGGTATTGATTGGGCTGGTGTTGTCGTTAGTCCTGGGGCCGCAATCCGTTGTGTTGACGATTGTGGCGATCGGTGTGCCCCAGATCGCGTTGTTGTTCAGTAAGGCCAATGGTCAGCCACACGCACTTGCCCGCGGGTGCATGTCAGTGGGGCTGCCGTTGCTGATGGGGCATGTGCTCTTTGCGCCGCTCTCTGTTGATATTCTGATCGCGGCTACGGGCTTTGCTGTGGCGTTTGCGGGTATGAGTCAAACTGGGCGTGCCCGCTGGTTGTGGATGATTGGCACCGGCATTGTGATCGGACTGATGTTGATTACCCGCCGTCCGCTGGGTGCATTTGCACTCGGAATTCTTGCGTTGCCGCAAATGCTACTGCCTCAATCGCGTCATGTTAGAGTCTGGCTCATGGCCATGTTGCTGGCTGTAGGCACGGCAATTGCTTAGGGGACTATAATAGTTGGTAGTTAGTAACAGGTGGTTAGTCAATGGCAATGGGAGCGTGGCTGGTGATTTGTAACCAGCGACCCATGCCAATGACTGGCAACTGATGTGTGGAATGGGAAATATGTTGTGTTGGCGAATGACGATTGGGTGTGATGGCCTCACTCATTAAATGCTTAAATGCTTATATTGAAGTGGATTGAGGTTGCAAGAGGTGAACTAAGCAAGAAAGTCCGTTGACAATCAATAAGTCAGCCTAGTTAGGCTAGTTAAAAGTCTAGAAACTTAGAAAATCTGTTGTGTAATCTTTTAGTTCAAGTTTTCAAATTTTCGAATTTGATTTGAGGAGAAACTATCATGCCAAGTATTGGTGGACCAGAAATTATTATCGTTCTCGTGGTTGTCATTCTCGTATTCGGCGTCGGCCGTATTGGTAAGATCGGCGGCGAATTGGGTAAGAGCATCCGCGAGTTCCGACGCGGCATTCAGGGTGATGAGGCAGACAAGGCTGCGGCGAAGAAAGAAGATTCTTCGACCCCAACTGTCTAGGCTCAGCAACTTCATAATCACGTAATACGTAATGCGTATTGCGTAGTGCGAATCGACTAGTCACGCATTACGCAATGCGCATTGTTTTTTCCGGATTTTGATCCGGGTTCTGGATCGATAAAACGTGGCGAGTACACCTATAGCAAGCATTACAGGCGGTTTTAGCGGCATTTTTGATGTGCTGCGCGAAGTGGATGTGCGTCCTGTGCGAGCCGCTGCGGAAGCTTCGTTTACGCTAGCCTTTATCAGCCGAGACGACTTAATGGCACAGCATTTGGCTATGCTTATGTATCGTGGTCAGCGCAGCCATGATTTGCCTCGTATTGGCACCAGCATCGCGCTGCCTTTTGCCGACCGTATGGCTGCCGGGTATGTCGATATCGCTGTCATCGTCACCCGCGAAAGTGACCACAACAGCGATGAAATTGATCTCGTGCAGCGCCTGATCAAAGCCAAAGTGCCCACGCTGGTATGCTATATCGAGGAAGTAAGTAATCCTACCCAAGGCACGCGCGTGCGCAGCCAATGGCTGCCTGCCGAAGTCATTTTGCTGCCGCTGGGCAACGATAACACGCTGAATGAGGCCGAAGCCATCGAGTGTTTGGTCAACGCGATCCGCAAAATGAAGGCGGTCGATGATTTATCGCTTGGCCGCCATTTACCCGCCTTCCGCGAAACTGTAGCGCGTAGCCTGATCGACGATACCGCCTTTGCCAATGCCGCTTACACCACTGGGACGGGCGTGTTGGAGCTCAATCCCATCGCCACCGTGCCACTGAATGTGGCCGACTTTGTAATTCTGACCAAGAATCAGGCCATCATGGCCTACAAAATTGCCTTGGCGATGGGTCTGGAGGCGGATTTCAAAACCGTTATGCCGCAATTGGCTGCGGTCGTCGGGAGCGGGTTTATTTTTCGCCAAGCCGCCCGACAACTGATTGGGCTGATCCCCGGCTTTGGTATTTTACCCAAAATTGCGGTAGCGTGGGCCGGCACTTACGCCACAGGCGAAATAGTCTATCGTTTCTGCACCACAGGTGAAAAGATTAATGGTGGCGCGATTAAGCAGATTTACGAGGGCGCGCTCAAACGCGGTAAGCAGATTGCGGAGACCCTCTTTAAGCGCAAGAAACATGCGCCGACAGGGCGCGAAGAAAAGAAATTAGAGATTAAAGATTGAGCGAGTGACTAATTTGGTGATTGGGTGATTAAGTGGTTGGCGCAATCTCGCAATCACTCGATTCCTGGAGAGTTTGATGTTGAAGATCGGAGACAAAGTTCCACAATTTACACTTGAGTCAGATACGGCGGGCACGATAAAGGCAAGCGATTTGAAAGGCACGCGCTATGTGCTGTATTTTTACCCCAAAGATGATACTCCCGGATGCACCACCGAAGCATGTTCGTTCCGCGATAATTTGCCCAAGTTTGGTGATGTGAATGTGCCAGTCTACGGCGTGAGCGCCGATGATGTGAAGAAGCACAGCAAATTCACCCAGAAGTTCTCACTCAACTTCCCGCTGCTGTCTGACCCGCAACGCACTCTGATCGAGCCGATGGGCGTGTGGATAGAAAAGAGCATGTACGGCAAAAAATATATGGGCATCGCCCGCGCCACATTCGTGGTCAGTCCACAAGGCAAAATCGAACAAGTGTGGGAGAAAGTGAAGCCGGACAGTCACGCCGAAGAAGTGCTGGCCTATCTGAAAAGCCATCCGTAATTCATAGCTTGGCATGAGGTATGTTCCCATCTAGCTTATTACAGGTGCAAGCGGATATTGCTGCTTGCACTTTATGCGCTGCGGCAGGTTACTTTGCGCAGCATTCGTCCATTGTGGTCAATCAGCCGGCTGGGTTTGACCAACGCCCGCGCCTAATGTTGGTGGGCCAGGCCCCGGCAGCTGAGTTGCGCAGCAAGGGCCGGCCGTTTAGTGGACAGGCTGGGCGAGTGTTATTTGGCTGGCTGGCGCAGGCTGGCTTCGAGGAAGAAGATTTTCGGGCACGCTGCTACTTTTCGGCTATCACCAAATGCTACCCCGGCCCGGCCAAAGGTGGGGTTGGACGCGGGGACCGGGTCCCATCGACAAAAGAGCAAGCGCTGTGCCGACCCTTTCTGTCGCGCGAATTGGACATTATCCAACCAGAATTGATTATTACGGTGGGGCGGTTGGCCATGACCTATTTTCTAGGCCCCGTTGATTTCACTCAGACGATTGGCGCAACATATGAATGT
>JANMVQ010000413.1:0-10917 GCA_031392845.1 Chloroflexota bacterium
AATAGCAAGCCACTGATCGGTCCAGGTTTGGTCTTTATGATGGCGCTGATACTGGCAGGAATTATCGTGTTGGTATTTAGACCGCAGCTCAACGAGTTCAATGCAGATAAAGATTTGGTGATCCCAGGTGAGACGCTGACCTTGAGCTGGAACGCTTCACCTTTTACCAATATCCGCATCGATCCAGAGCCGGGGGATCAGGCCAAATCGACTGGAGTTTATGCATTTCAGCCCGTGGAAACCAAGACCTACCGTTTAAGCGGCGAGAATTTGCTCTCACGGCTGTTGCCTTTTCTGGCCCCAACCGCGCGTGAGCGGTTGATCGCGGTGAAACCGATCAAGCCTACGGTTAATCGCTTTGATGCCATTACTCGCAATGCGCTGATCGGCGATAGCGTCACGATTTTCTGGGAGGTCAATAACGCTTCTGAATTGACCTTGGTCACGAACTGGGCACCAGAAACACTGCCGCCAGAACAACTGAGCAAAGGCCAACGCAAAGTTACATTAGATGGGGATGCCCGCTATGAATTACGGGCGAAAAATCGCTATGGAGAGGTAACGCAGAACTTCTCAATCAAAGTGAGTGAACCTACGCCGACACCTATTCCTCCGCCGCAGATCGTGCGCTTCGACGTGAAACCGGCATCGATCATTGCGGGCGAAGAAGTGTTGATTGAGTGGGAAGTGCTTGGCGCAGACCGAGTCACCCTTTCGCCACTGATTGGCGGCGCAGACGGATATCCACCGAAAGGTTCGATTGCCCAAAAACCCGATCGCAGCGTCGCATATGTGTTGACTGCGTTTAATGGCAATGTGCAGAGTAGTCGTCAACAAAATGTTATTGTGGCGCCGGCGCCGACTGCCACGCCGCTGCCATTTGCACCTAAGATCGTTTTGTTCAAGGTGCTCCCCAATAGCTTGGTGCTTCAGGGAACACAACCCGGCAGCGTGGTGTTGTCGTGGCAAGTGCAGGGAGAATTTACCAACATTGAGATCAGCAATCCTGATATTGGCAAGATCAACAATCAACCAGCTATAGGTAGCTTGACACTTTCGGTAAAGGAAAGCACCTTCTTTCTATTGACGGCAACGAATAAAGATCAAGTGTCGAGTCAGACAGTCGAAATCGTTGCATTACCGGCTACACCTACACCGACTACACCGCCGACTGGGACACCACCGCCACCGCCACCTACCGGCACACCGGTCCCGCCGACACCAACATTAACGCCAACACCCACGCCAACATCAACACCCTATCCACCGCCATCCATTCAATTTTTTTCAGTTGCCAGTGGTGCAAATCCGATAGTGCCAGATGAGGTCACCCAACTATTGGATCCCAGTGTGCCTGCCAATACTCTGAAATATAGCGTGTTGGCAGGAGCCAAAGTCAAATTTACCTGGCAGGCCAGTGGTGCAGACAATGTGCTGCTGGATGGTGCACCCGTGCCTAACCCTGGCGACACAGTACAACTCGGGCGCGAGAATAAGACCTATCGCTTGGTCGCAATCAACCTGGGTGGGCAAGTCGAACGCTTCATCGTCGTGGAATTGCGTGAGCGTCCGGCACCCCCTGCACCCACTGGGTTTACAGGTGAGTACAAAGACAATTTGAATCAATTGACCTGGCAATACCCGCAAGCCTCACAAGATTCAATCGTTGGCTTCCGAATATACCGCGCCAGCACTGGTACCGACTTCACTCGGATCGCCGACGAAACTCAGTCCGGGAAGGCTGAAAGGGCATTCAACGACCCCTCGGCAGATCCGGCCTGCGGACAGTCATATTACATTGTCTCGGTTTATCTAGATCTATTTGGGCAAGCGACGGAAACGCCACCCAGCGCCACCAGTTGGTACAGTCAAAAGTGCAGTTAAAGACATCATGATTTGGACACAGCTCTCCACACCACACATTGCCGACACACAGGTTATCGACAATATGCCGCACCCAATTGGGAGAAAATTCCGTACGCATGCAATGATCAGCATGATCAGCTCGATTATTTTGGGACTGGTTGTATCGCTATGGGGCAAACCGGCGGTTGCAGCATTTCCTGAAATGGCTATCAGCCGCGCGCCGACGGCGGTCGACGCCATCGAATTGACGACAAGCATCGATAGCACTGCCGGAGCTGGATTGGTGGCCATCAACGGCGAGGCAATCACTTTTACCTTGTCATTAAAAAATACGAGTGGCACACAGGCAGCCACTGGGATCAGCATCATTGACACTTTGCCCAGTCTTGCGCTTGAAAATGTGCGCTGTCTGAGCACATGCCAACTCTTGGAAGATACGGTAACAATTCCTGATCCGACGGGTGGGAGCGTGATCGTCACGGTAACCAATGGCATCAATTGGACCCGCGCGAATCTAGCCCCAGGCGATAGCTTCGTCTTGCGCTTTACGGCTAATGTGATCGGGCAACGCGATGGACAAAATATTGGCAATCAGGTGAACGCTATCTATACGATCGGTAACAATTCACGCGTGGCAAGTGCCAATACATCGATCACCGTTCGATCTCGCGTACCACAAAGCGGACAGAGCAGCATTTCCAGCACAGCCAATTGGCTATCCGCAGATGCAGGTGGCACCATCAGCCAGGACTGGGGAGATTTCGACCGCGATGGCTACCTGGATCTAGCGATGGGATCGTCGCTGGGTGTAAGCATCTATCACAACGTTAAGGGTGATGTGACACTTCTGGCGCGCGAGTTGCTGGCGCGCCGTGCCTATGATGTGAAGTGGGCGGATTTTGACCGCAATGGGCGACTCGAATTGGTCGCTGTCGGGGCCAGCACAGACAACACCCCCCAATCGGAAGGACAAACCTACCTTTATAAAGTTGAGGGTGGGACTTTGATCGAAACCGGCATGTTCACTACACCACTGCAATTGGCTCGTGTGACGGTGGCAGACTTTGACGGCGATGGCTACGTGGACATTGTCGGCAGCACGAATAGCATTAATGCCGATTGTCCAGTGATGCTCTTTATCAACGACCGCACCGGCAACTTTGACAGCGTCGCTGGCACCCGCTGTTTCGCTAGGAATGTCGGCACAACAACGGCGTTGGCCGCGGGCGATATGAACAACGATGGCCGGCCAGATCTTGTGTTGGGGATTTTTCCAAATCTGGTCAAAGTGCTAATCAACAGTGGCGGGGGCAACTTCAACAGCGAGGTCGTTGTCAATGCATCGTTTGATTTTCTACCGTATGACTTTGCTTGGGGCGACTACGACAACGATGGCTATCTCGACTTGGCAATGGCACTTCCCATTCAGCGGCAGGCGCGGGTGTACCACAATAAGGGGGGCACCAGCTTCGATACGTTCAAGACAATTCGGACAGGCTTATTTATGACCCCATTGGCGGTGGCGTGGACGGAGCTATCGGGGGACAGCAAACTCGATCTGGTTGTGACCGACTCATCACCAAAAGTTTATCGCTATAGCGCCGGCAACTTCAACCAGATCAAGGACTTTGTTCTGTCACCTAATGCTGGTCAAGTATGGAGCGCTCGGGCCGTGAAGCTCAAGCCAGGGGCCTCACCCGATTTGGCGCTGACCAATCGTGACCGGGCCTCGCGCACCTACGCAAGTGTGGTGCCACGTCTCAACCGCACATTGTTGCCCATCGATAATGTCTCATCTGGCAGCGTCGCTTGGGGCGATATGAATGGTGATGGTAGCCTCGACTTAGCCTTTGGCGCAGGAGACCCACCAAATAACGCGACGCGTATTCGCTTTAACACCAACGGCACTTTTGGATCGGGCAATACCATCGCGGCAGGTTTGGGGCCACATAGTATTGCACTCGGCGATATCAGCCGTGACGGCAAATTAGATGTTGCTATCGGCACACTCAGCGCTGAGTATCTGTTTAATGGCAATAACACAACCCAAGCGATATGGAGCGACAGCACTTCGCAAGGTACGCGCCATGTCATGTCATTTGGCGACCTCAATGGTGATGGCCTGCTAGATCTGCTCAGTGGTAGCGATGGCGGCTCCCTCAGTCTATACAAAAACAACGGGAGTAGCTTTGCTACGAATCCAACCTGGGCAACGGCGCAGGTAAGTCGAACGCGTGCAATTGCATGGGCTGATGTCAACCACGACTATTTCATGGATTTTGCGGTAGCAAGCGCAGGCCAACCCGTTCAAATCTTTCGCAATAATCGCGATGGTACATTCGTCAAAACATGGGAAGCCGCAGCCATCTCAAACACCACCGGCTTGGCCTGGGCCGACTTTAACAGCGATGGCATGCCGGATCTAGCGGTAGGAAATTACGGCGAGGCGAGCGTGGTGTATGAAAACATCAGTAATACTTTAAGCGTACAACCCATCTGGACATCGCCCACATTTAGTAAAACAACCAGCATCGCTTGGGGCGATTGGGACAACGACAGCTATCCAGAACTAGCGCTGGGGAACGAGGACGAACCGGCGCAAGTATTTGCCAACTTGACCAGCCAGCCCGGACGCCCGGCCCTGGACTGGGCGTGGAGCTCAGATGAAGCAGCCCGTATCAGCGGTTTGGCTTGGGGTGATTACAACAACGATGGTTATCTCGATCTCGCAGTAAGTCAGCGCGGCGGTGGCTCAAACGGGGTCTATACCAATCAAAGCGTGCCGGCCACCCATCTGACAGGTGCAAATTTTGTAAAGCAGATGGCGCTGCCCAATAACTCTCCGTATGCCTTTGTACCACGGCCGGGGAAGACGGCAGGGGCGTATTTCTATTCATCCTCGGAACTTTTAGGGGGCTCTGCGCAGCCGACGGTCACCGTGCGCTACACGGTCTATGACCCAAATGGCACACGGGTGGCGAGCAACGCCAACGTCACCGGGACGCCCATCGCCAATACATTTTTTGACTATTCACTGGACGGTGGCAGCAACTGGTTGGCTGCGTCAGCCGCAATTAGCTCACCTCAACCGATCACACAACCCATGCGACTGGGGACCAGCGGCACATTTATCTGGGACGCTGGGGCCGATCAGGCTATCTCTGATAATGCGCGCTTTCGTGTGCGCGTGGTGCCAAACACACCGGCAGGACCGGTAGATCAAGCTGGTGCTTCGGCCATCAGCCCACCTTTTCAGGTGCGCGGTTTGACTTGTGGTTGGCCGGTTGACCCTTCATTCACGATCACTGGCACAGCGCAGGTTTCGCAAACCATCCGGGTGGATGGCAATGTCGACAACGCCAGTGGCAGTATCAGCTTCATATGGAATTTTGGTGACGGCACACCTTTGAAACTCGGACAATTCACGACTCACAAATACACCCAAAACGGCACGTACGCGATCAGGTTGACCGTGAGTGGCGAGGCCTGCCCTATAGCGCGACCGGTGTTTGTCAGCATGCCAATCACGATTACTGGCGGCAGCAACCCTACCCAAACTATTACCAGCACCCACAAGATTTTCTTGCCCGCATTGGCACGAGCCGGTGTTGCATTGGGACAAAATCTAGTTCAATCGATGACGGGTGTGGAAGCGCAAGGCATGGCAGAGATGAGTATCCTGCGGGGCCAACTTGATAGAGGCACGCAACGGATAACCCTGAGTTGGCCACCAGCAAACGATAACCAAGTTACCAGCTATCGCTTACACCGAAAGAAACTCGGGGCATCAACTTCGTTGGAAGTCGTTGCATCGCTCTCAGTAAATGTGTATGAATATATTCTCGACTCGGCAGATTGCGGCTACGCCTATACCATCACCACATTGCGTGGCGAGAGCGAATCAACAGTCAGCAGCAACAGCTATGCCACGCCGACTTGCGTGCAGGGAGAAACGGAATGATGCGGATGATGTCACGAACGTCACGAGTATCATGGATGTTGCCCCTGCTGTCTGTGCTATTGGTAGCAGGAATATTGCTGTCAGTGCAAACCACTTTGGCGTCGACGGGTGTTATCGGTAGTGTGGACGGTGCACCTCCGACCTATAAGGGCACACGGTCATGCACGGCATTCCCAATTACAAGCAAGATCGATGGCATTAGCGGACAGGCCACGGTCAACGACGATGGCAGTCGAGCCGTGTTCTGGTCTACGGCAGATTACAGCGCCAACAACCCTGACCACAACCTCGAAGTCTTTCTAGCGATTTTGGATGGCGAGACAGTGCTACGCTATACGCAGATCACCAGCTCGACTGGTAGCGTATTGGGTGGTTTCAATCTGGCACCTTCCATCAGTTCTGATGGTCACAAGGTGGCCTTTTTCTCAGATCGCGATTTGACCGGACAAAACCCTGATGGCAACTTTGAGATATTTGTCGCTGATGTATCCGCGCTTGGCCCTACCCAGCTCAATGGCGCAGTCATCATCCGGCAGGTGACACAATCAACGATCGGCATCAATATTAATCCGAGCATTAGCACGGATGGACAGTATGTCGCCTTCGCTTCGGATCGTGACTATGCAAACAATAACAGCGATGCCAACAGCGAAATATTCCGAGCAGAAGTGCCCACCGGTGATATTACCAGCGGCAATATTAAGATGTTGCAAGTCACTCGTACCGGCGCAGATGTGAACAATGACTTTCCTGCGATTGGCGCGAATGGGCAGCAAGTGGCATTTGCAACAAATTCAAATGCGGCAGGCAGTACGAGTTCAGGTGTGTATCACGCAAACATCGCGTCCAACGGTGGCGTAATCGTGACCCAGATCGCCTTGTTCAACAGCCAAACGGCCAACCAGATTGCGATCAGTGCAGATGGGACCCGCGTGGCATATGCGTCCAATCAAGCCGATCCTAGCAGTAGCACGACCCAAGTCTTTCTGGCCAATGCTAATCTGGGCAGCACACAGATTGAGCAAGTAACCACGCTGACCAATACGAATGGAGCGAGCAACAGCCAGCCCGGACTAAACGCCGACGCTAGCCGGATGGTGTGGGTCACGACCAAAGGACCCACTTCGAGTGTAATGATGTATGAGCCAGCCACCGGTGTGCTGGAGAAACTTTCGGACAGCAGCGAGAATGCCGCCCCACGCTTTACCGCCAGCGGACTGGGGCTGGTATATGCAGCCAATCTTGAAGCGGTATTCGGCGACTGTTCAGCATCAGATCTAAGTCTGGATATTGTCGGCACCGCCCCATCACCCTTGCTGGCTGGCCAGCGTTTTACCCAGACAGTGCATGTCAACAACCTAGGACCAGGCTGGATGCGCGGTGTGGTGCTGACGTCGACAGTACCGAGCGGCGCCTATGACGGGCAAGGCGTGGTGCCACAAGGCAGCTGCACCAACGTGACCGGCGATCAACCGGTTGTATGTATGCTTGGCACGCTGCAAAAAAACGAATTGCTTACGGCAACGTTCAGTTTTATGGTGATACCGACACGGGAATTGCCATTGGTCAATACAGTTGTTGCAGATGCGCTCACTGTTGAGCGATATGCGCCCAACAACACGGTCACTGGCACGGCACAAGTAGACGGACCCGCTGATCTGCGCCTAACGGCCAATGTCACACCCTCAATTGCGGTTGCTGGTGATGTGCTGACCTATACCTATTTCTATACCAATGCAGGGCCAAAGCACAGTAACGGTGGAATGATCACGGTTACTGTGAGTCCAGAAGCGTCGGTGTTGGGCTATCCACCCGCTTGCACATTCGATCGCGGTGAGGTCATTTGCCCATTTGGGTTGATTGCAACCAATGTCAGCCAGACCTCCACAGTGAGCGTGCGCGTTTCTCCATTGGCTCGAACAGTCATCACCAATACTGCCAAAGTGCAAGGCAAGTACGATATTGACAGCAGCAATGACAGTGCTAGCCTGGCCACCCCACTAAACACCAGCGCCAATCTCGGCGTGAGTCTACTTAGCAATACGAGCACCCTATACCAAGGCGACATCATCACGTTTACCCTGAATATCAGCAATGCTGGGCCATCTGCATCAGGGAGCACCGTTCTGACCCAAACGCTACCAACGGGTTTGGTCTGGAATAGCGGCACCATATCTACGGGCATTGGATGTCAGATTACAAGCGCAGACATAGTTTGCCCGATTGGCACATTGTTGCCGGGCAGCACTGTAGTTGCCACGCTATCGGCTACACTAAATGGCACAGCAGGGGCGCAAGGGAGCAGCACAGCCACAGTTGGCAGCAGTGATCCTGACTCTGACAACAGCAACAACAGCGCAACGTTAAGCTTGCTGCTAAATCCAGTCGATTTGCAGCTAACCAAACAGGCCAGTGCAGCGACAATCAATGCAGGTGAATTGCTGACCTATGTGTTACAAGTTCGCAATCTAAACACCGTGGGCAATGCCACCCAAGTGCGCTTGACCGACACACTGCCGATCAGCCTAGCGCTGATTACAACACCCTCGGCCTGTAACGCAGCTACGAACACCCTGATTTGCACAATCAACACACTTGCCCCACAAGCCAGCCAAACCTTTACAGCAGTGGTGCAGGTGAACCCGTTGTATCGTGGTGGAAGCTTAGTCAACACCGCAACCGTGGGTTCCAGGCAAATCGAAACAGTTAACGCAATCAATAACGGTGCCAGTGTAGCGACAACGACTACTGCACAGGTTGCGCTCAACATTTCGCAAGAGTTGGCCCTCACTGATGTGTACAGCGGTGACTTGGCCGATGTCGCGGTGGTCATTACCAATGGCGGCCCATCGGCGGCAACGGGATTAGTACTGACCGATGTTGTGCCAAACGGTATGATTTTGGCAAGCGCAGTTGGGGCGAGCTGTAGTGGCAATGTTGGCAGCGTGCGTTGTACGATTGCCACCTTGGCGGCTGGGGCACAAACATGGGTCACCCTAACGCTACAGGCACAAAACGAGTTGGGTGCAAACGTCACCCATCGCCTGAGCATTGCGGCCAACGAATTTGAATTCAGCTTGTTGGATAACGCCGCAGCGCTGGCCTTGCGTTTGAATCCAACTGATCTGGCTATCCAACAAAGCGCCAACGCTACGGTTGTGGCAGGCACACGCATAACCTATACGCTGTCGATTACTAACATAAACATGCTAGGCAACGCCACGCAGGTGCGGGTCACTCAGACGCTACCGAGCGGGGTGAGCTTTGTCTCAGCCACAGCCGGTTGTGCTTATAGCTTTGGCACAGTCAGTTGTGCGGCTGGCACACTGCTGCCGAATACAAGCACAGCCATCACTGTGGCCGTCAACAGCCTAGCGTCGGTGCGCGGCAATTTGGTTAGCACCGCAACGGTTGGCTCTGTTCAATTGGAAACTAATGCGAGCGACAACACCCATACGTTGAGTTTGCCTGTTAGCGCGCAGATTGACCTAGGAGTGCAACAGAGCATCACCAGTAGCTTGCTGTTTAGCGGCGATCAATTCACTTTGAACGTGACCGTGACCAACAACGGGCCATCGCTTGCCAACGGCATCCTTCTAACTGAAACACTGCCCACGGATGTGGTCATGACCCATTACAGCGCTAGTCCAGCCCTGACTTGCAGCGGGACCACACTGATTCAGTGTACGGTGGGCACATTGGGAGCGAATGCCGGCCTCACGGCTGCATTGCAACTACAAGTTAATACCAGTCGAACTGATGTGATTGACTTTGTGCTGGCGGCAAGCGCCGACGAGCCTGATACCCAGCTAGGCGACAATCTACAGACGATTACGGCAACGCTCAATCAACTTGATCTGGCCGTGACGCACCTCAATCCACCTGTTAGCGCAGTAGCAGGCACAGCCATTAGCTATACCTTGCGAATTACCAACCTGAACACACTGGGTTCTGCCACCCAACTGTTATTGACAGATACGTTGCCAACCGCTCTGCAATTCCTATCGGGTTCACCAGGGTGCGCCGCCAATAACGGCACACTCATCTGCACGTTAAGTGCATTGGGTCCACAAGCCACTCGCACGATTACTTTTACCGGCATGGTCAGTTCGACTGCGCGTGGAATGTTGAGCAACAGCGTCAGTGTTGGCTCAGCCCAGTTGGATCCATCATTGGGGAACAACTCGGATAGCGTGTTGACTCAGGTTGATACTGCGCTTGATCTCAACCTACAGCAGACATTAGCACGGACACAACTCTTTGATGGCGATCTCAGCACATTGATGATCACACTCACCAACAGTGGGCCATCGGCGGCGCAGCATGTGTTAGTAACAGAGACACTGCCTATCGGTTTGTCGGCTATCGGCTATAGCGCCAGCAACGGTGTGTCGTGCAACACCGTCTTGGCACAGTGCAATACGATTGGGCTGGATGCGGGCCAATCGCTGACGGTGGGTTTCACTATCTCAGTCAGTACTCTCACTGCAGGCGATGTAGCGCTGCGAATCGATGCCAGTGCAGATGAAGTAGAAAGCATCACCAGCAACAATACCCAAACCGTCACCGCTACGTTGAATACGCTGGATATACAAGTGGGACAGGGCTATAGCACACCGGTCGGCGCTGGTTTGCCACTGACCTACACCTTATCGATCACCAACCCACATGTCAGTGCTACGGCAAAACAAGTAGTAGTGACAGATACGTTGCCAGCCGGGACGACCGTGCTGTCAGTTCCAGGAAACTGTGCAGCGAATGTGGGGGTAATAACGTGCACATTCATTAGTATTGCCGCGAATACAACGACATCCATCAATCTGGTGTTACGCGTCGATGAAAGTACGCGTGGAACCCTAACCAATACGGTAGCAGTCGCTGCGGCACAATTCGATCCGAATACGACCAACAACAGCAGCACAAGCAGCGTCGGCGTGAATGCAAACGCCGATCTGCAAGTGAGCCATCAGTTGCCGGTAAGCGCGTTGTTCAATGGCGATGTGGCTGCACTGACAATCACTGTAACCAATGCCGGGCCAGCTTTGGCAACAACGATTCAACTCACAACAACGTTGCCAAATGGGTTGCTG
>JANMVQ010000421.1:0-2144 GCA_031392845.1 Chloroflexota bacterium
GGCGTGACCAATGCATTGCTGGGGGGGGTGATTGTGTCGGCCAGATAAATCAAATGCCCAGCCTGCATCAACGCCTCACCCACCGTGCGAGCTGATGTGTTGACCAGAACTGGCGTGGTGTTGGCCTGCTCGACAATGCTGATCGGAACTGCTTTGCGAAAAAACAACTCGGCCGCAGGCTTGCCAGAAGCATTTGGCAACAGGTTGTCGGCAAGCGCACCTTTCACACTCAAAAAGTCATTCACTCCAATCGGCACACCCAGTTCAGCCAAAATTTCTGGGCCGTTGAGTCGCTGGGTGCGCACCAGCTTGGGTTCCTGACCATCGAATTGCACCCGCACCAGTTTGGCACGTCGGATGTTGATTTGGCCGTCATGACTTAAGAGTTGATCCAACCCCGGAGAAACCAGATCCTCGGGGGCCGTCTGCACGCCAGCTTCGCGCAGCGCAGCACCAACCGTGTTTTGATGGGTTCGAATCTGAGTAGGCCTGCCGCCATCAACAATAGTAGCGGTGGTAAATGTGCCGAGATACCCTGCGGTGAGAAGACTCAGCAAACCCAATACGATGGGCACCGCCAGCCAAGAGGAACGCTGACGCATCAATCCACTGCGGTGCCGGGAGGCACGATCAAACTCCGATAAGTCTGGATCGTTCTCCTGCTCGGTTTCGTTCTCTCCGGCTTCGGTATTCCGACCGTAATTGTTACTTTCGCGTTTCATGCTTGCTTGGTCCAAAGACATTCACCTAATCACGACGATGCAAAAGTGATATTGCAATGCGATGGAGTTGAGCGACGACGCAGTCCGAAGATATTCCTAGTTATTATTATAGGCTTAATAGCCTCAATGATTACTGATTTAGGTTGTGTTGCCAGGTTTTCCTACGACACCCGCAGGAATCTCCTTACCGTTGCTACCTTCCGATCCTGGCGGGATTCGAAGCCCTACGCCGCGCAGGACCCAGCAACACATCCCTAATCATAGGGGGATGACAACCGCCTGTCAATCGTGATAAACTAAGTGCACCTCTGAGCATTCGTTCGAATATCAGCTTAGAGATAGGCGCCTATAGCTCAATTGGATAGAGCACTTGACTTCGGATCATGGGGTTGTGGGTTCAAATCCTGCTAGGCGCGTTTTTATGTAAGGGCAGGCCTTATGCCTGCCTTTCATTGTTTTCCATGTTTCACGTCAAACCTTCTCGGTGAAACATTTCGCACTAGAATCGGTATAGGTAGCGAAGGCTCTTGCCAAGGATTAGAGACCGATTACTCGTTTCCCACTATCAATCCATGAATGACGATTTCAAACTAGGTTACGCAATGGGGATTCTGGTCAGTCAAGGCTCGTTTACACGAGACCGCAAACAAGCAGCGCTCCAGGTCAAGATCCATACCCGTGACGAAGGCCTCCTCGATTTGCTGTTTGATATGTTTGGCGGGCGCATCTATGGCCCGTATTTGCATGGAGAGCGCAATTACAAGGTTTGGTTATTGCGCGGAGATGATCTGGCCTACGCGGTAGAAACGCTACGGACTCATCTGCCCGAATCACACAAACGTCAACAGTTTGAGACGTGGTATCAAAAATTTTTCCCTATGAAGGGGCAAAGCGACGAAGAAACATCCTCTTAACTCGCGCGGTTCAGCTTGATCAAACTGGCGTAGAGCGCATGATATTGCTGGGCGATCTTTGGCCAAGTATATTGACGAAGGACGTTCACATGGCCAGCTTGACCCAGACGCTGAGCCAAAGGGGTGTCGCGCAGCAATTGCATCAGGCGCTGGGCAAGGTCGTGCGGGTTCGGAAAATCGAATAACAACCCATCCTGTCCATCGGTGATGATGGAAGGGATTGCCCCACGGCGTGCCCCAATCACTGGTTTGTAATTAGCCCAAGCCTCAGCAAACACAATGCCAAAGGATTCGTCCCCGGACGCAAGGGCAAACACATCGCAGGCGGCCAATAAATTGGCGCGCTCGCTGTTGCTCAAATCGGCCAACACATGGATATTGTCTGTGGCATGAACATGGGCCAATTGGCGCAACTGTGCAGTGTGCTCGGTCTGCGCGCCAGCGATAACCAACTGGGCAGTCGGAAACTCACGCCACACATTGGACATGGCCGCGATCAGCAAGTCGA
>JANMVQ010000448.1:0-31636 GCA_031392845.1 Chloroflexota bacterium
AATTGCTGTGGGTTGGTGCTGGTGTAGCCCCAGTAGTAACGCAAATCATTGCTGCGATACAAATTAGCGGTGAGGGTATACGTGCCGTTCGGCACCGTCCCATAGAAACGCATGAGTGGCGGGTTCTCATTAGTCCCGGCAAACACCCCCGGATAGCCCCGTGGCGGGAACAGGAATTCCGTCCATTGGTTATCAGTGACGTTCAGGTCGCCGCCATTGGTCGTGGTCGCCAACACTGGATCTTGATTCGCATCGTTATACACATTGATGAATATTGAGCCATCGGCAGGTGTAGGGGTGGCCACAGGCGTATTGGTTGGAGTCGGCGTATTGGTGACATTCGGGGTAGGTGTAGCTGGGTTTAGTACGTTGTAATTCACTGTTGTGCTACCACTAAATGCCGGTACGTCTACTAGTGCGGTTTGAATGCTGCCCGCTTGATCATAGAAGACATGAAACTTGGTCGACAGATCACTGTTACCGCTGAATACCGTCTGCAAATTGCCAGCATTCGCATCGTAGATACTCGATGCAATGTTAGAGGTGAACATCGCCCGCACATACTGCGCAGCGTAGTCCATAGTCACATAGGTCGGGTTGAACGAGGCGATGCCATCGCGCACACCTGTAACGATTGTGTCCCAGTTGGCCAGTGTGATCGGCTGAATCAGATATTCATGTGTAAATAGGGTGGCCAGATTCATGCCCTGAAAAGCGCGGGACAGTTGTTTCACGCCCCGGTCGACGCTTTGGGCCACATTATTGGATGGGTACCACTCATAGCCTGCATTGTCGCGAATCTCGGTCAGCACATTAAAGAATTTGCCATCAAACTCTGGATGCCCCGGAACCGTGAGATAGTCCGCATAGTACACCGGCGCCTGGCCCGGCACACACGGATTTTGATATTTACAATACGGCCCGCCATTCAGCGTGATATCGCCAATATGGGTCTGATTAATGGTCTGCACTGTGCCAATAAACTCTGCGCCATAGGTCTCTAAACCGGCAAAGCTATTAATGCCAAACTCATAGAAATGGGGAACCACAAACTTGGATTTTGGCAAGTTATTCACAGCGTGAAACGTGGTCGCGTCTGTCCAGTTCTGGTTCATGACCGTGTTGGACCAGGGTTGCCCGGTCACATGATCGAAGTAGAACCAATTGCCACCGGAACGCGCATGCACCGAAGCGGTCATCTTTTGTTCTTGAATCAATGTGCGCATGTCAGCTATATCCTGCGCATCCTGATCATTCATGAAGAACCCGTTCCAGATCTTCCAGCCACGGCTAGAGGCGATGTCCGCCCAAGTGTACGGACCAGTGCTGTCATCCACCCGGAACGTCACGAAATTGGGCAACCCTTGCAACACAAATGGCTTGCGCGCCGCCCAGACTGCACCTCGCCACACGAGATCATCAAAGCCATGCACAGGGCCCCACACACTGGTGCGTAGCCAGTCATAGGTGGTCCATTGAATCGCGCGGCCCTGGCCATAATTAGCTGCCACAATGAAGGGTGAGCCGCCCAATGTAGCCAATGTGGCTGTGTTGGCTCCAGGAATCACACCGCGCGGTGTAGTCACATCCAGAAAAGTGTAACTGGCATTGCTTGCCTGCATCGCCATCACAAATGCGCCAGTGGTTGGCGCAGTGTTCATCTGCACCACCGTTTGGCCCGACGACGCAGTGTAGCCAAAGCCAAAAATGTTCTGAATAAACGAGTAACGTGGCGTGCTGCCATCGGCCAAGTCACTGTCAAAGTTCAGCAAACCCGTGCCCGCATTCACTGCTGTCGAAATCAAATTCTGTTCAGTGCTGTCCAACAAACTGCCAGTTGGATCAACGCTTTTGTGGCCGATTACGATCAAGGCATAGTCACCAATATTGGTTGGTAGCGCTGTGGTGGCAATGTTGATCACCGAATATGGGATGCCAAAATGATCAAGATACGGCTTGATGTAACGCGGGAAATCGTTATAGGTGCTGCTGCTTTGATTGACCAATACGATAGCATCGGCCCGGTGTACAGTCGTTGGACCTTGCGCCAACGTCCACACACCTTGCAAAGTGCCTGCAAGCAATCCAACGATTAACAACACGAATAGGTGTGGCCGTGACGCACGGCGCACCTGCTGAGATGAATGATGCATGAACAGAGAACCCCCTCGATAGAACAATGAACTAGATGAGCTTAAACAATCTATGTTAATTCCTCAAATAAACCTGGCTATAACCTGGCTATCTGAAGAATATAAGCAAAATATTAAGCAACGAGCAAGAATGACTTGATCCGAGCGCTATAAATTATCGCTGAAATAGTCGAGGAGAGAAGGCCCAAAATAAATTAGAAGTCGCTTTGACTTTGCATAGATAACATAAAACCAATACCTCAAACACGCTCATCTGCTTCTGCACCCCATCGAGCCTGTGCTTGGATGGGGTGCAGTGGAGACTAAATCCCCCCAACCGCCTGGACCGTATCGCGCACGGCTTCAATAACAGTCTCAATTTGTTGGTCGGTCATGGCCGGATACAACGGGAGGGTAATAGTCGAATCGCCGATCAATTCTGCGTTGGGATACATACCGCGCGTGTAGCCAAGCTTCTCGCGGTAATAGGTCAACAGGTGCACCGCACGATAGTTGACCGCCACACCAATACCGCGCTGCTGCAAACCGGTCAGCACGTCATCGCGTTTGGCTGGGTTGACCCAGATCGTGAACAGGTGACGGGCGCTCTTGGTGCCTTCTTCCACACATGGATACTGAATGTCCATAGCGTCAAACGCTTCTTGGTAACGCTGGCACAGATGTTCGCGGCGCTCCCAATTCGGGTCCAGCTTTTTGATTTGGGGCAATAGCAACGCCGCCTGAATATCAAACATGTTGCCCTTATAGCCTAGATCCAACATATCCCAGTGTTGGAATTTGTCGGTGTAGCGATTGGCCGCCTCTTTGTTCATACCGTGGGTGCGCAGGTTGCGCACCCGGTCAAGTAGCTTTTGATCGTTACCCGCCACTGCGCCGCCTTCGCCCGAGGCCATATTTTTGGTGGCATAGAAGCTAAAGCATGCCAAGTCGCCCAGTTGCCCAGGCTTCACCCCATCGCGTTCGCCTTCGATGCAATGTGCACAATCCTCGATAATCTTGAGGTTGTGCTTATCGGCAATTGCCCGTAACCGACGCATATCCACCATATGCCCATACAGATGGACTGGCATAATGGCTTTGGTGCGTGGGGTAATGGCTGCCTCGATCTGGTCGAGATCGATATTGGCTGTGCGCGGTTCACAATCCACAAACACCAATTTGGCCCCAGTGTGCAACACTGTATTCGAGGTAGCGATGAAGGTCATCGGTGTCGTAATCACCTCATCGCCTTCACCAATATCAAGTGCCTTTTGCGCTAGAAACAAGGCTGTGGTGCATGAGAATAACCCAACCGCACCCTTTACGCCCAGATAGCTGGCCAGCCACTCTTCAAACTGTTTGGTGCGTGGCCCCGCCGTCAAAAACACTCCGCCCAAGGTTTGCTCAATTTCGTCTGCTTCATCTGCACCCAGCGAATGCCGGTAAAACTCTACTTTATTTGCCATGGTTCACTCCGTGAATGAAGAATGCAGAATTAAGAATGAAAAAGCACTTTGCGTCAAATACGACCTTTCTTCATTCTTAATTTTGCATTCTCAATTTCCTAAAACAGTCTTCCCCCCATCGTCACATCGTCCAGCGTCTCTTTGGCCCGAATCAGCCAGGAGTAATAATCCAGTGTCTTGGTGCGTGGATCATTGAATGCGCGGATCGTGCCGCGGGTGAGACGTTGCTTCAGATCGGCCACCGCATCGGAGATATGGTACTGGGTCTTAAATCCGAGCTCTTGACCGATCCGGTCAAAGTTCACGTTGTAGTTGCGACGATCTGGGTCATCGGGCACAATCTCGATGCGTACCGTCGGGATCACATCGCGCACCATGTTGGCGATATCGATCACCCGATGCGTTTGATCGTTTGAGCCGACGTTAAACACGCGCCCACCGACTTTCTCAACGGGTTGATTGAGCATATGCACAAAAGCACGCGCCACATCACTCACGTGCACATTGGGTCGCCATTGCTGCCCGCCACCCAATACGTAAATCACCCGATCGGTAAAGGCTTTGGCTGTCATAAGATTGACGACCAAGTCATAGCGCATGCGCCGCGAACTGCCATATACCGTAGCGTTGCGCAAGATCGTTACCGCGAAATGCTCATCGTGCAGCTTGCACAAATCCTGTTCGCTGCGGATTTTGCACTTGGCATACAACGATACCGGCGATAACGGCGAATCTTCGGTTAGCCCCGCTCCCGATCCATGCCCATAGACTGAGCAACTGGACGAGAACACAAAACGCTTCACACCATGCTGCTTGGCCAACTCGGCTACCCGATACGATCCACGCCAGTTAATATCCTCGGTCATGGTCGGGTCCAAATCACACGCCGGGTCATTCGAGATGGCGGCTAAATCAAACACCGCATCCACATCTTTCAAAATCGCAGGGTCAAATGTGCGCACATCATCCCGAACCAAGGTGTAATTAGGATGCTTTATAAAGTCCTGCAACGCATCCACCCCAAAGAAGACCCGGTCCAGGCAAATGACTTTGTAGCCTAGCTCGAGCAACTGGTCACACAGTTCGGTGCCGATGTACCCTGCCCCACCTGTGACTAATACTGATTGCATTGTTCATTCCCCCTATGCCAAACCAACATTACTGATGCCAGCCGGAAGCCGTTTTTTTGATAGAAGCGGCTACCCGGCACATTCTCATTTTCAGTCGTTACTTCGACTTTGCTTGCGCCATGTTCGCGCATCACGTCGATGCCAGCATTGAGCAGGGTCTGACCCACCCCCGCGTTTTGCAAATCAGGCACCACGCCGATCAGGTCGATTACCCCGACGCCGTTTTTGACCTTGACCGTATGAATGCCAACCAATCGCTCACCTTGAAACGCCAGAATCGAATCCAGCGCATATCCGTTGAAGATGCTGTTGTTCAGCCACGTCACATACACCGCATGCGCTTTATCCTGCGCAATACGCGCATCTTTGTAATAACGGCTGGTCGCACCGATCACATCCGCAAGTACATCTAGATCGGCTGGTCGAATGCGGTCGCGGGCAGCTGAGGCGCGGGTTAGATAGACCGAGTCGGTCTTAGAGACCAACTCACTCTTTATCGATTTTTCGTAGGTATTGCGCACGCTGATTAGATCAAACCCCAGCGCTTGCAATGCCCGGAAGTTAGCGTGATGAAAGTTCGTAAAGCAGAAAACGGCATCGGCCGCTTTGCCCTCCAGGCAAGCGGTGATCTCATGCTCGTCACGCACTGGGTCATACAGCCACAACTTATAGGCATTGCATCCCAGCAATTGCGAATCAAAGTTATCGCGATAACACTCGATTGTCCTGAGTGTCTGTGCTTGGATCGCTGTTTGTGTCGTGTTGTCTTCGCTCATTCAATAGCTCCCATGTGACTTCATGTGTCGTAATGCCCTTGCCACCCGGCGCATAGCGGCTGGTCTCGCTGCCCAGCGCTTGATCGAGAATATAAATCGGACGGCCCTTCTGCTCTTCGAAGATACGCCCAACATACTGACCGATCACGCCCAACACCATCAGGATAAGCCCGCCGAGTAGTGTGACGGCGGTCATGACCGAGGCATAACCCAATGTGGCATAGCCGATCACAAAATACCGAATGACGGTATAGAACGCGAATAGCACTGCGATAGCCGAAATCGCCATACCCAGATACATAACGTAATACAACGGTTTGGCCGAGAAAGACGTGATCGAATCCAACGCCAGTTTGAGCATTTTGCCGAGCGTGTATTTGGTTTCACCTGCGTGGCGCTCGCCATGAATGACTTCAACGGTTGATTGCTTAAAGCCCAACCAGGCCGTCAGCCCAGTAAAGAGACGATGACGTTCGCGCAAACGACACAGTTGATCGACAAAACGGCGCGACATCATTCGAAACACCGCCCCAGTGATTTCATGTGGCACATCCGACAACTTATTCAATAAATACAAAAACAGCCGTGAAGTCCATTGTTTGCCTGCACTATGTTGGCGGCTCACCCGTGTGGCATAGACAAGATCAAACCCTTCATCCATCTTGTTTGCCAACTTGGGCAGCTCTTCGGGCTGGTCTTGCAAGTCGCTGTCCATCGTTACCACCCGCGCGCCGTGCGTGGCGTCCAGTCCAGCCGTCAACGCCATGTGGTGTCCAAAATTGCGCGAGAAACGCAATCCAATCACGCGTGCATCTAGCGCATTCAAGCGCTCAATCTCACGCCATGAGCCATCGCGTGAGCCATCGTCGACCAGAACGATTTCCCACGATTCACCCGCCATCTGCGTCAGCACCGGGCGGAGTCGGTCATATAGCACTTGTATATTTTCTTCTTCGTTGTACACCGGCGCAACCACAGAATAAGCCACGGCACACGGCATAGACCCTAACAATGTATCCAATTTTCTTCCCCCCAAAAACAATCAGTCTTAGTAACTTGGCAAGAGTTTAATTCTAAATTGTCCACTCGTGCTTCACTTAACGTACACTCAGTGCCAATGGCTCACGCCGATCAATCAAGTGCTGCTTTGCTGCCCAGCGAATCTTCTCTGCCAACTTGACTGCATTAACTGCAGCCCGTGCCGATAAGGGTGATGTGCGTCCCTCGTTCACACAATCCACAAAAAACTGCAACTGCAAATACAATGGCTCAAACGAAGGCACATGGATATGCTCGGCGATGTGTTCCTGCCGGTAACGCGGGAACCGTTGTGCATCCACTGCCCATTCCGCCACAGTATTGTGATACACCGATACACCTCGGCGCAACAAATCGGCTGTGGCAAACGCTTCCCGCGCAGTCACGTCAATTGTGCGCACCTGCTGCTCCGTCAACCGCGATGCCGTCAGACTAATGATCAATCCATTAGGAAATTGCAAATGCGCCACAGCATGATCAATGTCGTTCGTGTGCGCAGTCACACCATGCGCGCTGATCGCTGTCGGCATTTCACCTGCCAGATCTAGAGCCAGATCAATGTCGTGCGTCATCAAATCCATGATCACATCCACATCACGACAACTGCCCAGCCACGGGCTGAGCCGTCGAATCTCTACTGTGTAGGGCGACATGTCGCCAAACAGATTGCGCAGTTCGCGATAAGCCGGATTAAACCGCTCGACATGCCCCACATGCAACACCAGTCCGTTCATGCGTGCTACTTCGATTAGCGCATCCCCATGCAATGGGTTCAAGGCGATGGGCTTTTCCACCATCACATGCACTCCCTGATGCAAAGAGTGCATAGCCACATTAAAATGGGTGGCCACAGGTGTGGCAATACTCACCGCATCTACTTCGCTCAGCAGATCATCCAGTTCGGCATACCGCGACACGTTGTACTGCGATGCGATCTGATCCGCTGTATAACGATCGGCGTCGAACACTCCGATCAACTCCACATGCCGCATCGCCGAATACACCCGGCAATGATGACGGCCCATCCGACCTGCGCCGATTACCCCTAGCTTCAAGCGTTTCATTAAATCTCCCCCTCTTTACTTGAAGCAACACAATCCATATTTGCAACTGAACAACGCGTCGTCGCTTCCCCACATTTTAAGAGCCTGTGCTGGCCGGTGAGCTTCCGGCACAACTGTTGCGTTCATGTCGATGCGCTGCGTAACTGCAATGGATTACGTTGTTTCTTTTTGGCTTCGTACTATCTCTAATACTTTAGTCGTGTTATTTTGTGTTTTTGCATGCTTTTCACCCAATTGTGTTCATATTCATTATTCAAACCTTCTCGCCGAGTATCAAAGCAGGCTCAGAATATCACTCACAAAGGGTATCCAACTTAACCGCGCTGACGATTGCGATAAAACCCAAAGCCAATAATCACGAGCCCCAGAAATACCACTCCCCCAATGACCGATGTCATTAACCACGGGGCCATGCGGGGTTCAGGTTGTAACTCTTTATTGATCTCAGGCACTGGCGTGGGTTGAGCTTCACTTGGCGTAGGTTGCGCACTTATGCTGGTGGTTGGGCGGGTAGCTGGGGTTAGCGTTGGCAATGTTTGGACGTCGACTGGCTGCACTAGCCGCGCTGTGCTAAATAACTCAAATTGAGCCTGTCCAGAATCGCTCATTACTTGGGTGCGGGCCAACACCACTAGTTGTCCACTCTGTGGCAACAGTTCGATCGCTGGCTGATTTTGCTCGACAGAGCGCTGGCTCACGCCCAGGCCCTCCACCGTGCTCCAACTCTTCCCAGTCCATTGCGAGAAGATCATCCGGCCTTCTCTACTTGTATTCTCAGTCATTGCCACCAGATAAATATGACCAGCCGCATCTGTGACAAGCGCAGGCTTGCCGCTCAACTCCCCGAAGCCTTCAACGGCGCTGGTATCCGACCAATTCGCGCCACCGTCTGCCGAAAAGCGCCCAAACGCCTCGTATGGCACAGCTGTGTCATACACCCCACGGTGCTGATGCCACTCGATATAGATCTGATCCTGCCCGGAGATCACCATCTGTGGCTTTTCAATCAGTCCACTACCCAGCTCAACTGGCTCGCTCCAAGTCTTGCCCACATCTGTCGATTTTGAATAGAAAATTGTCCGCGCGACCGTATTGTTCAGGCTCACTTTGAGCCAAGCTGC
Organism: Chloroflexota bacterium; assembly: GCA_031392845.1. Lineage (GTDB taxonomy): Bacteria > Chloroflexota > Anaerolineae > J036 > Brachytrichaceae > JANMVQ01. The sequence goes on from JANMVQ010000448.1 coordinate 8,728, forward strand.
GTGCAGGGTATTGGTTCGGGCATCAAGTGTGATGACGGGCTGATCCACTCCATCCCATTTGGCCGCGGCTGCATCAAAAATTTGCACGGGAGCTTGCCAAGTCTGCCCGTTGTCCGTGGAACGCACCAAATAAACCCCGCGCATTTCGTTGTATGGCACCGCGTACGCTACATAAAGGGCGCTGCCACGCGGATCGATCACCAGACTGGGAGAACGGGTGTGATCAATTGGTGCGGGCAGCGCCACTGGCTTCGCCCACCCTTCTGGTAGCCCAGAATCGCGCACAAAACTCTGGGTATAGTAGACCCGGTCGTTGGTCCAAACCAAGTGCAACCGTTCGTCTGGCGCCACGGCCAATGCTAGTTGTTCAAAGCGGCTATGTGCGTCCAACAGCACTCGAGCCGGTTGTGTCCATTCTGTGCCATTCCAACGCGATAGATACACCTCGTTGGCGGGCGCGCCAGCCAATTCAGATTGGGCCCACATCCCAATCACCTCATTCGCTTGATGCGCCATAACCACATCGGCACTTACCGGCCCTTTGGTATTCGACAAACGCTTCAGACGCTGCCAAACCATATCAGGAGCCTTCATCAAGTCGCGTAGGTTGATGCCGACCTTCGATGTCCAAATATCACCGCGCGCATCGCACCCTACCCCCAAAAGCTGACTGCCAGACAACGACACATTGAAGCAACTAAGTTGCTGACCCTGGTTGGTGCTGCCATCAAATGCATTCAAATTGATCTCAGCACTGGGCGACCAGTGATCATCATCCCAAGCAGCCAGCATATTGGTGGTGATGTTGACCGTGCCCTTGGCCGCCAGCGGTGATATCGATTGATTCATCGTACCTACGATCCATAGTTTGTTGTCCGCGTTGGCAAAGCGCCAGTGCTGCGGGCAACGGGTCACATCGGTCAAAACAATCTGTGGCGCAGACCAAGTCTTACCCCCATCCGCTGAACGTCGTTGGTTAAAGCTACATCCATTGCCAGAGCCATCTCGATAAATCAACAAGAATTCACCCAGGCTGGTGGCTGCCACGCTGCTACGTATAGCCAACCGGTTGGCCACACCTGGGACGGGCTGGGGCTGGCTCCAGGTCTTGCCTCTGTCCGTCGTCACCACATAGTAGCTTTGATTCTGACTAGGCTGAAACCAAGTAACTACAACACTGTCTCGTCCGTTGCTCGCAATGCTCAGCGCTAGATCATCGGCTCGCTCTGCTCGCAAGTAATTGCTAGGCAAAATAGCAATGGGTGCAGACAACACTCCACCCAACCGGCTGCGGTAATACAAACCCGGTTGGGTGACGGTTCCCGTTGTCCCAGCCAAACCAGACTGGCCACCCGCACGCACATAAGCAATGTGCAGCGTTCTGCTCACATCCACCGTAGCTTCAAATGCTGAGGCGGTTTGCTCTAACAAGACAGGCGGGCTCCAAATCGCACCACTCGGATTGACTGAGTAGAGCAATTGATCGCTCAGGTTCTCCCACAGGACATGTCCGCTACCTAATTGGTCGCTCAACAAGCGTATGTCACGGGGTGGGCGTATTTCAGTTACTTGCTTGCGCAGGCGATTGTCAAAGTAAGTCTGTCGGTCGCCATAAATCGTGAGCAACGGAATTGAGTTGGTTGCACTTAAAGCGAGTGTTTCACTCAGGGGAGAGGTCACCCGAGCATAGCGAATGCCGTCAAATGAATCCCACCACATTACATGCGAGAGACCATTGCCCCCCGTTGCAATGATCGGTTGCGAAGCCGTGCCCGAACGTGAAAGATTGACTGCGGGTAGCCACATGCCGTTCCCAGCTTGCGCGGGCGACATCTGGGCTGATACATGCCCAGCCAGCAGCGGCACAGCTGCCAATATCAGAGCCGAAAATGTCTTCAGCACCTGTAACGTCCGGTGAGTAATATGTATCTTCTGCATAAGTAAATCAGTGAGTGTTAATGTTTTTCGATGCATCGGCGATTCGATCCGCAAGAGAATCAGCCCGCAATACATTGCGGTACCACGCTTCGCGGATTGTCAGTTGATCTTGCTGTACGTCCAGCTTACGCCAGAGCGCGACAGCCGATGCGGGCTGGCCATCCAGCGCATACAACTCTCCCATCATTTGTTGCACCGCACGCCGATCTGGTGCGCTGACCAAAGCAGCACTCATATGTTGGCGCGCCGCCGGCAACAACGTCCGCGCCAGCTCAATCTGCCCCAGTCGTTCATTGGCGGTTGGATTATTGGCGTCAAGACGCAACGCCGTTTCATATTCTTGTATCGCCGGAGTCAGGTCAATTTTTGGCGAAATTCGCAACTGGTCTTGCAATACATAATCCGGCCAGCGATACACCGACAGCTCTGTGCGTAGTTGTGCCAGCGCCCCCAAATTGGCATGCCAGTGCGCCCGCCACCCAGGCAACACCGCAACCAATAACGTTATCAAGGCGATAGGAGCACTGCTCAACAAAATCCCTTTACCTATAGACAGGGTCGCTTTTGACAATGCCGACCACTGTAAATTTGGTCTAAAACGCGGAGCCAGCAATGCATGTGGCAACAGCAATAGAGGCAGCATCACTGCGCCATAGCCGTAAAACGGATCGTCCGTCAAGCCGTACACCAACATAACAAACAGCGAGGACAACGCCGGTATGCGCCAAGGATTGTCACTATGTTGGGTGTTCAGTGCGGTGACCAACAGCCCACACCATGCAATCAAGCCTAACGCACCCTGGCTGAGCCAAAGGTTGATCCACAGATGATAAGCGTGATTGAGAAATGGCACATGCACCAACAACATATAGCTGGAGTAAGCCATTGGGAAGTTGCCAAATCCGATACCGGTAAATGCGAAATCGCGCGCTAGTGTCAGGCTACTTTGCCATAGGAGTGTCCGGCTGCCGTTATACACCGGCTGGTCTGCGGTCAATGCCAGCTGCACACTCAGCCACACAAAGAAGACCACACCGGCCAGCAACACACCCACTAACCATATACGGTTAAGCATCTTTGGCCCAAGTGAGCGTAACCCACTCAGCATGATATAGCTGACGATGCCGATAACCAGTGCCAGCCAGATGGTGCGTGAGCCACTCAGTAGCACGATTGTCACGGTCAGCAAAATCCCCGGCACTGCTAACATACGTGGCGCACGCTTTAGTGCGTCCAGTTGCAGCGGCAGCAACACTGCCAATACCCCGCCAATAGCATGTGCGTTCCAACTGATCCCAACGCTTACACTGCGTGCCAGCAGTAGCCAGTTCAGCAAGCCATCCAACCAACTATATCGACCCAGCCGTGACTGCCAATCGGTGAACAACACTGCGCATAGCCCCAGCACCAATGGCAACACTGCAAACACAATCCACAAACGCGACCCATTGCGGCGTTGCCACACCAACCCGTGCAACGCCACAGCCAATACTACCCCGTAGCATTGCATCCATGCTGTGTCCGCCTGCGTTGCAAATGTAAGGCTCAGCAACGCAGACACCAGAAAAATGCCTAGAAACGCAAGATGAGTGTACGCCAGAGTGTTGTTGTGTCGGGGTAGAGCTGTGTGTGCCATAGGGTCGTTTATCTCGCTTATGACGACAGACAATGGACAAGTTGCCATCGACTATCGTCTATATTCTGTCGTTACTTTACCCATCCCAATGTGCCCATGGCAATCTCTATGGCCGAGCGCACCACCTGAATGCCATTGATGCTTTTGGCAAAGGTCAAAATCGGACCGGGTCGGAACGCCCATTCTCTAAATGCCCGCTTCTGCCAGTATTCCAACTCTTCGGCCTTCAAACCGTTGTAGTCCAAGACAGTTGATTTGTCCATATCGACTTGTTCCCACTGCGTACCACTTCGGAACCAGTTATTTTCCAGCACTTCAAAGAAGAAGGGTGTGCCGGGATATGGCGCAGCCACATGGAATAAGGCGATGTCTAGTGGCAACTCTTTGCTAAACGCCATGGTCTGTTGAATAGACTCAACCGTTTCGCCCGGCAACCCGATAATGAAGTAACCCCAATTCTTGATGCCGGCTTTATGTGCCCAGCGCAATGCACGTGGGGCTTGCTCCAGTCGATAACCCTTAGCCGCTTTCTTCAACACCTGCTCGTTAGCACTTTCGATACCCCAAGAAATCAAGTTGCAGCCGGCTTTGCCCATCAAGTGCAACATCTCTTCATCCACGTAATCAACCCGGCTGTTGCATGTCCAAGTCAGACCCAGGTTGGCTTCAATCATGAGCTTGCACAAATCCATCACCTGATCACGATTGACCGTGAACAAGTCGGCATACATATGCACGTGTTTCACGCCCAGCCGCTTCAGCTCGCGTATCTCTTCCATGATATTCTCGGGCGTGCGCAGGCGGATCGAATACTGGTAGCTCACGTGTTTGATGCAGTATTTGCAACCGGCAGTGCAACCGCGGCTGGTCACGATAAACGTATACGGCCCTTTGATCATCGGGATACGATACTTCTCATAGGGCAGCATGTCGTGGCGGGGGATTGGCAGATCGTCCAAGTTTCTAATAAACGGTCGATCCCAATTAACAACCACATCGCCACCACGCCGCCAGACCACTCCGCGTAACATGCCCAATTGATCAGCAGTCACTTTCATGCGCTCGTCGCCGATAGGTTGCTCAACGGACTGCAAGTTCCACCACGGCTGCCACATGCTGTCAGCATCAACTACCATGCGGTAGAAGTGACCGCTCTCATCGGCAACTTTGCCATCGGCCTTAATAATCTTGCCATCGACGATTGACCATTGGCCATTCGCTACAGTGATCAAATCCATCAACTCGCGCAGGGTCAGTTCAGGCTCGCCGCGCAGAATAAAGTCGAGCGCTGGGAACTGCTCCATCGTCTCGCGCGGCATCGGTGTCACATGCGTGCCAAACGCCATCGTGATCGCACCCATGCTGCGGGCTAGGAACACGCCATACATATCGTTGGTCAATGTCGGGGCAGTCACCTGGGTGAGATAAAAGCGTGGGCGCAATTCGCGCAGCTTGGCCTCAAAGTCGGCCCAACTCATCCGCTCGGCGTTGGCGTCAATAATCGCCACGGTGTAATCCTCATCCAAAATCGCCGCCATCTGGGCCAATTCCATCTGCGGCCAAATCATGTTCTCGCGGCTGCGGCGGCCCACCCGATGCTGACTGCGAATCCAAATCGCCTGATCCGGCGTTGGCGGATTGACCAATACGATGTCGGTCTTATACGGCGGCTTGCGAATGCCCTTGGCGCGCACCGCTAAATCTGCATCCGGAAATTTGGGTGGCGGCAGTGGCCGCACCCCACGTGTGCCGAGATTCAGCTTAAGCTGTTCGTCAGGACTCAAGACTACCTTGCTCAGTTCATTGATTTCCTGTGGTGTCGGCTGCTTTCTCGGTGGTGTTGGCACCGCATTTGGCCCCGCCATTTTTGGCGCGCCCGTAGGCGGCCCCTTAGGTTCATTTGTCGTGTTTTCGCTCATGTTTCCCCCCACTAAATAAAACCAACTAAGTTTTACGGTTTTGACACCTACGGCGAAACATAGTATTTCAGCGGCTTTTGCGCTGAATGAAAGCCGTTTTGACTTGTTGGTTTTATTTAGCTTATAAATCGATTCACAAGTCATGCGTCACATGCTAACTAACATATTTCCAAGCACCGGACTTATGACTCGTGACTTTCTACTTTCTACTTCTCTACTTAATCTCGCTTCCCCGCAAATCACTCGCCACTTCCGCCTCGCGCTTGCTCAGCTCTTCAAGCACTCGCATCACGATCCACGAGATGATAAATTGCACGCCGATCAAGATAAACGCAGCGCTGCCAACTAAATACAACCACAGCCGGTCGGTTGACCAGCCGTTGTAGCTAAGCGCCAAGCTGCCCAGTGCTGTGATCACGCCAATCAGCAACGCCACGCCACCGATCCACCAAAACTGGCGGTCCAGCGGTTGCTTAAACACCGGTTGGCCAAACAGACCCTGCCGGATCGGGCGCTTCTGAAAGAGCGTGACCAGATAGTTGAACATCGCACCCAAATTGAACAAGCTCACTCCAGTCACCGCCGCAGCCAGCGCGCCATATACGCCAAACACGCCCCAGCGACCCAGCTCAGTGATGCCGCTCAGGCGCATCGCGACCAACGCCACAAATATAAGTGTGGCTAGCGCTACACCCGCCACACCCAATGCACCCAAAATGCGCACCGGGTTATACGCTAACGCCGTCCAGATAATCGAGTTAAAGAAGCGCATGCCATCCTGAACGACGCTGAGCTTGGAATGCCCATCGCGTTCGCTGTGCGGAATGGGCACTTCGACCAACTTGATGTTCTCGTGAATCGCCCGCACACTCATCACTGGGGTGAAATTCAGCCCATTGGGCAATGGGTATAAGCGGTCTAGCACATCGCGCCGGAAGACTCGCATGCCACTGGCCACATCAGTCACCCGCCGGTTGCCAATTGCACTGACTAGCGATGCAAATATGAAGTTGCCCAACTGCCGCACCATTGGGCTTTCATTCTTCTCGCCCGCCATGCGCGAGCCAACCACCATGTCCGCACCATTCACCAATTCTTTGCACAGTTGCGGAAAATATTCTGGCGGATACGTGCCGTCGGCATCCAGAAAAGCGATCATGTCGCCCTGCGCGTTTTTGAAGCCGGTCTTGAGTGCGCCACCGTAATTGCGATTGATCTTGTGCTGCAGCAGCCGCACATTTTGATAACTACGAACGATCTCGGCAGTGCGATCTTTGCTGCCATCATCCACCACCAATATCTCTGGCCCGGCAATGCCGGCTGCGTTCAACTGCGTCTTGATACTCAGGACGCGATCCAAAATGGATGCGATGCCGTCTTCTTCGTTGTAGGCCGGTATGACTACCGACAACATGCTTAAGCTTGTCACGATTCCCCCCTGCTATGAAATTACGATTTTGATTGATAGACCGGTATGCTTCTTTCGAGCTGTGCTTGTTTCGCCGACTCTGGTGTGATTTCTTTCAATACTTTGGCCGGCACACCGCCGACGACCGTATGCGCGGGCACATCCTTGTTGACGACAGCCCCGGCAGCAATCACGGCGCCTGTGCCCACGCGCACGCCATCCAGAATAACCGCGCCTGAGCCGATCCACACATCGTCTTCAATAACGATACCTTGCGCTGTAATACCCTGATCAACAAATGGACGTGTTGGATCATCGAAAACGTGATTGACAGCAATTATCTGCACCAGGGGGGAGGTGTAGACGCGGTTGCCAATATGCACACCGCCTTGCCCACGAATCACATTCATTTCACCGATTAAGCTGTCTGAGCCTACAAAAATGCCGGCGTTAGGCAACCCGCGAAAGTTATACACATGCAGCACACTGCCATGCATCACATAGGTCCGCTGCCCAATAGACACGCCACCCGGGCAAGCATGAATATAGACATTCTGGTCGAGATAGCTGCCTTGGCCCAATGTTAGGTTGCTGGCAAAGCGCAACCGTACATTATTTTCGATTGCTGCCAAACCGCGCATTTGCTTGAGCATAAGGCGATAAACAACAGCTCGCGCACCTACACCAATTATGGTAGGAAGACTGCCAAAGACGGCTTGCAGTGACTGTTCAAGCACATATCGCCCTATGCTGCTGGCTTGACGATGAATATATAGCGAAAGCTGACTAAACGCTCCGAGCGAAGCGTCCGCGGTATTGGCCGAATGATCCGGCGTATACGATCCGCCTTCTGCGCGTAAATGCAACTCGCGCTGTGTCGATGTTGTCACGTGTTGATTCCCCCCTAACAAACACGCCTTCTTAATCTATCCAGAAAACGCAAAACGAGACGAGCGTTGGTAACAACGCACCGCCTCATGGCAAAAACTGACGACGAAGAAGCGGAATGATGAAATAGTACACTGTAATGATTATGAGCTTATGAACGGGTGTCCTTTCGCATCTGACACGTCTGACTTGTCAGACAAGAAACGAAACAACACTCCCTGCGAGCGATTTCAATATAACAGCCTGTTATGGCCTTGTCAACGTTACACGTGGTACAAGATTGTTACGTTGATGACAAATTCGCCTAATAAACAGTGCAAAATAACAGAACCGCTATTTAAGAACATGACTTAGCCCGATTGAGGTTTATATATAGATCCACACGGTTCTGTTTTATTCCGCCAAATAATCACGCAGGCGACGGCTGTGATGCGGATGGCGCAGTTTGCGCAGCGCCTTGGCTTCGATCTGGCGCACCCGTTCGCGAGTGACGCCAAACGACTTGCCCACTTCTTCTAACGTGTGAGTTTTGCCATCACGGAACCCAAAGCGCATCTCCAGCACCTCGCGCTCACGATCGTTCAGGCTGGTCAACACTGCCCGCACCTGCTCTTTCAGCATCTCCAACGTAGCCGAATCGACCGGCGACATCTCGCTTTGGTCTTCAATGAAATCGCCCAGTAAGCTGTTTTCTTCGGTGCCGACTGGCGTCTGCAACGAAATTGGCTCAGCCGAGACCCGCATGATTTGCTGTACCCGTTTTACCGCAGCATCCAACTTGCGTAATAAGGCTGGCTCAATCGGCTTGCCGGTGGCTTCCGATTCCATGATGGCAGCCACTTCCCGCTCGTCCAGCAGGTCCATCTCCAGCGCCAAATCTTCCGAGGTGGGTTCCCGGCCATGCTGCTGCGTAATACGGCGCTGCACTCGCGCCAATTTATTGATGCTCTCAACAAGATGCACGGGTATGCGGATGGTGCGAGCCTGATCTGCAATTGCCCGGCTGATCGCCTGTCGAATCCACCACGTTGCATAAGTGCTGAATTTGAAGCCGCGCCACACATTGAATTTCTCGGTAGCACGCAGCAGTCCCATGCTGCCTTCTTGAATTAGGTCCATGAACGAGATGCCGCGCCCAATATAACGCTTGGCAATGCTCACAACCAGCCGCAGGTTAGCCTTGGTCAGCGCATCCCGCGCATCCGCTGCCTGCCGATCCACCATATCCAAATGATCAACGGCACTGCGCTCATCCGGCATCCATGCTTTAGCTTCATCCCATTCGGGCAATTGTGTTGTGTGGGTTACGTATTCCGCCATACCCTCAACAAATGTTGGGGGCAGCACAATCGCACACAAGGTAATCTCGAACATTGGACGGCTGATCAGTTCGATGGTGCTGTCCTGCCCCCAACCCAATATACGCAGATATTCTTGCATAGCCGACATGGCCTGCGTGTTGTAGTTAGCCGGCATGTTCATGGCATCCAGCAATACTTTCTTTAGTTGAGGTGGATCAATCGGGCGTTCCGCGCACTTAGCCAAAATGACCATCCATGACGCCACCATGTGGTCATAAATCGACGGGAATATATCTAACTTGCTGCGGCGCGTTTCAAATAGCAACGAGGCGGCAGTAAATGTAGCGCAAGTGCGCAATTCTTGATCTGCCGAAAGCAACGGGGTAGAGCCAATTTCGCGCAAATAAGTCCGGACGGGATCGCTCCCGTCCACTTCCAACTCATCCAGGCGACGCGAATCCAAGTCCGAGATGTCGCCCAGTGCATCATCGCTACCGGCCAGCGCATACGCTTCAGCATCGCCATCGTCGTCGACACTCAAGTCTTCTTGCTCAACATCCTCGACTATGGCGGTTTCGCTCTCGTCGGTTACAAGATCGATATCACTGTCCACTGCGCCATCTTCCACCACGCTTGATCCTTGCAAGTCAAACTGACTCATCTCAAGGTCTTCAGACAGTTCTCCCGCTTCAGTATCAGGGCGATGACCATTGCTCCCAGGCACGTTGGTCGCGCCGGGCTTAGTCATCGATTGAATGGGTCGGGTGATCTGCTTCAGCGTTTTGTTGGCGGCAGACCGTGTGGTTGTTCTCTTCACGGGTCTAACTTGGGCTTAGTGCGCTTCGCAATCGCAAAGCCTTTTGGGCGCGTAATTTTTGTGATGCAACTTGTTGAAGCTTGGCATTATACAGTGCCAGTGATTCACGCAAATAATGGTCGGTATTCCCTTGGGCCTCAGAGGCCGAGTTTTCCTGCACATCCGGAGCTATTGGTATCATGCGCGCCTGCTGGTGCTCGCTAATCATAAAGTATAGCGATTCCTGTTCGCGAGCCAGGTTGCTGACGCGCAGTCGTAAGGTGGTTTGAATAATCTCTTCGCGCAAGAACAACTCATCGCGATTAGTGAGCACATAGTCCGCGATCAAGGCCAGCCAATCATCGTCCGCAGCAGGCAATGGTTGATCCATGGCCGAACGGCTCAGTTGCCGAAAACCCACCTGCAATGCCGGATTCATGAAGTCGCTCATGGCCAGATGCTCTAGGTTGGCACGGGTCAACGCCACATTGGCATCCATCAGCAAGGGCGGCGAGCAGGTCAGAATCGCAATCAAATGCATCTCTAGATTAGTCACTCGGGATTGATTCAGAAGTGGAGCAGAGCGATTCAATTCAGACGGCGAGTCTGGCTGCAGCGGTTCATCTGTGCCGGTAAACGAAGGTGTCGCCGAAGGCTGGGTGCGTTGTGGGCGTGGTTTAGCCGTACTAATATTCAGGTTAATGGCCTGTGTAACTGCCCGCGTGCTCAACTGCAAACGCCGGGAAAGCTGCTGAATATAAAAGTCGCGCTGCACCGGGTCAGCCAAATCCTGCAAAATGGGTGAGACAGCCTTCACCGCATCAGACTTGGCGCGCGGGTCGGTCAGGTCAAGAGACTGCAATGCAATGTCGATGACGTGTTCGGTCACCGGCTTGGCTGAAGCGATCACCGCGCGCCAAATATCAGGCGATGCCAACACCACTTCGTCTGGGTCTTTGCCATCGGGCAGCAGCGCCACTCGAATATCAGCCTTCAGCTTCGACTCGTGCCGAATAATGCCGCGCCCATCGAGTGCAATCGTCTCGTCGCGGTCCAGTACCTCGCGGGCCACATCTACCCCGCGCAACACCGCTCGGTTGCCTGCCGCGTCTGCATCCAACGCCAGCGTGATCCGATCAGCCAGACGTTTCAGCAGCTTGAACTGATCTTCGGTCAACGAGGTGCCCATACCCGCCACCACGTTGGTGAAACCAGCCTGATGCGTGCCGATCACGTCCATATACCCTTCGACGATGACCGAACCCTTGTCATTGCGAATTGTGGCACGCGCTCGATCTAGTCCAAATAACAGCCGTCCTTTGTCAAAGATTGCAGTCTGAGGCGAGTTCATATACTTTGGCTCGCTACCGTCCAATGAACGAGAGCCAAAACCCACCACACGCCCCTTCTCGTCTTTGATCGGGATCATCAAGCGCCCGCGAAAACGATCGTAGCGCCGCCCCTCCTCGTTTTCGATGACTAGGCCGGCGTCGATCAGATCTTGTGCGCTAAATCCACGCGCTGCCATATACGTCATCAAGGCCTGGTAATCCATTAGGCTGTAGCCAATCTGCCAAGTGGCGATCGTTTCGTCGGTCAGCGAGCGCTTATCTTTGACGTATTTGCGGCAGGCGTCGGCCTGTGGCGCGGTCAGGAACAAGCGATGGAAGTATTCAGTGGCCTGGGTGTTGGCATCCCGCAAGCGCACATCATGATCTTGCGATTGCTTCTGCACCTCGCTGCGCTCTTCCAGTTGCACACCTGCTCGATGGGCTAACTCACGCAGGGCCTCGCCAAATGTCCAGCCCTCTTTCTTCATCACAAACGAGAAAATATCGCCCTGCTCACCGCTTGAAAAATCTTTATATGTCTGTGTATCGGGGAAAACAAAAAAAGATGGAGAGCGCTCGTTTTGAAACGGTGACAGCCCTTTGAAATTGCGACCGCTCTTGGTAAGCTTGGTATAAGCACCAATCACGTTCACGATATCCAAACGCACTTTAATGTCATCAATCACAGACATGGATGTGATTGTACTGAGTTTATGCGCGGGCGAAAACCTGTCAGGTGCGCGTCGCAGCTATTTGCATAATCTACAACTTTCCGGCGTGCACCTGACAGGTTTGCACCTTTGGCGTAGGTGCATCTAACAAAAAACCGGATGAGCAAAACGCTCATCCGGTTCGTCGACTATCGCTAAGCCAAAAACGCTCTAGCAGCCTGTCGGAGAAGCCACTGAAAAGCCAAATGGGACGCGGACGCTTTGCGCGCTGATTTTCGCGGATTTCTTTATAAATGTCTGCTTCAAATCCGCGTTTATCCTGAAAATCCGCGTCCTATGTTCCTTTCTCCGACAGGCTGCTAGCGACTAAAGTCGCGGCTAAGTAAGGCAAAGTCCGCCTGCGCGGACTGAGTCCGAGTCGGCCCAAAGGATCAACTTTGCTTTAGCCGCCTGGCATGACGGAAGCGAATAATTTGCACGCTAAAAATCATACTTTTGGCGGGATTTGGTTGACTGGGAGGAAAAGAGTAACGGTGACGTATATAATCTTGTAATTCTTTAGCAAAATCTCTACTTAAGGACGAACTCCTCGATGCGTGAACGCAACCTCGTCAATCTTGTGATTGTGATCGTGCTTGCGGTGATCTCTCTGGTTTTTGTGTTGCCGTTTAACAAACCAGACTTCATCAAAAGCCTTGCATTCTGGCAAGATGCCCGTGCCCGTGACCTGCAAATTAAACAAGGTCTTGACCTGAAAGGTGGCTTGCAAGTCTTGCTGGCCAGCAATATGGAAAATGGCGCCATTGTGACTCCTGTCCAGATGGAAAACGCGCGCCGAATTATCGAAAACCGTGTGAATGGTTTGGGTGTGGCTGAACCACTGGTTCAAGTACAAGGCACCGACCGCATTCTGGTCGAGCTACCCGGTGTCACTGACAAACAATTGGCCATCGACCTGATCAAATCAACTGGTCAGCTTGAGTTTGTCGATGCTGGAACTGCGTTCCAGGATGGCACAGTCATCTCGACGTCATATCAAGTGGCAAGCGCCTTGATGTATCCGGGCACGTCTGTCGGCGCACAGCCCATCAGCGCGACAGCGGGTATTTCCGTCCCGGGTCGGCTCTACAACACCGCCTTTACCGGCGAAGTGTTGCAAGATGCACAAAGCCATTTTGACAACGCGCAAGGTTTTGTAATTAATTTCAGAATTCGCCCCGCGTCGCAAGATGCGTTTGGCCAGTTTACCGGCAGCCGGATTGGCCAGCCGATGTGCATCGTTCTGGACCATAAAGTGTTATCTTGCCCAACGATTCGAGCAGTCCTGCGCGAGGGTGGTCTGATCAGCGGCAATTTTGATCGGGAAAGTGCAAATAACCTAGCGCTGACCCTGAGCTATGGTTCGCTGCCGGTCGCGATGAAAATCGAGACCACTCGCGACATCGGCGCAACGCTGGGCAGCGAGTCGATTCGACGCAGCCTCGTGGCTGGCATCATCGCATTTGTGGTGATGTGCGTCTTTCTAATCTTATATTACCGTCTACCCGGTGTTATCGGGGCAGTGTCGCTGTTGTTCTTTACTCTGGCGACTTTGGCGATTTTTATCCTCTGGCCAATTACGATGACACTCCCCGGTATTGCCGGTTTTGTGTTGTCAATTGCCACCGCGGCAGACGCCAACATTCTGGTTTTTGAGCGCTTCAAGGAAGAACTACGGGCAGGGCGCACCGTTCGTGCCGCAGTCGAAGCCGGCTTCCAGCGCGCCTGGCCATCAATCCGCGACAGTAATATCAGCACGCTGCTGACGTGTTTGATCTTGTTCATCTTCGGTGGCTCATTTGGCGCCAGCGCTGTGCGTGGCTTTGCACTCAACCTGGCCATCGGTTTGGGCATGTCATTGTTTTCGGCCATGTTTGTCACCCGCACCCTTATGCGTACCGTATTTAGTAACCAGTCCAACGAAGCCACTGAGCAGCGCAGAGCAATCTTAGGAGTCTAGCTAAAGTATGGAGTGAGAGGTATGAAGTATGAAAATAAAATTCATACTTCATACTTCATACTTCTTAATTTATTCTTATGTTTAGCATCTTTAACATCATCCGCAACCGCAAGGTTTATTTCTTGTTGTCGCTTTTGTTTATTGTGCCAGGACTGTTGGCGATGGTCTATAACGTGATTACGCTGCCCACCCACACGCCTTGGCGCCTCAGCGTGGATTTTCGCGCCGGTAGCCGCTTTGAGCTGAAGTTCAACGGCCCAGCGACCGAAGACAAAATTCGGCAGGTTTTTCAGCAATATGGCGCAAGCAATCCAGCCGTGACCCGTTTGGGTGCAGAAGCCGACAACACCTGGCAGGTGCGCACCGATTTCTTTGGTGGCGATGTATCTAATAAGATTCGCACCACCTTGTCCGAGCAGGTGGCCCCGCTGGACGCGAATGCCACGCAAGTCACTGCTGTCAGCGAGGCCGTAGCCAGCCAGACGGTGGTGGCGGCGGTGGTAGCGGTTATTTTCGCGTCGATTGTCGTTCTGCTATTTATCTTTTATACCTTCCGCAAAGCAGCCAACCCAATGCGCTATGCCGTGTGCGCTATTGTGGCAATGTTGCATGATGTGTTGGTAGCGGCAGGTCTAATGGCCATCTTGAGTATTGTGTTGGGCTGGGAAATCGACGCGCTATTTTTAACGGCTATGTTGACCGTTATTGGTTTCTCAGTGCAGGATACGATTGTGGTATACGACCGAATCCGTGAGAACCTAGTACGCTACAAGAATGAATCGTTTGAGATCATTGTCACCCGCAGCATGGTGGAGACACTGCACCGTTCGCTGACCATTTCGTTGTTGAACATGCTAGTCATGGTGGCGCTGTTGGTGTTTGGCGGTGCCAGCATCAAACAGTTTGTGGCGGTCTTGTTGATCGGACTGGTCTCCGGCACATACTCTTCGATCTTCAATGCGGTGCCACTGGTCGTGGCTTGGGAAGAAGGCAGCCTGTTTGGCGATTACAAAGGCAAGGCGTCTTTGGCAACTGGCAGTTAGTGATAGTTTTAGTGCTGGTTAGATAATAAGGCTAAAATACTTGCAATGGGTAACCAGCTATCATCGACTAACCATCAAAAAGAGGTTCAAATGCTTGCATACACACACGACATGGCCTATGTCAAAATGGTGAAAGATAAGTTCGAAACGAGCTTACTAAGAAAGCCGCATGTAGTCGGCGTAGGGATTGGGCTGGCCCCACCCAAGGCACCGACATTGCCACGCGAGCTGGCTTTGATTGTGAATATGTCCGGCAAACCCTCAACCGATGATCCAATCCCCAACTCGTTGGATGGTGTACCAGTGATTGTGCAGCAAACAGGAACACTGCGCGCGCTGTAAATGGCTCAGACCAACCTAGTAACGCGCGTGCGCTGGGAAGTGGCACGCGCGTTTGATTTTTCCACAACGTCCACTCCTATATCTGTCATTTTGGCTGTGTCGGGCGGGGCAGATTCAATATGCCTAGCCGACGCAGTCATTGCGATTGCGACTGTACGCTCGATCGCCCCAATCATCGCGCATCTAAATCACGCAATTCGTGGCACGGCTGCCGATGCTGACGCGGCCTTTGTGCAGCAGTTTGCCCATGATCAACACGTGCCTTTTGAATTGGGCCACACTGATGTGCCGGCGTTGGCACACCAGATGAACGTCTCATTGGAAGTAGCCGCCCGCATGGCCCGCTACGATTTTTTGGCCAAGGTTGCCGGGCAATATGCCGCGTTACATGTTGCTACGGCGCATCAGGCCGATGATCAGGCTGAGACGGTGTTGTTGCGTCTGATTCGCGGCACCGGTCTTAGCGGGCTGCGCGGTATGCAGGCGCGCAGTCCGATGACAGGCGCACCTCACATCACTTTACTGCGCCCACTTTTACGATTGACCCGCCAAGAGATTGAGCAATACTGCGCGGACAGATCGCTGCGCGTATGCCACGACGCCACCAACGATGACACCGTCCATACTCGCAACCGCATTCGGCATGAGTTGTTGCCCACCCTGGCTCAATACAACCCCAGCATCCGGGTGATGCTGGCGCGGCTGGCTGATACAGTCAGCACGGATGTTGAGATCATTGCCTATGCCACGCAGCAGGCTTTTGCCAAGGTGTCTCAACCGGTAGAGCACGGGCTCCGCTTTGATCGTGCCAGTTGGATCACGTTGCCACTAGGGTTGCGCCGAGCTACTTTGCGCGAAGCAGCTCGGGTGTTGCGGGGCAATGTCGTCGACCTGAAATATGCCGCCATCGAAGAAGCCTGTGATGTATTAACCAGCGCCAACAGCGGCGAAATCGCGCTCACCGCCGACGTACGCATTCACGTTCAGCCGGATGAGTTTGTTATCGCGCTTGTTTAGGGTGTCGGGAGGGGAAGTGTCAGAAAGTGTCAGGAAGTGTCGGAGGTGTCAGAGGTGTCAGAGGTGTCTTGACACTCTTGACACTCCCGACACTTCTTGACACCTCTTGGCACTCCCGACACCTCCGCACCCAATTCTCACGATACATTATCGATAACAAGGACGCGTGTGCTGGCCGGCAATTGCTCTTTTGTCAAAGTCGCCTCGCAGCTACAGGCAAAATCGACAAGCTTGTCGTCGTAGTAATCTAGGAAGTTTTGAATCCAGTAGATATTGCGCGGCTTGTAGCTGAGCGTCCGAAAATGCATGGGGATGATCAGCTTTGGCTGAATGTCGTCTAGGAAGCGCTTAAG
Organism: Chloroflexota bacterium; assembly: GCA_031392845.1. GTDB lineage: Bacteria > Chloroflexota > Anaerolineae > J036 > Brachytrichaceae > JANMVQ01. The sequence goes on from JANMVQ010000448.1 coordinate 25,370, forward strand.
GTCATCCAGTTCGATGGTCGGATGTCCACCGGCCAGCACCAGCATGACATCAATGCCTTTGAAGAACTCGGTCTGCTTCTCCGACATGGCGTTACCCACATCGCCCATATGACCGATGCTGATGCCATCGATGGTGAACTTATACATGCCGTTCTGATCCGGATCATGGAAGCGATGATTGAGCGCTTCCATCGCCTCGATCGCGTGTACCTCGATGCCGCGCTCGGTGCGCGCCCCCACCCCATCGCTTCCGGCTTGCGCTACCGCCAATGCGTTCATGATGGCCGGATTGCCCGAGATCAAATCTGCGCGACAATGAAAGCTATCATTGTCGGACGATGTGATCACTAGATCAGCCATTTCCGAAACATATTTGTATCCCGCTGTCTCCGGCGTATACGGATCCGTTACGATCTTCAACCCGCTCGACGATTCGATTAAGAAACAGGCCTGACCATACCATTTGATTTTCATTTTCATAAATTTACCTCATGAGTCAAGACTCCTAAGTCTAGGATTAACTCTAACTACTGATTGCCATAGGTTCGTGATACAAAACCCACAGGGAGTCAGCCTCTATGAGTAAGCCTCGCGCAACACTGCCGACAGCGCCCGCCGCCCAACGCGCAGACCTGGGCTGACATGGGCGAGGCGTGAACGCATTGGCGACTTCTCGTTGATCGGAGCGGGTTTTATCTTGATATCACCCATGCGCCAGAAGCTCTCCAGTGTAAAGGCGGCAGCGATGCCGACACGTGCTGGTCCGGTTTGTGCTTGCGCCTGCGCACGGCTATGCTGGCGAATGAGGTCGAGCAGGCCGTCCTGGGTTTGCCCACGCAATAGCACCCATAGCCACGGGTCTGCCTCCACCCGCTCAGCAAACACCAGCCACGGGGTGATCAACAACGGGTCGGGCATTTGATCTAGCGCTTGGGCGATGCCATCGCTTTCCATGGCTACATTAGGTAAATTGGGTAAGTTAAGCATCAGATCTGGCAACAATGATTCTGGCAGTATGCCGTTCACCAGTTGCGCGGCGGCCTCGGCGGTGCCGCTGATCTGGGCCGTCAGGCGCGTCCACGCCGACGCGTCCAACACCGGCACATTAACTTTAATAGCGTGCATCGCCTTGGTCACGGGATCTTCCACCCGCGCAGCCAATCGTCCAGGTTTGACCACCAGCGCATGCACCACGCCTGCCCGTGCCTGCTGGCGCGCATCGACCAGCCGCTGGTTCCACGCCCGTATGTGCAACCTGTCTTGCAGCATCACAGGCGGGTCCACCAACCCCAGCCACGCATGTGCCAGCTTAGACTTGACCCGTGCTCCCGTTCGGTGCAACAGTGCCACGTTATAAAAAATTGTCCCGTTAATATCGTAATCAGCCATTGTTTTTCTTAGCGTTGCAGCATGAGCTTTCAGCTATTAGCATTCAGCTGTGACTTGTGACTCATCTTTCAACTTTCAACCCTCTTCAACCGCATCTGCACCCAGCGTAAACAGATCGCGCAGTTGTTCAGTGGAGAACTCGTTTAGCCAAGCCTCGCCATTGCCTACGACTGAATCCGCCAACGCGCTCTTTTTCTTAAGCAGCTGATCGATCCGTTCTTCAAGCGTGCCGACACAGACAAGTTTATGCACTTGCACATCGCGCTTCTGACCGATGCGATAAGCGCGGTCGGTGGCCTGATTTTCAACCGCTGGGTTCCACCAACGGTCATAGTGAAAGACGTGGTTGGCCGCCGTCAAATTCAGGCCGGTGCCGCCAGCCTTGAGCGACAACACGAAGATGGGCGGGCCTTTGGGCTCTTCTTGAAAACGCCAGACCAACTCATCACGTTTCTTTTGGGTTGTGCCGCCATGCAAATACAACACCTCGCGCTTAAAGCGCTGCTGCAAATATTTTTGCAGGGGTCCAGCCATCGCAGTGTATTGGGAAAAGATCAATGCTTTGTCGCCTGCACTCAGCGCTTCTTCCAACATCGCCTCGATCCGCGCCAGCTTGCCGCTGCGCCCAGCCAGCCGTGAACTGTCGTGCAGATAGTGAGCTGGATGATTGCAAATCTGTTTCAATCGCATCAGCGCTTTCACGATCAAGCGTCCACGCTCAAAGTTGGTGGTCGCTTCAGCGATGCGTTCCAACATATCCTTGGTGACCGCTTTGTAGAGCGTGGCCTGCTCACGGGTCAGGTTGCAATACACCACATGCTCGGTCTTATCTGGCAAATCCGACAAAATCGTCTTGTCTGTTTTCAACCGCCGCAGAATAAATGGCTGCACCAGCTTGCGCAGTTGCGCGGCTCGCTCATCGTCGCCATGCTCGATGCGACGCGAATAGTTGTGTTGAAATGATTCAAGATTGCCCAGACTGCCCGGATTGAGAAAATCAAGAATCGACCACAGCTCACTCAAGCGGTTCTCAACTGGCGTGCCAGTCAACGCGATCCGCTGTTTGGTAGGAATCGATCGAATGGCGCGAGTTTGCTTGGCATCGTGCGTCTTAATATTCTGCGCTTCATCAAGCACAACGGCCCGCCACTTGATCTCACGCAACGTCTCTTGATCGCGATGGGCCAACGCATATGTCGTCAGAATTAAGTCGTGCTTTTTGACTGCCCGGCGAAAATCTTGGCCATCCAAACGTTCAATACCATGGTGCATCAGCACACTCAGCTTGGGCGCGAAGCGAGCTGCTTCGCGCTGCCAATTACCAACGACGGACATCGGGCACACCAGCAAGACTGGCCCGGGCTTAGTATCGTGGGCACGCCAATATTCCAACAACGCTAGCAGCTGCACGGTCTTACCTAGACCCATGTCATCGGCCAAACACGCGCCCAACCCATACTCGCTTAGAAAAGCCAGCCACGCTAAACCACGCTCTTGATAGGGGCGCAACTCACCGGAAAATGTCTTGGGCGTTTCCACTGCACTCAGTTTCCGCCCGCCACGCAGTCTTTCTAACAACTCGCGCAGTTGGCCTTTGGCATCTACGTTGCTTACCTTCAGCCCAATTTCGTTCTCGCCCCCTTCGGATGCGGCGCGCAACGTCTCAGTCAACGTGAGGCCTGCTTTACGCTTTTCAAAATAATGCAGCGTCCGCCGTAGACTATCGGCATTCACCTCTACCCATTGCCCGCGCACTTGGGCCAAAGGTGCCTTCAAACGAGACAACGTCTCGAATTCGGCGCGGCTGAGGATCAAGTCACCCAGCGCTGCTTGCCAGTTAAATTTCACCAACGTCTCGACGCCAAAGAAAGCGCGTTGATCGCTCATCTTCAGTTGCAGGGTCAGCTTAGGTTGTTTCTGCCACCACACCGGTAGACGCACGCCAATCTCGCCTTGTTCCAGTGCGGCAGCCTCGCTACGCAAAAAGGTGTGGGCTTGCTCAACCGTCAGCGTGGCGCTTTCGGGCATGGGCTGTTTCAGCGTCTCAGAGATCGGGGCACACAGTGGCCCGGCCTTAGAGAGATCGGCCAGCAAGGTGCGATCCGCCCGGATAAAGCGGCGTTGTGCGATGGCGGCATCGCGGCCTTCGTGATGCCAGATTTGATGCGCCGGCACCAGCACACTTGGCTCGTCCACATCCTGCAAAAAATAGGACAAACGCCAGCCGGGCTCCGGATTGTCGTCAGTTGGCTGCGCGGGCTCATCCAGTTGCACGCACAGCCGACCGCGCGCTTCAGGCAATACATGAAAGGCTGCCAGCCATGAGCGCAGCGTCTCGCTGAACGCATGCAGTTCCGGCGTGCGTACAAACATGAAAGCGTTGCTAAATGGGCCAGCCAATCGACGCAACCATTTTGCCGCCAAACCCCTTTCATCACCACTGAGTTTCTCTTGCAGCACGTTGCGCAGTTTTCTGCGCACACGCCGATCTAGCACGCGCTCGACAAAACTAGACAGGATCGGCAGTGCATCCGGCACATGATGGTTCTCTTCGCTCAGACCAGGCAGAATCAGCGCCCGACACATCCCAGGCATCGCGGCGGCGACCGCTCGCAACTCGTGCGAGGCTTGCGCGTCATATACCGGCGACCAGCGCGCCAACAGCGTAAAGTCATCATCGCCGGCATACGGGGCGTAACAGTGCCGCGCAATCAAACGGTTTACCAGTTGACTCGCTTCGATCCAGTAGCGAGCCGAAGCGCCAAGCACCACCTCTTCGGGCAGAGTAACTTTGCTCAGCCGGCGCAGTATTTGACCGGGGTTGGGCAGCGAAAGCGCGGCAATGCGCCACGGTTGCCAAAGGATGTTTTTTGCATCAGGCGTATCTTCGCCCTCCATCGCCGTGCGGAGTTCGGGCGAGGCCTGTGGAGTATTGTTGCTGGTGGGCAGAATCAGGTCGATATAGGTGCGCGAAGAGCGATTGGCGGTAGCCTCACTCAACCATATGCGAACTGCATTGATCAATGCTTCATGCCCACGTGCGCCTGGATGGCCCTGCGGACGTGATTGATCTGCATGAGTATAGGATGTTGAACTGCGTTCCCGTGGCGGACGTTCGATCCACAGTAACAATCGTCCATTATCAAAATCGTCCCAGAGCAGATGGAGCACGAGCATATGCTGGGGATTGTAGTTGATGCGCAAAAAGGTGACTGGATTCTGGCTTTATATCCGTTGATCCGTTGCCCATTCGTTGATCAGCTTGACGTTATAACATCCGTGGTTACAATAAAACTATGATCCTCGAACTCAAAGTCCGCAAGATTGGTAACTCGGTCGGTATTGTGCTGCCCAAAGAAGCCTTGGCTCATCTCAAAGTTGGAGAGGGCGACACGCTGGTGCTGACGGAAGCATCAGAAGATGGAATGCTGCTGCGTTCTAACCAAATGGACTTCGCCAAGAAGATGGCGATTGTCGATGATTTGTGCAATCGCTACCGCAACACCCTGCGCGAGCTTGCAAAATGAGCGAGCCCATTTGGATGGATTCTGTCGATGCTTTAGCCATCCACGAGAAGATGATCGCCCAGCACGGTGGCTCGGCTAGGCTACGGGATCGAGGTTTGTTGGAATCTGCATTGGCCAAGCCATTGCATCGCTACCATTATGAAGCTGCCGCTATTCCAGAATTGGCGGCCAGTTACGCTGCTGGAGTTGTGTTAAATCATCCTTTCTTGGATGGCAACAAGCGCACCGGTTTTATGCTGGCAGTGGCGTTCATCGAGATTAATGGATGGCGTTTTAGCGCTTCCGAAGTCGATGCCGTGGTCCAAACACTGGCCTTGGCCACAGGTGAATTGAGCGAAGCAGACTTCGCGGTATGGTTGGCCCAAAACGCTACTGTTGCTTCTTAGTTCGCTCGCACACCGACACCAAATTAACGATAACGCCTTTCAAGAGAACTACGTGCAAGCGCAACTTGTGTCAGTAGAAAAATACGAAGTCAAATGTTCTTAACTTGGCTGGAATGCAAGGCTTTTTCTTGCGCAGTAATGCGTCTTGCGCGCAGCCAGACGTCCAGCGTTTCACACGGGCTAATTTCCCACCTTCGCGGGAATGACAGATACAAAAGTGTAAGGGGATCAGTGAAACAAAGTAATGTGATTGAAAGGTGCACGCTGTTGAGCCGTGAATGTCGGATCCTCAAGGGTTTCTAGGGTATTAAGTATCCGCGCCTCACGAAATGCATTTTCTGCATCCTCAACCCGGTCTAGGTCACTGAATAGGTCGCCCAAGATCAAAAGAGTGCGCACAAGGTTTTTTCGGCTGCTTACGCGTTCGATGGATAGTGCTTGTTGGCATTGCTCGAGTGCTTGATCAAATTGATTCTTGAGTTGGTAATATCGAGTAAGCGCAAGTTTGTAAAAGGATTGAATCTCAGGCGAATCAATGTATCGTGCAACCTCCTTAGCTGCAAGAATATAGGGCGTGCATAGTTCGGCATTGTTTGTATTGCAATGTAAATGGATCAAACTGGCCAGTGTCCGCGTTTCTTGCCAGCGATCCCCCATATCTCTAAAAGCCGCCAACGCCTGCTGCATAAGGTGAGCTGCTTGGAGGTAGTCGCCCTGAAGCTGAATCACTTGTCCCAATTCAAGCTTAGCCACGCCCTCACACCAGCGATAACCCAGCGATTCGGCAAGTTTAAGTGCCTGCTCTGATTCCCTTACAGTTTTGCCACGGCCTCGGAAATGACGGATGATGCGGTGTGAAAACAAAAGCTGAAAACCCGCCAAACCGAGGCAGCAGTTATGAATTGTATGACCGATTGTCGGAGCGCATGACCGGATTGATGAGAAGCCAGGTGAGTAACATCAAG
>JANMVQ010000386.1:0-2694 GCA_031392845.1 Chloroflexota bacterium
TCAAAAAGTGCGCCAAGCGATTAGATTCCTCCGCCATGTTTAGCGCACGTTCGGCTGCACTTTGATTGAAAATCTCCCAGGGTGTGCGCTGTAAAGACTCATCGCCATAATCGCTTTGAATGTGAATGTCGTTGCCTAGCAAATCAGTCAAGTCAGCCAGCTGCTGAACAATATTTGCGTCTTGGTCGGTGAAAAGGCCATTGCGAATTGCCAAACGCAACGGTTGGCCAGGTGCATGGGTGCGTCCTACGGGACCAACGAGTGACAAAACAGCTTTGGCCGCATTTTCAACGCACAACTGGCTGTTGTCGACGCACGAACGCCAGCGTTGTAGGGTAACGTCCTGACGTGCTTCATTCAAAAAGCCGTCTGCAAGACGAATTCGATATTGGAACGAAGTGTTGGCTTGCATGCTAAGAAATTTGCAGAGGCCATGCTAATGGTTGATAAGGTGTTTGGCATTTGGGTGCGAGCCACACATCACCTGACGGAGACCGTTTCCGAATGAGATCAGCATTTTGGGTGAGCTCTCTAAGGATATTTAATCGACGATGAATAAAGTCATCACAGTCAAACACCACAACACCATCCATTGCAATATCCAAGTAAAGCGACGAAATAGAATGCTCAAATTCTTGTGGTGTTCGAGCCAAAACTGAAACTGCGCCACGGATTTCAGTTGGCAGCAATTGCTTTATCAACAAATGTCGGTCAAACGCATCACTTGGCAATCCATGCGCAATTAGCAGCACATCCCAGTCACTGTCTATGTGCGCATCCCCTCGGGCGCGGGAACCAAATAGTACAAGAGATACCAATTGGTTTCCCAGCCCGTGTTGAAATGCCGTAGAAATGTTGTTTATTGGATTGATAATCCGCGTCGCCATGATTGAATTATTGCATAGGATTGCGTGTTAAAACCAAATCACGCCAGAAACTTATAGGCTTCAGGGGTCGTCAGAAACTCTTCGTATGTTTCGGCTATCACTAGTTTGTCCATTAACCCAATTGCTTGTTTGAACTGGCCCTTGTCCGCGCCGCCAAGTTTGGCCATTTCTTCGTCACGCAATTGTTCATAGAGCGCGACTGTGACCGGACGACCGTCGTCCAGCATGCCACCCTTGTGCAGCCAAACCCATACTTGGCTGCGCGAGATTTCGGCAGTGGCAGCATCTTCCATTAGGTTGTTGATCGCTGCCGCGCCGTTTCCGCGCAACCAGCTCTCGATATATTGGATACTTACGCTGATGTTGTTGCGCAGCCCATTTTCAGTGATTTTACCGCCCGGAATATTGAAGTCGATGAGTTGTTCGGGCTTAATTTTGCCATCCACCTCTTCGCGCAGGCGATCCTTTTGATGGGGCTTGTCACCCAGTTTGGCGTCGAAGCACTCCATCGCCGTGGACACCAGATCGGGATGCGCCACCCAAGTGCCATCGAAGCCGTCGTTGCTTTCGCGCTCTTTGTCGGCCCGCACATTTTTGAGGGCTGTCTCATTAACGGCAGCATCGCGGCGGCTAGGAATAAAGGCGGCCATCCCGCCCATAGCGTGCGCGCCACGTTTATGACAAGTGCGCACCAATAACTCGGTGTAAGCGCGCATAAACGGCACGGTCATCGTAATTTGGACTCGATCCGGTAGCATAAAGCCGCTGCGGCTATTGAATTTTTTGATGCAGGAAAAGATGTAATCCCACCGTCCGGCGTTCAACCCGGCGCTGTGCTCGCGCAGCTCATACAGAATTTCATCCATCTCAAATGCGCCTAAGATTGTCTCGATTAAGACCGTGGCGCGCACACTGCCACGCGGCACGCCCAGCATATCTTGGGCGAAGTTGAACACATCGTTCCATAGCCGAGCCTCGCGGTGCGACTCCATCTTGGGCAAATAGAAATAGGGTCCACTGCCGCGTGCCAGCAGCTCTTCGGCGTTGTGGAAGAAGTACAGCCCGAAGTCGAACAGGCTGGCTGAGATGGGTTGTCCGTCGATCAAGACATGCTTCTCAGTCATATGCCAGCCGCGTGGGCGCACTAATAGGGTGGCTATTTGCTCGTTTAACTTGTATTGGCGCCCATCTGGATTGGCAAACTCGATCGTCTTGCGCACTGCGTCCATTAGATTGAGCTGGCCTTGCACTTGGTTCTCCCAAGTGGGCGAGTTGGCGTCTTCCAAATCGGCCATAAACATCTTGGCCCCGCTATTGAAGGCGTTGATCATCATCTTGCGCTCGACTGGACCGGTGATTTCAACGCGACGGTTCTGCAAATCAGGTGGGGTAGGTGCGACTTGCCAAATGGCGTCGCGGATCCATTGGGTTTCCGGCAGAAAAGTCGGGTTTTCGCCTACGGCCAGCCGCTGCGTGCGTTCGGCACGCCGCTGTAGCAGCAATTCGCGGGTGGGGTTAAACGTACGGTGCAAACTTTCGACAAACGCCAGCGCTTGCGGCGTGAGGATGATATCGGAAGCGGGAAGGTGCGGGCCAATCACTTGAGCAGTCATGATGGAGGAGATTATACGAATTAAGAATGAAGAAGGCAGAAGGCAGAAGGCAGAAAGTAGACTGAAGAAGAGGAAAGTTAAAAAGGCAAAATTACAAATTCAAAAAATTAGGCGAAGGCCTGGCAAGAAATGAGAAGTGAAAGATGAAAAATGCAGAAGGCAGAATGAAGAAAAAGAGATCTCTTTTTCTTCAT
>JANMVQ010000459.1:0-4327 GCA_031392845.1 Chloroflexota bacterium
GCGTATAAGTCAGCACAATGCCCGCAACCACCGGGTCTGGCGCATCGTCCTTGGTAATTTAGGCTCTCCCGAATAAAGCGGGAAATCGAACATAAGAGGAGGAAATGATAAGCTCGGGGGATGAGCAGCTATCAACTGGAATTGGACACGCTGCAAGGGGTGTTGGGGATAACAGGAATAGCGGTGATGGGGTGGCAGTATCAAGGTGAATACATCATTCGGATACGAGTTAAGTGATGAGATCGGATTGCAAGGCAGATAGTTCTGCGTCGCGCTCAGCAGTCATTGGTGCTGGATCAGCTGAGGGTGGAGTGGGGGTGTGCATTTTGGCGAATCTGTGCCAAACGACAACGCGGACAATCGCATGGGCTGTCTGGCTTGGGCGGGGTATACAGCCGATGGGGTTTGACGACCTTCCTGGGCTTGGGTCGCGCGAGGGTTTCGGCGATCGCGGCCTGCACGGTTTCTTGTAGCCGGATTTGCCACGCACGTTGGTGGCGTTCATACCAGTCGAAGTAAATAAGCCCCAGGATCAGACCGACACAACTGACCAAACCCATGGTTCGCTCAAGGTGATGTGGGCAGAGGTTGAGCCGCATCTGAATGCACTTCTGGATGAACTAGGGATCACTGACGAGATCATGGCCGCGCTCATTCAACACGATACCGAGAAATTAACACTTGTCTTGCAGGCGAGCAAGAAGGAGGATGCCGATGGAGACCAATCAAACCGCAACACCGATAGCGAATCAGAAGCCGCGCTCACCGCTGAAAGTGCAGGCGCATGAGGCCGCTGAGGCCCACCAGTTGGCACTGACCATTTTGGGGCAGGCGCTGGATGCCTTCATCATCGAGGGGAATGTCAAGGAGAAAAAAGCCAGCTTGCTGCGCGTAACGATCTGGGTCGAACAAGCGCTGGCCCAGTTGCGCCTGACGGTCAGCATCACCAACAAGGTTCAAGGGGTGCCGACTGATTTTCTACAGAAGGTTTTCCGGCAGGCTTGTCAGCGCGGGATTGGCCAAGAACTGGGGCGGCGTCAGCGGACTGAGCTGGTGCGGCTGTTCAACCGGGTGCGTGAGGCGCTGAACAAACAGTTGTCTGTGCCGCTTGACCGGGTGATCAATTACAACCGCGCCTCGCGCAGTTTGGCAATTGCCAGCCGCCCCAATGCCTTCGTCCCGCCGTCGATCTACGACAAGGTGATGGCCATCCTCCTGGGTGAGGTGTTTAGCGAGACTCCAGCATCGGTACAGGTGTAGTTCATACGCTCGGCTCTGCTCATCATCTTTCGACTCGGAGTGACCTTCGAAGGGGCAGTGCGACAATTGTGCCGACTGCGGGTGTGCGATGTGCACGATGATCACATCACCGTGCCACTGAATGCCGATCGCACACGTTGGCTGCGGGTTTGGTTGGATGAGGTGACCTGCGTGGCGCTAGCATCACTGCATATCCACCGGGCACGGCGATCAGGCGAAGGTGGGCGGCGCAAGCGCACGGTGCAACCACTGCCACCGCTGATGCATCTCGCTACCGCCGATGAGGCCAAGATTGACGCCAAGACACTGAAGCGCCTGCGCGGCGAACTGAACGACTATCTGGCTGAGCTTTGCCGTCTGGCCGGGTTGCCTGCGTTCACTGTCAGCCAGCTAGTGCCGACGGTGCGCTGGGTGCTGGCGCAGCGCGAGGTATATCCGCCCTCGGTTATTGGCTGGATGGCCGGGCAGATCGAGACGAGTGTGATGCCACTCGACGATCTGGATGCCAATTGGACAACAGAGCCGACGTTGCCAAATGTGCCAACCACATTCACGAAACGGACTGGCGTGACCACACCTCGACGCCGACGCAAGCGCCGGTTTGACGTTGAGACGAGCGACAACTACGACGTCAAATCACGGATGCTTCGAGACAGCCTGATTGGCCGCGACAACAATGCAGCAGATCGCGCAGCGATGACTGAGGCATTGAAGCGTTTGGTGCAAATGTGGATGAGCGAGACCCTGCAGACCGACGAAGGGCGCAACTTCACCTTGCTTGCGGCATGGCTGGTCGCACTTGTACCGACACGGCGCGTCAAAACCCTGCTCGCCTACCTTGGTGATGCGCTGGCGCTCATCCGCTATGCCGGTGATTCGCTCATCAACGAGCTGGGCCAAGAGGACGTCGAAGGCATCACCGAGCCCGATGGCCGACGGTGTGTGACGGTCTGGCAATTGTGGCGGGCACATCTGCACCAGATGAAGGTGCCACTTGCGCCACTGGGCAAACTGCGTGTTCGTAAGAAGCGATTGACCGAAGAAGAACGGCTGTTGCCGCCCAAGGCAATATCTGACTTGTTGTCAGTGCTGGGCGACGATGCCCGTATAGCCGCCGGGCTTGGCTACTATGCCCTCGCACGGATCGAAGAGGTGCTCGATGTGCGGCTGTGCGATTTGGCGCTGCTGGGCGCTGAGCCGTATCTCGAAATCCGAGACGGCAAGGGCGGCAAGGCGCGGCGGGTGTATCTGACCCATGCCCCCACCAACTTTATCCAGTGGCTGCGACAGGCACAGACGGCGGTCTTTCGTGCCACCGATGCCAGTCTGACTATGCCAGTGCGTTTGTGCGAGCCGCTGATTGATCTGAGTAAGAGCAGTCTGGAGAAGCTGTGCAAGCAGGGCATGTGGGCGATTGGCCGGGTGGGCTGCACCTTCCACGACTTGCGTAAGTCACGAGCGACAGCATTGGTCATGCGTGGGACAGATGTGCGGTTGGTCTCGCGTTGGCTGGGGCATGCCACGGTGAATGTGACTTGGCTCAGTTACTTGCGGACGTTGGATGTGGCGCAGCGGGAGGCAGTGAGTAGCATGATAGATGGGCGTGAGCTGAATTTGCGGCAAGTGTCGGCACTATTGGATGTACAGCCGTCGAGTTACTTGGCGAAAAAGATGGAGACTAATCGCTTGAACCTGTCCGCTATATTGCGTTTGGCTGTGGTTCAATATGGCCATGGCAAAACAAAAAACGCCTAACTTGGGTTCATTGGCTGATCGACTATTGGATGCCGTGCGTGACATGCGTAAATGTGTTGAGTCGTTCGGTCCACCCATTCGATACCGCAAGCTGAATGGTATTTTGAATGCATTAGAGATGCAGGTTGAGGATGGCAATTACAACCGACATGCGGTAGTTCGCCTTTGCGAAGCATGCCTAGCGACCGCAGAGTCATATAGCTTGCCGGATGGTATGCCAGAACAATTCGAAAGCTTAACCCTGCGCGTCGTGACGTTGGTTGAAGATCGACGGTAGTGGCTTAACAATGTGGGTGGCCTTGCTGAGAATTTGATCTTTGAGGGCTAAACTGGATTTGACTTCACCGGTTTCGGCGTCAACATCCACCGTGCCAACTTCGCCAACAACTCCCTTGCTGGTTGAGGTCAATATGGCCGGGACACGCCAAATCGTCTGTTTGCTGACGATCAATTGTGGCGTGCCACCAATGATCATGTTACCGACTTCGTCGATCAGCCAGCCGGTGACTTTTCGACGTGCGCTGAGCGTATCAATTTCGACAGTCGCATACACTGCGATATCGAAGGCACGTTGCTGCGGCTCGCGCACGCCGTTGCCTGTAATTTTTATCTTGCTGCGGTCGATCGTCGTTTCCATGGATGACTTCCCCGTGAAGCAAGCTACGCTCCGCCTATTAACTTGGTTTGACCGTCAACCGAAATGACGGTTCCTCTTCATCCTCGAATGCCTGTACTGCGATTTCATATGTCCTGCCGGCATGGTGCCAGGTGAAAGCGCCGTGGCCATATTGGGTCAATAGCTTGGCCCGTGCTTCAACATCCGCAAGGATTCTGTCGGTGGTCTCGCGGTTATTTATGAGGTCACCGGTAGATTCTTCACCATAGAAGTATTCCAAGTCGAGACCTGCGTCGATGTCATACATATCGATCTGTGTTGCACCATTGGGGAAACCTTCTTTTAGTAGGTCATCCAGTGTGAGTGCGGCAAGCCGTTTGGTCTCTGCATTTATCCGTGCCCGCTCTCTGGCACGGATAGCGCCCAATTCGGATTCAGGGCTACCACCGAGGACGCCTGTTCGGCGAAGCTCTGCCGCCATCGCCGGAGCCAAACTGGTGGCGGACATCAAGTGTTCAACGCGGCCGCAGTACACGCAATCGAGAATTCTCACCAGGGTGCCGTCTGGCCGGATTTCATCACGTAAACGCAAAACATCTGGATAGGTATGTTCGCATACTGAGCCATCATTTCGATGCCGTTGCAATTCGGATTTCGCCATGATTTTATCCCCTCGCTAGGCAAGGATACATCAAG
>JANMVQ010000502.1:0-2750 GCA_031392845.1 Chloroflexota bacterium
CGTTCCACGAACAACTGCCCGGCCTCATCTGGCTGCATCGGCGGCACCCGCCAGAGTGCCTCGCCGTCCACGTTCAACGCCTCACGGCTGGTCGCCAGAATCGTCACGCGCGGGCAGGCATGCAGCAATGCCACCGCAAATTCGGCCACGCCATCAATCAGGTGCTCGCAGTTATCCAGCACCAGCAGCACGTGCCGCTCGCGCAAGTAGCCCAACACTTGATCGTGCGCTGGCCGGTCGGTTGCGACAAGCCCCAGTACGCGGGCCACGGCATCGGCGATCAAGGTGGGATCGATGAGGGCCGCCAACTCGGCGTACCACACGCCCTCGCTGTAGTGCAGCAGCACGTCGGCGGCGGCGCGCTGGGCTAAGCGCGTCTTCCCGCTGCCACCTGCCCCGGTGAGCGTCAGCAGCCGGGTGGTGTTTAACAACCGTTGCACCCCTGCAATTTCCTCAGCACGGCCAACAAAGCTGGTGAGCGTGGCCGGCAAATTGGTGCGACGCACGCGGTGGCCCGGTTGTAAACGCGCCAGGCGTTCGATCAAACGGGCTTCGTTGGGTTGGCGCTCGAACAACGGCGACATATCTGCTGCCAGCAACAGCGCATTGGCTTCGTCCAGTGTGGTCAGCGCGGTCTGGTCAGCCAATGTTTCGATCAAGCGCACCACCCGCTCGCGACCACTTGGCCCAGTCAAGTCCTTCTTGCCCTGGCCCATACGCACCAGAATAGCCTGGTCGTAGCCAGCCAGTTCCGCTAGGCGGGTTTGGGTGAGGCTGGGCTTGCGGGCGCGATACTGGGTCAGTAGCTCGCCAAACGGATGTTGGGTTTGCGTTTTCACCTTGTCTTTTATAACGCAAACAAAGCGATCCGTGTGCCATCCCCTGTGCTGACGACGCGGACAGCATCGCCTGCCCACAGTCATACCAGAAACGAAGTCAATGGAAACTGACAGATTTGTCAGTGTGGATATGTGACGGTAGCGTAGTGTATGAGCAAGTTTAGCCGCCTAGCGGCTTTTCAATTTAAGGAGGATCCGAAATGAAACGACGAACGTTCTTGACAGTGATCGCGGTTGCAGGCGTAATGTTGACCTTTGCACAGCCTAATGTGCAGGCGCGAGCCATTCCCAAAGGCAAGCGCCCGCTCAACATCGCCCAGTTCGAGGCCGCTATCAAATCCATCAGCCCGGCCCGCGTGGCCGAGTTGGATGGGGCGCTGACCTATGCCACCATCCCGCAGATGCAGCAGCTTTTTCAGCAAAGCAAACTCACCTCAGAAGAGTTGGTGAAGTACTACCTGTGGCGCATCAACAAGTACGACCTCAACAAGCTCAACAGCGTGACCGAGTTAAACCCGGATGCACTGGAGATTGCCAGGCAACTTGATGCCGAGCGCAAAGCGGGCAAGGTGCGCGGGCCGCTGCATGGCACAGCCGCCGTTGTCAAAGACAACATTGGCACAGGCGACAAGCTGCACACCACAGCCGGGGCGGTAGCGATGCTGAACGCTCGCTCCGACCGAGACGCTTTTATCGTGAAAAAGTTGCGCGATGCTGGCGTCATCATCCTGGGCAAGACGGGCATGAGCGAGTGGGCTAACTTTGTCTCGGATGACATGCCGCATGGCTGGAACGCCGTCAACGGCGGCGTGAAAAACCCATATGGCAGCAGCTATCTGGCGTTTGGGTCGAGCACTGGTTCTGCTGTGGCGATGCCAGCCAATTTGGCGACGTTCAGCATCGGCACCGAGACGTGGGGGTCGCTGACCGCACCCGCGCTGATGAACTCTGCCTTCACCCTCAAGCCCACCCTGGGCATCGTCAGCCGCGACCGGATCATCCCCATCACCGACGCCCAAGACACGGCTGGGCCCCTCGCTCGCAACGCCACCGATCTGGCGCTGGTGATGAATGCCATCTCTGGGCGGGACGGCAATGACTATGCGACGATGGCCGCTAAGGGTGTGCCCGCAACATTCGATCAAGGGTTGAGCCTGGATGGCCTGAAGGGGCTGCGCATCGGTATGTTCGCGCCTGCAGGCATATTGAATCCCCCAGCGGAAGATGAAGCGCTATACAAGCAAACCGTCGCCGCGATGAAAGCGGCGGGCGCAATCGTGATCGAGTTGCCCGCGCTGCCCGACATTGGCGCAGATACGGACAAACAATCTTCCGGCGTGATGCTGTATGGCTTCAAGACAGGTGTGGGTGCCTATCTGCAAGCGACGAATGGGCCTATCAAATCGGTGGCCGAATTGGTGGCCTTCAACGCGCAAGACAAGGCCAACCGCGTGCCGTTCGGTCAGTTCTACCTAGAGAAAGCAGCCAACAGCCAAATGACGGCGGCTGAATACGCCGCAGCGGTGCAGGCGATCCGAGAGAAGGCCCAAAAGCAGATTGATGGCCTGCTGGCGGCCAACAAGCTCGACCTGCTGGCTGCGATAAACATTGACTTGCTCTCAACGGTGAACAACTGCGGCGCGGGCTATCCGGGGCTGGTAGTTCCGGTGGGCTTCCAAACCGACGGCCAGCCGATGGGCGTCATGTTCGTCGGCACAGCGATGTCCGACGCCAAACTTATCCGTGCGGCCTATGCGCTGGAACAGGCAAATAAGGCATGGCGCGCGCCGGACTTAAGCAAGTGGAAGTAATCAACGAATGAGAACGAATAAACGAATGCCGGTTTCTGCATTCGTTTATTCGTTCTCATTCGTTGACCAGCGCATACTCAATCGCCTGTTCCAGCGTCAT
>JANMVQ010000549.1:0-4984 GCA_031392845.1 Chloroflexota bacterium
GGTTCATCACCACCAGCGTATTCGGCTCAATGCTGTGTTCCTGTCCGTCACTACCTGAGCACATGCCCCGCCCTTTCAACACCACGAAGTAAACGGGTGAATGAGGGACATTATGCTCTTTGATCGCTTGTCCAGGCCGCAACGCAAACAGCAGCGCGCGCCCCATTTTGTCAACGTAGATCGGTTCAGCGTGACCATTGGCCTCGTCGAACCGAACGTTATCCATCAGTTGAAAATTTTTCATATTGATCTTGATACCTCCAAAACATAAACTAACTCGCAATGGCATCTCGGCATCGCCATCTAAGATTCACATTGGGACGGCAGGACGGGCACATCCAGGCGCGCCACGCCAATGCGGCTGTCGGCCATCCCGTAGTAAATGTCAACCCGGCTCGGCAGACCCAGGTCTGACCGTTGGTCTGCACCCGTTGGGAAGACGACTTCGGCCACCGCGCCCACGCGTTCCTGCTGTAGCTCAGGTTCCAGAATCGGTGTCGGCGAGCGATAGCGGATGTGGCGCGGGTCGCGCCCATCCAGCACGAGTGCGCCGGCGGAATAGCGCAGGCCGCGCACTTCGCCATTTGCACCCCGCGTCTCTCCCACGCAGTGGTAGATCACCAACCAGCCATCGGGGGTCAGAATCGGTGGAGCCCCGCCGCCAATTTTCAGGCGCTCCCACGGGGCAACCGGCGCCGCCAACCGATGATGCGAGCGAAAGTGGCACAGGTGTTGGAGATGATCCTCGACTCCCTCAAGCGGGCAATAGGCGATCCAGATGCTCTCGCGCTCCAGTTCAATCGGCCTGGTTGCTGGCTTAGCCACCGTTTCCTGCGGGCCGGTACCAGGAAAGAGGGGCCGGTGAATCATGGCCATCGCGGGCCGCCCGTCTGGATCAGGCACCGCGACAGGAAAGACGAGGGCGTCCTTGTTGTTGACCCCGTTAAATTCCAGGCCGTTATAGGGTGCGAACGTGACCAGCCCCAGACGTTGCCAGTGGAAGAGATCGTTGGAGGCGGCCAGCGCAATCCGGGGTCCGTCGGGCGAGAACGCGGTGTAGGTCATGACGTAGCGCTTCAGCGGCTCGACGAATGTGATGCGGGGGTCCTCACATCCGCCGCCATCGGCTCGCAGCTCGTACGGCGCGGTCGGCTCCAGTGCAATTCCAAGTCGCTCGACCGCAACGGGGTCGCCGCCTGCATCGAATCGAACCCGGGCAATGCCAATCCGCGAGTAGTTGCCGCGCGCCACGAGCCGCGGAAACAAGTAGAGTTCGCCATCTGCGCCGCGAACAGCGGCCGGGTTCAGAACGCCTTCGACCTCGTGCGGGTTGCCTGCTTCCGGCTCCATGATGATGCCGAGTCGCCGCAGTTCGTAGGGGAGCGTGCTTGTCGTCATATCACACAACCAAAGGATTCCAACTGCCATAGGTGTTTTTGATCTTACCCGGCGAGAAACTCAACGCAATGATCAACGCGCCGACGATGAGATCGTTCAGGCCAGACGCGAGCGTGCCGCCGCCAAACAGCCACGGCAACCCGATGATGCCGAGCGCCAGCACAATGTTGGCAAAGCGCACCACGCGCCCCACTTCCGACAGCGCGATGAGCGAAGCAGTGACGACCAGTGCGCCGAGAATGTGATCGCTGTGCGCCACATTGCCCTGCGTTCCAAAGATGGCCGGCGCAGTCATCAGCCACAACCCCAGCGCCGTCGTCGCCAGCAGATTCCACGGCAGCGTGATACCCCAGAACATTTCACGGAACCCTGTGCGTTTCGGAAGGCGCGGCGTTACGTCTGGGGTTAGTGCATCGCCGCCCAGCCAGAACGTGCGCCACAAAGATTTGCCCGCCTTGTGGCTTTGTCCCATGAACAACAGCATAGCAATCACTTCATCCAGCGACAACGTCACCATCAACAGCATGAATAGCGCAGACAGCAGACAGAACGTGCACCACGCGCCAACCAGCACCGGCTGCATGATGATCAGCACGACACTGACCACACCGAGTGGGATGACCACAATTCCAAACAACCCCACCATCCACGGCATTGTGCGCCAGCGTCGAGGGTCGCCCATGAAGCCCGAAAGGATTTCGATGAGATAGGTAAAGGTGCCCAACCCCGCGTCGGAAATGGGGAATGCCTGAGACACGCTCGACGTGAGAACTTTTACGGTGCCATCGCCAAAGAATGGATCCCACGCCCACGTGATATGCCCCAGTTGATAGGCAGATATGTAGCGGGACAGGAAGAAGCTAAGAAAAGCCAACGCCAGAATCGGCGCGCGTTGCAGCCAGGTCGAGGGGTTGTAGGACCACTCGTGTGGCACCTCTGGCCCCGACATTGGCATGAGCATCCCGATAATGATCGAAAAGACGATGACGAGCGCGCCGACCAGGGTGTCGTTTGCATACGACGCGGACTCCGGTGCCCAAAACACGAGCGGGGCAACGGCCAGCCACAAACCCACGGCGGTGGCGGCCCACATCAGCCAGGCGCGGCCGCGGTGCGCAAACATGGCCGCGAGCGCAAGTGCAAAGACGACGATACCGCTCAAGACATCGCTCGCCGCCAACGGCACGCTGCGATAGCCCAGGGTAAACGGCGCGGCGATCAACCACAGCCCCAGGGCGAGCAGCAGGATGTGCGTCCAGTGCATCCCTGCCATCATCTCGCCCATCATCAAGCCGGGTTCCGTCATCGGCTTCGTTTTCGTTGCTTGCTGTGTGCGCTGAATGTCTGTATACACCTGCGCTTCGTGCCGCAACAATTTGCGCGGCAATTCGAGGAACTGCAAGCGGTGCTCCTGCTTCATGCGCATGGCCTCGACATGTTGCTGCGGATCACTGTCCATCAGCGCTTGTGCCTGTTTGTCGTCCTCTTTTTGCGCACGCACTTCGCGGGCATGCACCTGCTCCAGCAGCGACTGTCCAGCGCGCATTTTCTCCAACACCTCGAATGGATTTTTTGCTGAGGCATCTTCACCGTTGCGACCACCATCCATACCGTCCATGCCCTCCATTCCAGGCATCATCATTCCATCGGCTTTATCCATTTTCTTTCATCTCCATACCCGGCTTCATGTCCGGCATATCCATGTCTGGCATCGCCCCTGCGGGTTTATTGACCTGCGGCTTAGGCATCTTCATGTCTGGCATCGCCCCAGGTTCTTTGGGCTGCCGCGCGGGCATGTCCATTGAACGGTTTGACCCGTGTGCGGCATGGTCGGCGTGATTGTTCATGGGCGCGGGAGTCGCCGACTCGTGCTGCCCAGTGATCTCGCCCACAAGCTGTTCGGCCATTTGCATGGCTTGATGCCGATCCATCTCGGCGGGAATGGCCGGGGCGGGTGGCGGCGTGGCCGCTTGCAGCCAGAGCGGCGGCGTAAGCTCGTTTTCGCGGTAAAACGCGGCTGGGTCGGCCAACAGCGCGGCAGCCATGAGCGGCAGCGTAGCCAGCAGCCGATGTTTGGGCTCCCAGCCAATCGTCGCGCGGGCGCGGCTGATGTCCAGCTCCAGATTGTCGGTGGCGAATTCCACCATCCACGGCTTGACGAAGGAGGGACGCCCGAACAGCCGCTCTTGCATCACCGCCCCGACTCGGGCGAACCAGCGCGGCACGCGAGTAATCTTCGCGGCCTCACCGTGAATCAAACGTCCGAAGTCGCCCTGCAATTCCTCGAAGCTTGGCGATTCCGGTTCGCCGATCAACAGCGCCACTTCCGGTGGCAGCGTGCGACGGCGGTCAACGGCACGCAAGATGGCATCCACCACATCGTCGTTGTGCACATACGCCTGACGCCCCTGTGAGGGGTCGCCCGGAAAAAGATACGCGGTGATGTCGCGCTCGTATACGCGCTGCATCTGGTGCGCCAGCGGAATGGAGTTGCACAGGTCGTCGTATACGCCCGCGATGCGCAGCATGACCACGGGAATCTTCCCACGCTGTGTGCGTAGCACCTGCTCGGTGTTTATCTTCGATTTGGGGTAGCCCCACGACGGCTTGACCGGCGACTCTTCGTTGAGGCGTTGGCCGGGCTTGGATGGCGCATGCACCAGTTCGGTGCTGGAGAAGATGAACTGCTCGACTTCAAAATCTTGCAACAGACGCAGCAGACGCGCAGTGCCTTGAACCGTGATCTCGTCGTAGAGCGGATTGGTGGGGGTTAAAAAATCGTAATATGCCGCCAGATGCACCACGGCGGCCAGATGATTACCGTGCAATTGGCGAATGGCGGCCAACCCGCGCTGCACGCTCTTTTCAGAAGTTAGGTCAACATACAAACAATCGGCGCTGGGTGGCGGGTGCGACGGGGCTTTGCGATCAAAGCCGACGACGTTAAACGTCTCCGCCAGACGTTGGGCGACGGGATAACCGATCGAGCCGCTGCTGCCGGTGACGAGAATGGTTTCTTTCTGTTCGTTCATACTTCGTTCCTCCTAAATGTGGCTACGGCGGCGCGACGCCTCCCCACAACTTTCCAAGCGATACCCAGAGCGAGCGCGATGAGCAATGCGCCGCTCAAAAAATAGGGCGCATTTATCTGCCAGATGAACAGCACGCCGCCCAGAAGCGGTCCGCCCACTTGACCGAGGTTGTTAGCGGCAGTCTGAATGCCGAGTGACGCGCCCGCCTGCCGATCTCCGCCACGCTTTGAAACGAGTGCCGCGAGATTCGGCGTGATAAACGCCATTCCCAAAGAAAGCAGCGCGACAAAGACAAAAACAAGAGGCTTGGTCTGCGCCGTCGCCAGCAGCGCGATACCCGTTCCCATCAAGGCGAAGCCCACGCCAATCTGGATCATCTCGCTGACTTTCCCGGCGAGAAAGCCGACCGCGCCGGCCTGAAAAACCGTCATCACCAGCCCACACACCACGAAGACGTAACCCACTTCGGCGGGGCCAAAATTGAACTTTGCCTGCGCAAAAAGCGCGAACGGTCCCTCGAACATCGTCAGCGCAAACTGTCCGGCGAGGGTCAG
>JANMVQ010000401.1:0-9107 GCA_031392845.1 Chloroflexota bacterium
CAAAATCAAAGAGAATTTACAGAGTGAAGAAGGAACCGAAAATATGAATGATGAGAATCACAAAACTTGTGGAATAAACGCAGCAGCACTCCTAATCGCTGCCGCACTGATGTTGAGCGCCTGCACCCGCATCGCCCCACCTGCCAATGCGCTTGCTGTAGACACAAAAACAGCACCGGTGGCTACAGGCAACCACACACTAAACTTGGATGATTGGAATAGTGTGGTCGCTGCGGCCAAGGGCCAAACGCTCAACTGGTATATCTGGGGCGGCAGCGATGGCATCAATCGCTACGTGGACAATTTCTATGGCAAAGCGCTAAAAGAGCGCTATGACATTACCCTGAAGCGTGTGCCATTGGCCGATACCGTTGATGCGGTGAATCAAGTATTGAGTGAGAAGCAGGCCAGCAAAACGATCGGTTCGGTCGACATCATCTGGATCAATGGTGAAAATTTCTTCTCGCTCAAACAAGCCAAGATGCTTTACCCGGGCTGGGCACGCAAACTACCCAATAGCCGTCTGGTGAACTGGGACAACCCCGCCATCAACCGCGATTTTGGTGAATCCGTTGACGATATGGAAAGCCCTTGGTCATCAGCCCAGTTGCAGCTCATTTATGACTCGGCGCGTATCAAGCCTGAAACATTGCCACGCTCTTACAAAGCGCTCAAAGATTGGGCCTGCGCGAACCCAGGCCGCTTTACCTATATTGCGCCGGGGCCTGGCGGCTATATGGGCACACGTTTTGCCAAGGGAGCGCTGTACGAACTCAGCGACGATGCTGGCCAATGGGGAGCGTTTAATCAAGCCACTTGGGACAAATGGTCACCTGAGCTTTGGAAATATTTCAACGAGATGAAGCCTTGTCTATGGCGCAAGGGTGAGACTTATCCCAAAGATGAAAATGAGCTGTATGGGCTATTTGCGAACAAAGAGGTCGATTTCAGTTTTACTCAAGCCGTGGTGGGTGCGGGTGCGCTTATCAAAGACGGCGTGTTGCCAAACACCGCACGTGCGTTTGTATTTGACCGCTATATGATCGGCGATTTTAACTATGTTGGCATTCCATCGAATGCCCCCAACAAAGCCGCTGCGCTGGTGTTGGCTAACTTGCTGCTCGAGCCGGAGTTTCAGGCCGCCCAGATTTTGCCCGAGAATGGTTTTGGACTTGGCTTGGGCATCGATGTGACTCGCGTTACTGATCCAGATGCCAAAGCCAAACTAGAGGCGGCAAGCAAGCAAATCGGTGAAGCGGCAACCCCAGCGGGTGACCTTGCCAAATCGCTGGTGGGAGATGCAGCGGCACCCTATCAGAATCTACTTGAACAAGAATGGCGCAAGAATGTGTTGATTGGGAAGTAGAAGTAACAGGTACTCATGCTTCAGCATAAGTGGGTTCGCCGAAGTGCACGTGCGCACTGGCCGGGGTGGCTAGCGCTCGCGCCTGCGCTAGGTTTGACGCTGATTTTGTTTGGCGCTAGCGTCATCTATGGTCTGGCCCAGAGTGTGGGCTATCTCAGTTTTCTGGATAGCGCGCCTCAATTCAGTCTGAACGCATATCGCAACCTCATGACTGGCCAGGGTTATTCAGACGAATTTTGGCCAGCATTGGGATTCTCGCTGTGGGTCAGCGGCGCAGCGACTGTGCTTTCAATGGGGCTGGCGCTGGGCGTGTCGATCTGGCTGATGTCAGATCGTTCGACACGCCGCGTATCCAAAAGCGCGGATACCTTGATCTTGAATATCAACCTTGCGTTCCCTCATCTGGTATGGGCGATAGGCCTCTTGTTGTTGCTGTCGCAAAGCGGCTTGATTGCCCGCTTGGCCGCAACATTCGGGTGGATTCAAACACCCGCCGACTTCCCAGTTCTGGTCCGAGATCGCTATGGGTTGGGCATCATTCTGCATTATGTGAGCAAGGAAGTCCCATTTCTGGCGTTGATTGTGCTGGCCGTGCTGCGCTCGCAAGTGGAGGCTTATGATCTGGTTGCGTTGAACCTGGGGGCAAATCGTTGGCAACGTTTGCGCTATGTCACTCTCCCACTCGTGCTGAAAGGGCTACTGGGCGGGGGCACACTCGTGTTTGCCTTTGTATTTGGGGCCTACGAAGTGCCAGCCATTCTGGGTGTGCGCTTCCCCCGCATGCTGGCGAATGTCGGCTTGGACTTCTTCGCCAATCCTGACCTGCGCAGCCGCGCTGAAGGCATGGCGATTAGTGTGTTGATGGCCGTAATCGTGGTGATTGTGGTGGTGATTACGCGGCGGATGGAGCGGCATGCGCAAAATTAGTGTTCTTTTCGCCATGATGGCATTGTTGCCCATCCTGGTTTTTAGCCTCAATGCCTTTTCTGCGCGTTGGTTCTACCCGCAATTGCTCCCAATCGAGTGGACGCTGGAACCATTTCTACGGGTCGTGAATGATCCGCGTACATCGCTTGCAGCCACCAATGGTTTAGGGGTTGCGGCATTGGTCACAGTCGCTTCCTTGGTGCTTAGTTTCCCGGCTGCGCGGGCCTTGACCCTGCACGTGCTACGTGGGCGGGAAGCCATCACGTTGATGCTTCTGTTGCCAACGGTGCTGCCGCCCATTGCCATTGGGATGGGGCTGAACACCTTATTCTTGCAGCTTGAGCTAACAGGCACAATATTTGGTGTGGCACTCGCTCATGTTGTGCCGGTGTTGCCGTATACCATCACGACATTGGTGGGGGTGTTTGCGCGCTTCGATGCAAACTACGAACATCAGGCCACCGTCTTGGGTGCGCCACCGTTGCAGATGCTGTTGCAGGTCACGCTGCCGATGGTGCTTCCGGGCGTGGTTGTTGCAGCACTGTTTGCGTTTCTGGGTTCATGGAGCCAATACTTGCTGACTCTGTTGATCGGCGGCGGACAAGTGTTAACCTTGCCCATGTTGCTGTTTGCAGCCACGTCCGGTAGTAATCCAACCTTGATCGCTTCGCTGGCATTGTTGTTTCTGCTGCCACCCTTGCTGGCAATTGCGTTTGCCGCACGCCAGCTGATGAGTCAAGAAGCTGATATGCACATGTCCATTTGATACCCATGACAAAGATTCAGCTTGACGCAATCTACAAGACCTATCCCAAGCAAGTAACACCAGCACTAGCGGGTGTGACACTCGACATCGCGACTGGGGAGAGCGTGGCATTGTTTGGGCCTTCTGGGAGTGGCAAGTCCACGCTACTCAAGATCATCGCGGGTATTGAATCGTGCGACGCCGGCGATGTGCGTTTCGATGGCAAAAGCATATTGCCCGTGGCTGCGCACACGCGCGGGGCCGTCCTCATGTTCCAGAAAGCCTATCTCTTTCCATTCTTATCGGTGGAAGCCAATATCGGCTTCGGCTTAAAGATGAAGCGCGTTGGGCGATCCGAAACTGCCCGGCAAGTGCAGCACATGCTTGAACTGGTGGGATTACCAGAGATGGCGCACCGCATGCCGTCTCAGCTATCGGGCGGCCAGCAGCAACGGGTGGCGCTGGCGCGTGCGCTGATTACCAAGCCGAGCGTGCTGATGCTGGATGAGCCGCTCAGCAATCTCGACAGCGCAGTGCGGGTCGAACTACAAGAGGTCATCCGGCGCATTCAGCGCGAGCTGGGTATAACTATGCTGCTGGTGACCCACGAACTGACCGAGGCGATGTCGATGTCAGATCGCATGGCAATCTTGCTGTCCGGCAGGGTCGAAGCCTATGGAACGCCAAGCGACATTTACAAGCATCCACCCACCCGAGCAGCGGCCCAGGCAGTCGGCGTGCGCACATTCCTCGCGGGTGAATTGGATGGAAAATACTTGCACACCGCCATAGGTAATTTACAGGTTTGCACCACAGCTGATCATCCAAGGTCAGCCCTATTTGCGATCCGACCTGAGCATTTGCAGCTTCAGTACGAGCCAAGTAATAACACCGTATCTGTGCAGGTGCAGGATTGTGTATATCGGGGTGAATATATGGAATATCTGGTTTGGATGCATAACCATTCATTTCGTGCGCGTAGCGTGCAACATACTCATCGAATTGGGGATGCCGCATGGCTATCGATGCCAGCGCAACACTTGTTCGAAGTCACCGACCCACCGTAATAGCGACACAAGAACACTCAGTCCATTTGCGCAATTTTCGCGGTTTTGCCGAAACGTTTTTCTAAAGCGGCGTTGATAATCACATGAGATGGAGTCACCATGCCAAGAGCTACAAGAATACACAGTTTTTTCAAGTCGCTTATAGTTGATTTTGATAAGAAAATTCGACAATTGATTAAACACGATCTAACTCCGGGAGCAGAATTTTGACAATGACTCCAAAACTGAGAATTCCACGCATGGGTGAACTAGCCCCGCCACTAGATCTGTTAGATATTCAGGGAAGGTCTGTTGATTTATCTTCGCGGGCCAAGCCTGTTGCGTTGGTATTTATGCGACACCTGGCGTGACATTACTGAATGTCTCATCTGATGCAGTTGCATCAGTCCCTTTATGAGCAAGGCCTATCGTCTGCCAATGTAATTACGCTCTCGTTTGCGCCAGAAGAGTATCTGAGGCGCTGGCTGACACAGGCGTTGTTTGCAGAAGCCCCACCTGAATGGTTCGAGCAGACCCATTTTGTGTCCGATTCTGATCTCAGCATCTATCATGCCTATGGGCTGGGTCGAAACTCTAGATGGCGGGTCTATGGGCCAAAAATACTGCTGCACTATGCATTGCTTTCGGCCCGTGGCAAAAATCTACCCAAATCCGCACTGGACCCGCTGCAACGAGGCGGAGACTTTGTGGTGAAAGGTGGCGTTATTCAGCTGAGTCATGTTGGTAAAGACCAATCTGATCGGCCACCGGTTGAGCAAGTCATTAAGTTGCTGCGATAGGCTAAATAAAACCAACTAAGTTTTACGGTTTTGACATACCGAAACATAGTATTTCAGCGGCTTTTGCGCTGAATGAAAGCCGTTTTGACTTGTTGATTTTATTTAGCGCACTATTTGTATGAGTCGTTAGGCGGCTCGTTTGGTCCGCCTCTCTCGTTTTATCGTCACTTCAAAATGCTCGGACCGCTCCAGCGTTCATCAATGCCCGACGTAACTCATCCGCATG
This sequence comes from Chloroflexota bacterium, assembly GCA_031392845.1. Taxonomy (GTDB): domain Bacteria; phylum Chloroflexota; class Anaerolineae; order J036; family Brachytrichaceae; genus JANMVQ01. The sequence goes on from JANMVQ010000401.1 coordinate 5,111, forward strand.
CGCCTCATCACGTGCCAGCGCGATCATGTTGCCGCCGCGCCCGCCACCACTCATCTTGGCTCCCAGCGCAGCAGCAGCACGCGCAGCATCGCAAAGCTGGTCCAACGCCGGCGATGACACATCCAACCATTGCAGCAGCGCATGATTGGCATTCATTGCCTCACCCACAGACGCCCAATCACCCATTTGTAAGGCTTGGCGGGCCTGAATCGCCAATTGCGCAATCTCATCGAAACACCGTTCAAACCGCACCGGGTCGCTCTCCCAGCCCACCCGCACCTGCCCAACCGGAATCCGCGTGGGTGTGCTGATGCCGGTGTCAGCGATGACAAGACGATGGACAATAGACGAGCGGCTATCGCTTAGGGCTTGTCCCTCCGACATTGTTAGCACCTCGACCGAGCTGCCCTTCACAAACCACACCGGCTGCTCATAGGCAATCACGGTATTGTCGATGCCACTGGGGGTGCCATGATGGAGCTTCTCCACTTCGAAGGCAATTGCGCTGGCCTCATCTGCGCTGAGTTCGCAGCCCAGATGCGCGGCGATGGCGCGAGCGCAGGCCACGCTCACGGCCGCACCGCTGCCCAGATGCGACGAGACCGGGATATCGCTGCGCACTTGCAATGTAAACGGCGCAGGAAAGGGTGCCCCCATCGGCAGTGTAATCCTGCTCAATACATGGTTGATCGTCAACTGCGTCACCTGCGCGAGCGGATCATGAAGCTGCTCATCAACAAAGAAACGCACGTGTATGTCCGGCGCATGGATCTCGATACGCTCTCTCGCCAATTGCACAGACGCAAACGCCCGCAATTGCGGCAGTGGCAATGCGATAGCCGGTCGCCCATACACAACCGCATGTTCGCCGCACAGAATAATTTTGGCGCAAGCGGAGCGAACGGTGAGTGGCGAGGAGCGAGGGGCGAAAGACGTCATCTTTGCTTGTGTGCGACGATTTGCCGGTGTGGTGGTCGTCCGTCGTCCGTTGTCCGTCGTCGATTCTGTCATCACTTCCTCACCAGCGCATCCAGCACTTGCAACGTCAGTAGAATGCGCGTGTCGCTGCCTGCAGCGGTCATGTGAAAGTTTTCATTGCCTTCTACGCGCATGCCAAAGTTGGGCAGACTGCGGGTGGCAGCCCAAAAGTCGATCACCGGCACGCCATATTCTGCCCCAAGTTTGCGAATAGTGTCGTTGATATAGCCTGGTGCGGCCCCACCCTGCTGCGAGTCGAGATCGTCGGCTTTGGTCACCAACACCGGCAGCACCTTGCGCTTCAGCAATTCATCAATGATGCCGCGATAATTTTTCTCAAAAGCTTTCCAGGCAAATTGATCGCCCGTGCCAAGCGCAACAAACACCACACTCGCTTGCGAGCGGCGCAACTCACACGCCAGTGGCCCTTCGCCCGCCATACAGTATTGCGGATTGGCCCACTCCGGGTTGAACATGCTACCACTGTTAAAACCGCTGAACGAGGCCACGCTGTTACGCCAAAATGAAGCGCTAAAACGATCCAGCACCGGCGCAAGCGCAGGGTATTTGCTCGTTTCAAACAATCCAGTCGCCACACGGCCCAAATACGCTTCCGGCACCGAATTGCAATCTCCTATCACCGTGAACATTGCGGGGGTTTTGTTAGGCGCTTTGGCCTGATACAGCTTGCGGGCCTTGGCAGTGAGTGGGCTAATATAGTTTGATGGGGCCAGCGTACCCGCTTGGCCAGGAGGTGTGGGTGGGGTCGCAACGACAGGTAACCCATCGATATTGCCGGTGAGCTTCCCATAAAACGCCAACAACCAGCCGCTGCCTTTGTCCGATTCCAGCTTCAGCCAAAGCTTGTTAGCGGTGCGCGCGCTGACGGCCAACTGCTCGCCTGCAAATATCGGTTGAGTCGAGGGGGACCATAGCGCTGGGCCTTGGCGCAGATAGGCCCCACCAATCGTGACTGTAAATTGGGTTGAGCTTTGGGTCTGATTTTTAGCTTGAATTGAGCGCGGGATGGTCACAAACCCAATTAGCATGAGCAATGCCATCAGCCCTACAAGTTTTCGTTTTTGCATGAGGCTCTAATTGTGTCACAGATGACTGACACCTACCGCGTCAGCACATCCAACATCTGCAACATACAGACCAGCTTTAGCGTCCGGCCTTCTTCTGTCAGGTGAAAATAGTAGCCCCACTCATCTTGTAATCCATGTTGCACAAATGGGCGATCCGGCAGCTTGGGATTGGGTAGCGTTGGTAATGGTCGAGTTGCGGCAAAGAAATCCACCCACGGCAACTGGTACTCGGCGGCCAACTTTCGGATCACATCATTGATATAACCCATGGGTGCGCCACCCTGATACTGCTCCATCTCGTCGGCCTTGGTAAACAACACAGGTAGTACATTGCTGGCAATCGCGGTGTCGATCATGCGCCGCAACGTACCCTCAAAGTCGCGCCAGACAAAACGGTCGCCGGTGCCGAGTTGGATAAACACGATGCTGGCTTTGCTCTGGCGCAGTTCACATACATACACTCCTTCGTCTGCGCCACAACTGGTGGGCTTTTGCGCAAACTTCGGGTCAAACATATCCGCCGCGCGGAAACCACCCCCGACCGCTACGCTCGGGCGGGCCAACGCTCCATCAAAACGAGCGATGGTGCCACGCAAGGTGGGGTTGCGTGCAGCAAAATTAAACTGTCCCCCCACCAAAAGCCCCGGCACAATCGGCCAAGCCGCGTTGCTATCGCCTGCCACCGTATACATACGTGGGTCGCGTCCAGCCTTTAGTGCTACCTGAAAAAGCGTGCGTGTCCGGGGTGTATTGAACATATACGCTGGCACTGCATTGCGATTAGTGTTGCGCGAACTGCCCGCCAATAACACAGGCGATATGGGCACATTACTCAACTGACCTTGCACCTCGCCAAAAGCAGCCGGTAGCCAACCTACTTTGTCGCCCACTTGCACTTGTATCCAAGTGTTATCTAAGCTGCGCCCCAACACTGGGTAAAGCGCATCAAATGGGATGGGAGTCAGCAAGGGTGACACGACACTCGGCGCAGTGCGCAGATTCGCTCCGCTGAACTTCATATAAAAGCGTACATCTTGCGCATATGCCTGTTGCGGCGCAATTTGAATAGACGAAACAACGAGCAAAGCGACCAAACTCAGGAGCCGAATAATCAGATGCTTATATGGTTTCACAGTGCCAAAGATACCATTTAAATCAAGGCACAAATCCAAAATCCACTGCGAGATTTGTATTGGGATTGCTGTCACCGTCATTAGTCGGTTCGCCATTCACCGTCAGCACAATCACATCACTGCTGACCGAACCATCGGGCTGGGCGCGGCCATTGTTGTCTTTGTCGATGTCATTGTCGGGTGCAGGATTAGGCCCTGGGCCAACATGCTTGCCCACCAATACTCCATTCCCCACAAAGTTAGTGGCGGCCACGACCACCCGATATGACCCAGGCGCAACGTAGGCAAAATAATAGAACCCACCGCCGCCTGAGACTTTAGTCTGGATCACGGAATTGTCCGATACACGTACCAATTGCAATATCACCCCAGCAATACCACCGAGCTCGATCCCTTCCTGAACACCATTATTGTTTGTATCGATAAACACCCGATTGCCTAACGACATTGCGACCACCAGCGTTGGCGTTGCAGTCGGACGCAGGGTAGATGTGGGCCGCGGAGTGCTGCTAGCGCGGGGCGTGGCAGTTGGGACAGCGGTCTTGGTTGCAGTCGGCATCTGAGTGGGTTGTGCGGTTGCCGTTGGCAAAGGCTCGGGTGTGAAGGTAGCCATAGGCAGCGGTGTGGAAGTAGCGACTGGTGTCGGCGTAGCTGAAGCAATCGCACTATAGGTTGGGGTTGGCAATGGCGTTGGGGTCGCTGTAGGCATGGGCGTCGGGGTGATCAGCGATTCTGGGAACAAACCTATATCCAGCGTCAGATTAGTGTTGGCATCGCCGTCGCCATCGGTCACCGGTT
>JANMVQ010000566.1:0-2949 GCA_031392845.1 Chloroflexota bacterium
TGAGGTCTATGAAAGTGCCCTAACAGCAGTAGTAACATTGCCTATATGGAGCTAGAACCCCTCATCTATGATCTGTCGTCACCCGGTCGCCAAGGCGCAGCGCTGCCAAAATCGGATGTGCCGCACTTTGCCTTACCGGAAGCGTTGTTGCGCAAGGAGCTGCCACTGCCCGAAGTCAGTCAGATCGATGTGACCCGTCATTTCACCCGCCTGTCCAAACTAAATATGTCGATCGATACAAACATGTATCCGTTAGGCAGTTGCACCATGAAATACAACCCGCGCGTCAATGAAGATGCCGCCCGTATTCCTGGTTTTGCGTTGGTGCATCCGCTGCAAGACAGCACCACAGCCCAAGGATTGATGTATGTGCTCTATCATTTGCAGGGCTTTCTGGCAGAAATCGCCGGGTTCAAGGGGTGCAGCCTGCAACCCGCAGCAGGTGCACAAGGTGAGTTCACCGGTGTGCTAATGATGCGTGCTTATCACCGCGACCGCGGCGACACCAAGCGCACCAAGATGCTTATCCCCGACAGCGCCCATGGCACCAATCCAGCCACTTGCGCCATGGCTGGTCTAGAAGTGGTCGAGCTGCCCTCGGACGCGCGCGGCAATGTCGATCTAGAGTCTCTGCGAGCAGCTCTCGATGAGACAGTGTGCGGCTTGATGATCACCAACCCCAATACGCTCGGTATGTTTGAGGAACACATCGAAGAAGTCGTCAATCTGGTTCACGCCGCAGGCGGGCTGGTGTATGGCGATGGAGCCAACATGAATGCGCTGGTTGGGGTGGCCAAACCGGGTGAAATCGGCTTCGACGTGATTCACTACAACCTGCACAAAACGTTTAGCACCCCACACGGCGGTGGCGGGCCTGGCTCCGGGCCGGTGGCAGTCAATGAGAAGTTGCTGGACTTTTTGCCCGGCCCGATCGTGATCGAGAGACCCTCCGCCGGAGACGAGAACAACAGCGTGGGCGTGGTCTATGAGTGGCACACTCCCAGCAAAAGCATTGGCCGGATGCGCGCCTTCTGGGGCAATGTCGGTATGCATTTGCGCGCTTACACGTATATGCGTGTGCACGGCGAAGAAGGGTTGCGCGCCAACACTCAGAACGCAGTGCTCAATGCCAATTACATACAAGCCCGTATCAAGGATGTGTATCCAGTGCCACAGGGCAGCCGTTATTGCATGCACGAGGTAGTCGCGCAGGGCAAATTACCAAATGCGCCCAGCATCAAGGCGCTAGATATCGCCAAGCGCCTGATGGATTATCACTTTCACCCACCCACCAATTACTTCCCGCTAATCGTGCCAGAGGCGCTGATGATCGAACCGACTGAGTCTGAGAGCAAACAAACCCTTGACCAGTTCTGTGATGCAATGCTGGCAATTGCAAAAGAAGCCGAAACCCAACCTGACTTGCTCAAGAACGCTCCGCACACCGCCCCCTTGAAACGACTGGATGAAGTGCGTGCCGCCAAAGAGCTGGTGCTGTGCTGCAAACTGTAATATGTCCAAACAAACCTCCAACGCCTGGATCGTGGCTGCCGTTATTGGCGCAGCCGCGATTCTTTTACTCGCCCTTTCGTCAATTGGAACAAACCAGAACGCCAATGTAAGCAACCCGGCCGCCGCACCCGCCGCAGCCCCGGCGGCTTTGCCCGGCGAAAATACGGGTCCGGCGGTGCCGCCCATACCCACCGTCGCGCCAAAAGGTGCGGCTGCACCTGCCCCAGCGGGAGGCGTTACGACAGCCAGCGGTTTGCAATATGTGGACCAAGTGGTGGGGACTGGCGCGCAACCCAAGCCTGGCCAGACGGTATCGGTACATTATTCTGGCTATCTGGACAACGGCACCAAGTTTGATAGCTCACTTGACCGCGGTGAGCCCATCAAATTCCCGCTGGGTGCCGGCAGAGTCATTCGGGGTTGGGATGAAGGCATCGCCACCATGAAGGTGGGGGGCAAGCGCAAGCTCATCATTCCACCCGACCTGGCATATGGCGCCAAGGGTAGCGGTAGCGTAATCCCGCCCAATGCGCGGTTGACTTTTGATGTGGAACTGGTGGCGGTCGAGTAGAGACGCGATATTCGTAGAGACGCGAAATTTCGCGTCTCTACGAATATCGCGTCTTCACGAATATCGCGTCTTTACGCCGCCAGCCAGCCACCGTCAATTGGGATCACCGCACCGTTCATATAGTCCGAGGCGGCAGACGCTAGAAAGACGGCAATGCCTTTCAGATCGTCTGGCAAACCCCAACGCCCCGCCGGGATGCGGCTGAGAATATTCTGGGTGCGGGTGGGATCGCTGCGAATGCCAGCCGTCACATCCGTCTCAAAATAGCCTGGCGCGACGGCATTCACATTGATGTTGTGGCGCGCCCATTCGTTGGCCAGTGCGCGAGTCACCCCCGCAATTGCGCTTTTGGTCGCGGTATAGCTGGGCACAAACAACCCACCCTGGAACGACAACATCGACGCTGTGTTGACGATCTTGCCGGGCTGGCTCAGGGCCACCCAGTGCCGCGCGGCCGCCTGACTGAGATAGAACGCGGCGCTCAGGTTGATGCTCAGCACGGTCTCCCAATCTTCCACACTGAATTCTAGGGCCGGACTGCGCCGGATGATCCCGGCGTTGTTAAACAGAATGTCGAGGCGGCCCAGCGAATTTACACATTGCGCCACGATGGACTCGGCCCGTAGCGGATCGAGCTTGTTCAGATCGACTTGGAGCACTTCGGCGCGACGGCCCAGCATTCGGATGCGCTCTGCCGTTTCGTCGGCCGGGTTGCGGTCCAATAGCACCACATCGGCCCCAGCTTCTGCCAGACCCAACGCCATGCCCTGCCCCAGCCCCTGCGCCGCGCCCGTGACCAAGGCGACTTTGTTATCGAGTTTGAAAGAGTTCAGTACCATGAAGATTCGTAGAGACGCGAAATTTCG
>JANMVQ010000570.1:0-21157 GCA_031392845.1 Chloroflexota bacterium
TCGCTATATTTGTGCGACAGCATGACCGATAGTCAAGCCGTGGCAGTTACTACTCATACCGATGCAGTTGACACTTCATGGACAAGTGGTCATGTGAGGATATCGCGAGCGTTACAAGCGCCAGAACAGCCTCATCCCAATCAACAAAACCACAAACGACACTAGCATCAGCGCCCAGCCTAGCCGCGCAAAGTCGCTGAAGCGATAGTTGCCGGGCGCAACCACTAACGCGTTGACCGGATGGGCCACCGGCGTGAGAAATGCCGCCGAGCAACCGATGGCCGTTGCTACGGCGATAGCTTGTGGATTGGTGTTCAAGCTGATGGCAGCACTGATCGCAATTGGCCCAGTGACCAGAATCGAGACTTGGCCGCCCATTACCTGGGTCAGCACTGCCGAAAGCAAAAATCCACCCGCAGCCAACCCCAACGGGCCAAGCGGTGCCACCAGCGTAATCAACTGTTGGCCGATCAGCGTAGCCAAACCTGTATTCACCATTGCTGCGCTGGCGGCATACATGCCGCCAACCAGAAAGATAGCCGACCATTCCATCTCACGGTACGCTTCAGCGATGGACACCAAGCCAAATAACACAACTGCCATTGCGGCAGCCAGCATCGCCAAATAGGTCGGCACGCCTAGCGCCGATGCCACGATGGCGCTTGCAATCAACCCAATCGCAAGCAACGCGGGGCGGCGTGGAATCGGTTGATCACTCCAATCTGGCTCCAGCGTAATAAAGTCTGCGTTGCGTTGCAATGCCCTGAGTCGTTGTTGTGGCCCAACCAACAGCAGCGAGTCACCCAACTGCAGTTTAAGATCAGCGACATCGGTGCGATAACTGCGCGCGCCGCGCCACAAAGCCACCACCGTGAAGCCGGTGTGAGATCGAAAGCCTGTCTCTTTGAGGGTGTGACCCAATGCGACTGAACGCGGCGCGGGGACGGCTTCGACAAACTTCACCCCACGCGGGCTGAGTTTCTGGTCGGCTGGATGCACCTGCAAGCCGAAATCAACGTGAGCGAGTTGTTGCACGCGTTCCTCGCGCCCAATGACGATCAGGACATCGCCGCGCCGAAGTTGTAAAGTAGGTTGAGGTGAGAGCAATTCCTCTGGCCCACGCCATATTGCCACAACCGAGACACCCAGACGGCTGCCAATGCATGATTCAACCAGCGTCTTACCATTGAGTACTGAGGCTTCGACGACGTGCGCTTCCCACAATCGCGCGCCCAATTGATACACTATTTCCAACTCGCTCCCGGTGTTACGAGCGGCCAGTTGATCAGGATGGGGTTCGCGATTGGGCAACAGCCACTTGCCGAAAATACTGATGAACAGAATGCCTGCCAGCGCAATCAATCCGCCCGTAGGCGTAAAATCCAAGATATGCAGCGGCGCTTGGGGTGGCCTCGCTTGCGTGAGCAGATCGCTGGCGATGATATTGGCAGTAGTGAAATATGTGGCGACGCCACCCAGCAAACTACCAAACGACACTGGAATCAAAAGTTTGCTAGGGCGGATACTCGTTCGGCGCGCGACATCCATCGCGCTGGGCAGCAACAACGCACCTGCTGCCAGATTATTCATGAACAGCGAGAGAAATGCCGTGACAATGGTGAACAGAAATACAAGTCGTGATTCCGATGCACCGCCCACCGCCAACAACCGCTGCGCCAGCCAACGCGTTATGCCAGTTTTGTCCAGCGCTCGCAAAATAATGAACAAGCTGATCAGTGTCATAACCACAGGCTGACCAAAACCGGCAATGGCCTTTATGGCATCGCCGGGTGTGCTCGGTTTGCCCAACACGCCGAAGCCGACCCATTGCGCCGCAGCCAACATGATGACGATCAGCAGCGCGGCCACATCCGAGCGTAGACGGTTCAACGCAACTAGGGCCAATGGCGCAATTAACGCAATCACGACAATCACTTGGGGCAACATACGCCATCAGTCTAACCCACTCAGTAATAGGTAAGCTTGGAGGAATACACTAATGGATATGGATACACGTGTTGCAATCAGTCTGTTTGGCTTGGATGTATATTGGTATGGCATCATCATCACATTTGGCATGGTGGTGGCCACCTATGTGGCTGCCAAAGAGATAGAACGACTTGGATACAACCCGCAAATCCTATGGGATGGCGCTATCTGGATTCTGGCATTGGGTGTGTTGGGTGGGCGCATGTACCACGTCTTCTCCGAATATAACGACGGCACGCCCGGCTGGTCCTTCTATCGCCAGCATCCGCTGGAAATCATCACAGGCTTTCGTAGTGGCGGGCTGGGCATCTTTGGTGGCGTGCTCGGTGGGTCGATTGGTGCGGTAATCGTTGCCTTTCGAAACAAGGTACCTTTCGGCATCATGGCCAACGCCATCGCACCGGGCTTGTTGATTGGACAAGCGATTGGCCGCTGGGGCAACTTTGCTAATCAAGAGCTATATGGCCCGCCCACGCAATTGCCCTGGGGTATCCGAATTGCCGATTGGGCGCGCGTAGGTGAGTATCGCGATCTTGGTAAGTATCCGTTTGAGACCACACTCTTTCACCCTTCCTTTTTATACGAGTCTCTTTGGAACCTGATCGGCTTTGGCCTACTTCTGTGGTTGGGTCGGCGCTTTAAACAGCAGCTTAGACCTTGGGATATCTTTGGAATTTACATGATCTGGTATGGCATGGGCCGCGCCTTCCTGGAGTCCTTTGTTCGCTTGGACGCATCCACCTACGGTTCGGGACCATTGCCGACAGCAGTTTTGTTTGGTCTTGCATTCATGGCGGCTGGCGTGGTTATTCTTCTCGTGAATCACATCGCCCACCATCCGAACAATGCATCCGCTCCAGTAAGTTATTGAAGCAGTACAACCAAGCATTGCTGTCGAATCGCTTCACTACAGGCCCATCTGCTTCACAAAGCAACACATTCAAAGTTGATTTAACCTCTTAACAACGTCACAACAAATGTGCTGCCTTTGCTCACGTGGCTGTTCACTTCAATCGTGCCGCCGTGTGCTCGTGCGATATCCATCGCAAAGGCTAGCCCCAATCCAGAACCCTCGTCATGCCGGGAAGCATCGGCGCGATAGAAACGTTCGAAGATGCGCGGCAGATGATTTTTGGGAATACCTACGCCAGTATCAATCACAAAGACTTTGGTGGCCTTGGCATTGCCTACCGCTATCACAGCAACACCACCCTGACGTGTATATTTGATCGCGTTACCAATCAGGTTCACAAACAGTCGTAATACCGTGTCCGTGTCACCCAGTAGCCATGATTTTGCGCAAAATAGCCGACAATTCACCTATGTCGAACGGTCCAGGCGACTGAAACAGCCTTGGTGAGCTCATGATTGGGGTTGAGATCGACTTGCGCCAGTGTTCCACGCGTGAAATCTTCGCCTACACACTATTCTTATGTATGGAATGTAGCCTTATTTGCGCAAAAATATGGCGAAGGGTGCGCTATGAGCAGTAGTGTTATCGTCTTTCGATTGCTAACATATTTTGGAGATTGTTGCTGGAGATGCCAATATTGCGAGAAATAGTAGAAGACGCCGCTGAAACGATTACCGTCACTGTGCCTCTGGAATTACGACATTGGCGGGTCGAAGTCATCGTTTTGCCGCTTGATCATTCGATGACGACGACATCAAAAAGCAGCGTGCAGGTGGATGCCCATGGTTGGCCCGTAGGCTTTTTTGAAGCCACATTTGGCTCGTTGCCAGAGTTGCCTGACCGAGCAGCGCAGGGTGATTATTGGGAGAAGTAGTTCAAATTCTGACTTTCTCTCCAAACTGGCCGCCACCGGCGTGTTGGAGCGGGGGAAGGCATCAACTGATAGATAACGGATCAGCGGATGGGCGGGCATGGGAATCCGTTGATCCGCTGCATATCCGTTGACGCTTTTGGTGTAGCATTGCCGCATGCAAGCAGACCCTGCCTCTCCCCGATTTGGGCGCATCACCTTTGATCCACTAGTCATGGGTGGCAAGCCGTGTATTCGTGGCATGCGTGTGACTGTCGGCACAATTGTTGGGCTGGTTGCCTCCGGATATTTGTTTGACGATATTCTCAACGCCTATCCCTATTTGGAGCGCGAAGATATTGCACAGGCGTTGCGCTATGCCGCATGGCGGGTCGAGGAAGTGGAATATCCGTTGGCGGCGGCATAAAAATTGTCATCGATATGAACCTGTCGCCTCAATGGGTTCATACATTTACGGAAGCCAATATCGAAGCAAGTCATTGGTCTTCGATTGGGGAAATTACAGCGCCTGATACTGAGATCATGTCATGGGCACGCACCAATGGCCATATTGTTTTTACACATGACCTAGACTTTGGCGTGTCATTAGCATTGACACATGCCCATGGGCCAAGTGTGATTCAAATTAGGACAGATAATGTCATGCCTGATGCTATTGGCATTATCATTTTAAGTGTCCTGCTGAAGTACGCCAAAGAATTGGAGATTGGGGCTTTAGTTACGATTGATGAACGGCGCTCGCGCGTAAGATTGTTGCCTATAGGCCAATAGTGCGGCTTCGACAACTATGGCTATGCCTTCATCGCCCTCTCCGCTGCTGGCATCTTGGAGCGCGAGAAACCCTAACCCATCCGCACCATATAAACCCGTTCCACAAGCTGACACCACACCTGCTCTGCAAGCTAAACATTGGGTTACGCTGGAAGGATTTTGCCCACGCTTGACTCCTTACGCCCCACGCGTTACAACTACCCCACTATGCTCACTCCCTTTCACGAAGGCAATTACGAATTTCTCCCCGGCAGCGCGACGTTCTCCAGTGGGGCGCGGGCAGTGCTGGGCTACGCCATGGTGCGGGCGTCGTTCTTCCGGGTGCTGCCGTTGGCGCAGGCGTTTGCGGCCATGCAGCAACATCTGGCGGGATTAGGGCGGCCGATGACCGCCGTGGCCGGCATCGAGCTGCGCTCGCCCAAGCCATTTAGCTTTGCCGGGTTCGGCGGGTTTAACAAGGGCTACATCGAGCTATTGCAGCAATACGGGCTGCAAAGCATGGAGGGCAAAGGTGTGGCGGCTCGCTCCAACCTTGCGCCGGAGCCGCTCAGCATTGCACCGAGCGAACCAGGGGTGCTAGCGTTTTGCTACACCGTGCCCGGCAATCCGGCCCGCCCGCAGTTTGTGGCGGCGGGGTCGGGCGAATTGCGCCCGGCAGCCTCAGGCGGCAGCGGCGCGGCCACCTCGCCGCGCGACTTGATTGTGCGCTTGGGTGAGACCAGCCCCGATGCCATGCGCGAGAAGGCCATCTACTGCATGAACGCCGTCGCCGACGAGCTCAAAGGCCTGGGCGTGGGTTGGGAGGATTGCACCGGCGTCAATCTTTACACCGTGCACTCGATGGATAGCTATCTGGTTAACGATATCCTCAAGCCAATTGGCGCAACCGGCATTCAAGGGGTGCACTGGTATTACACCCGCCCACCGATTGAAGAGATCGAGTTCGAGGTCGACGCCCGCGGTGTATCGCAAGAGATCATTCTGTAGAGACGCGATATATCGCGTCTCTACATTGCACCTATGAACATATTGATTACCGGTGCTGCCTCGCCTGAGGCGCAGATGGCGATTGCGGCATTGAAGGATGCGCATACGATTCGTGCCATCGACACGGCGGATGGCGACCTGCGCAATGCGGCCTATGCCGCTAGCGTGTTGGATGGCATCGACGCCATTCTGCATTTTGCGCCGATCAGCCTGACCCTGGGCACGGATGAGGACAACCTCGATCTCGCGGCACGCAGCACTTATCACCTGGCGTATACCGCCGCGCAAAAGGGCGTGTCGCGCATGATCTTGGGCAGCACCCTCAAGTTGTTCGATGCGTTGCCCGCTAACTACAAAGTGGCGCCATCTTGGCGACCTCATCCCCAGGCGCAGATTGATCACTTGTGTGCGCGTATGGCTGAGCTGACCCTGCGCGAGTGTGTGCGCGACCTGTCGCGTCAGACCCAGTTTCACGGCATTTGCGTGCGCTTTGGTGAAGTTGATCAGGCTGCTATGACTGAGGTCATTCAGCGTGCATTGGCATACCAGGAAGACCATTGGGCCATCTTCCACGCCGGTCAACGCCCAATGCTCCACACCCCACGCCCCACGCCCTTCGCTCCACGCTCCACATCCCACGTCCCGCGCAATATCGTTGTCTTCGGCTCCGGCGGGCCGCTGGCTTCGGCCACCGCACGCGAGCTGGCTCAGAATAGCGGGTATGTGCTGCGGCAGACGGATGTGCGGCCCCTGGCGGACATCCTACGCGACAACAAACCGCAATCCATCGGTGCGCCCATGCCGGTGCTATTGGATGCGCCGCATGAGGAGCGGGTGGTCGATGTGACGGATTACGCCCAGGTGCACGCGGCCTGTGATGGCATGGATGTCATCATCAACTGCACCGTCATCCGGCATGACCGCGATCAAACTTTTCGGGTTAATCTGATCGGTGCATTCAATGTGATGCGGGCAGCGCTGGCGCATGGCATTCGGCGGGTGGTGCATACCGGGCCGTTTATGTTGGGGCAGAAATCAGCGCCGGGCTATTTCTGGGACGACTATCTGGTGGACGATGTGCCGCCTCGGCCTGGTGATGGGATGGGCAACTACCTGTTGACCAAGCTGTTGGGTCAGGAAGTCTGCCGAATCTATGCCGAGCAATTTCAGATGGAAGTGCCGACGCTGGCGTTTGCCAGCTTCGTCAACCCAGACCTACCGGCAAGCGGCGATCTGCATGGGCTCAGTATCTCGTGGGCCGATTCGGCGCGGGCCATGCGCTGCGCTGTGGAAGTGCCAACCCTGCCCTCGCCCTACGAATATATACACGTCGGGACTGATCTGCCAAATGGCGTCTTCCCCAACGCCAAAGCCAAGCGTGTGCTCGGCTGGCAGCCGCTGGACGATTTGAGTCAATGGTGGAAGGAGTAACAAACAGGTGCTTAGTGCCAAGTGCTTAGTCCTTAGTGGGCGAACACTTTCTAAGCACTAAGGACTAAGGACTGAGAACTCATGAACTACGGTGAACAAACTTGGAAGGACAATCGGGCGCAGACGGACAAAGTGGTTGTGCTGCCGCTCGGCTCGCTGGAGCAGCATGGGCACCATTTGCCAATGTTGACCGACACGTTTATTGGCGGCGAGATTGCGCGGCGGGCGGAGGCCGAGTTGCGCGCTGAGGCGCTGTTTTTGCCGATGTTGTGGCTGGGATCATCGCATCACCATCTGCACTATGGCGCGATCAGCGTCAATAGCTCACTGTATACCGAAGTGGTCAAAGATGTGCTGGAATGCTTGATCGTGCAAGGCTACCGGCGGATGTTTTTGCTCAACGCCCACGGTGGCAACATCGTGCCGGGGACAGAGGCCATCACTCAGCTCGCCATCAAACACCGCTACGAAATGCCAGAGCTGTGGTTGACCTTTAGCAGTTGGTGGGACATCGCCGCGCCCCAGATCGCCGCCATTGAGGCGCTGGAGCAGAAGGGGGTGACCCATGCCTGCGAGTTGGAGACCAGCGTGGTGCTGAAGTTGCACCCGGAACTCACTCAGATGGACAAAGCGCATGGCGCGCACTTCCCGTTTGGCTCAGAGTTCTACACCCCCGATTACAGCGGCCCCAGCCGGGTCAGTGTGGCCCGCACGTTTGAGCAATACACCCAGACCGGCGCGCTGGGTCACCCGGAGATTGCAACGGCTGAGAAAGGCGAGGCTATCTTGCAAGTCACTACTCGTGAGGTAGTCTCGTTTGTGCGCGAGTTCGCGACGTGGCAGCCGTTACAACCGAACTAGACAACGAATCGAAACGAATAAACGAATGGCCAATCTTAGCCATTCGTTTATTCGGTCCTATTCGTTGAGTCATTGTCTTACGCCTGAATCAGCCCATGCGACACGCCCACATCTTGGAAGGCCTGGATGATGCGTTCAATCTGTTCGTCGGTGTGGGTGGCCATGTAGCTGGTGCGCAGCAGACCTTTGTTGGGCGGGGTGGCGGGCGGCACGACTGGGTTCACATAGACCCCATGGTCGTAGAAGGCCCGCCAAGCGTGGATTGTCGCCATTTGCTCGCCGATCATGACGGGCACAATCGGGGTAACGCTCGCGCCTGTGTCGTAGCCCATGCCTCTTAGCGCGGTGCGGACTTTGCTGCTCTGCACATGCACCTTCTTCACATGATCCGGGTCTTCCTCGATGATATTTAAACACTCAATCACAGTCGCCACATTGGCGGGGGGCATACTGGCGCTGAAGATAAACGAGCGGGCATGATGCTGAATAAAGTCGATCACGTCTTTTTTACCTGCGATCACGCCGCCGAGTGAAGCAAAGCTCTTGCTGAAGGTGCCCATGATCACATCAATATCGTTGACGCAGTTAAAGTGAAAATGGGTGCCGCGTCCGCCCGGCCCCATCACACCGATGCCGTGGGCATCATCTACAAACAATCGTGCGCCATACTGTTTGCACAGTTGAATGATCTCCGGCAATGGCGCAAGGTCGCCCCCCATCGAATATACGCCATCGATCAGCACCATCTTGCCCGCTTTAGGCGATTCAGTATTGCTGTCTTTCAGCACTCGTTCTAAATCTTCCAGATCGTTGTGCTTAAATCGTTTCATGCGGCTGCCGGACATGGTCACCCCATCAACGATACAGGCATGATCTTCTTTGTCCATAATGGCAATGTCGTCTTTGCCCATCAATGAAGTAATCGCGCCCAGATTGGCCTGATAGCCGGTGCCAAACGTAATAGCTGCTTCCATGCCCAGGAAGCTTGCCAGACGTTGCTCAAGTTCCTTGTGAATCTCCAGCGTGCCATTTAGAAAACGGCTGCCAGTGCAGCTGGTGCCATAGTGTTGAATAGCATCCATCGCGGCTTCACGCACGCGCGGGTGGGTGGTTAGGCCTAGATAGTTGTTGCTGCCAATCATGATCAGGCGGCGGCCGTCAACAACGACTTCGCTGCCTTCGGTTTCTGAGAGTGGTTTGAAATAGGGGTAGAAACCTTGCTCACGTCCCATCCGAGCCAGCCGTAGCGTGGGGTCTTTTGCAATCTTGTCAAAAAGATCTGCCATTAAATTTGTGTATCCTCTCTTCGAGTACCTTTGTTTTAATCGTTATTGTCAAAGCCGATTATCGCCCATATATAAACACCACGGCCATGCTATAGTCGCGAAGGCATGAAACCTTCTTTATTTCTTCACAATACAACCCCACCACCTGTTGTTTGACCTTCATTCGACGTGCGGGTTACTTTTTGGAATGAAACAGCAGAATGATGTTTTTGATCGTTCTGTTGGTTTTGTTTGAGTCTTAAACAACAACAGGATTTCTTTCATGCAACGCAATCAAATTACGCGCGCTTTTGCGCCGCGTGGCATTCTTTTGGTATTAACAGCAGCGTTATTGTGGGGCACCGGCGGGGTGGTCAAACAGACCATCGCCGAGCTGGCCCCAACCAACGCGCTTTCAATCGCGTTCTTTCGGATGGGCTTCTCGGTGCCAGTCTTGGGACTGGTGTGCGCGTTTGTGCTGCGCAGCAACATGTTTCGGGTGGGGCGCCGCGACCTAGCCATCACGTTATGCATCGGTGGTCTGACCGGCATCTACCAAGCGTTGTACTTCGCGGCGATCAGCGAGGTCGGTGTGTCCATCGCCACGCTTATGGCGCTGTGTGTCGCGCCGGTGGTGGTCGCCATCGAGTCCGCTCTATTTATGAAGGAGCGCCTTACGCGGCGGGTGGGGCTGGCGTTGATCTGCGCCATCAGCGGTATCGTGTTGCTCACTGGGTTCCAAGCCAACGTGCCTGGCAACGCCGGGTTGGGTATGCTCATGGCGGCGGGTTCGGCGACGGCGTATGGCACCGTCACGGTGATTAGCCGCACCTTGAGCCGCCAGTCGCATCCGCTGCAAACCGCCGCCTTCGGATTTGCCTTTGGCGCACTGATCCTATTCGTGCTGGCATTCTCATCATCGGCTGGCCTCGTGACAAGCTATCCATTGATGGGGTGGGTCTGGCTGGTTTATCTTGGACTAGTGCCGACGGCGTTAGCGTATTCGCTGTTTCTCAGCGGGATGCGCAGCACACCCGCCACTATTGCTAGTATCTTTACCTTGGTGGAGCCGCTCATGGCGGCAGTCCTGGCGTGGATCATCTTTGGCGAACGGCTGAGCGCGCTGGGATTTGTTGGCGCGGGGTTGCTGGTCGGCGCTATGTTGATTCTCGTCATGATTAAGACGGACCGCTCAACTTAAATGTGACCTGATCGCGCTTGGTCGCGCCATTTTTGGCGAGCACAGTGACCCGTAAGGTGTAACTGTGCTCGCTGCTTGCCAGCGCTTGCCCGGATGGCCACTGGTTGTTGTGCTCACTAAAGAGCCAGGGGGTGCAATCAGGCTCGCCACCCCCAAAGGCGCAGAATTTGGCGTTTCGCTCTGTGCGGTCATGAACGCGCTGGCCAGACTCATCAAAAATCTCAAAGTGCACCGAGTCGATCCCATCTCCGTCTTTGGCCCCATTGGCGGCACGCGCAGCAACGCGGATGACAAACGGCTGGGTGAAATCGCTCTCGCGTAGATAGTCTATCTTGCTGAGAATATCGGTGCGGGTACTTGGCGGCTCCCCGATACTAAGGAGTGCCTCTGCGGCCCAAAAAGCGTTGTTTTGGTCGTTGCCACGCACGGTCATTTGCACGACATGCGCGCCTGGGGTCAGGGGTTTGCCAGTGGGCCATTGGTTGCGATGTTGGGCAAAATCCCAGACCGTGCAATCAGGTTCGCCGCCACCAAAGGCGCAATAGGCCGCATTCTTTTCGGTGTGCTCGTAGACTGGATCACCGGTTGCCTCTTCTCCGGTGAAGAATGCAAAGCTCACTTCGGTAATGCCACTGCCGTCCTGTTTTTCTACATCACAAGGGGTTGCGCAAGCCGCAACGCGAATCGACAGCATTGTTTTTACGACAGGCAACCCGAAGACAACAACCTGGGCACCTTGACCGTCTATCGCAAAGACATCCAGTGTGCGCAAGCTTGGCACTGCGACAACATTTTTTGTCGGCAAAGGCGGTATAGCGGTCTTTGCAGGCGGCGTGGCCACCACAACAACATCCTTTGTCGGCAATGACGGAATAAGCGTCTTGGTGGGCTCAGCCGTAAGAATGGGGCGCGGCGTAAGCGTTGGAGCGATCGGAGCGGTGTCAGTCGCGATGGCGGGTGCTTCGGTGGCAGTCACGATTAACACGCGCTCAGTCGCTGTGGGCCCAGGCGTGGCTGTAATCACGATCACGTTTGATGCGCCACACGCGTTGAGTAAAACAGCCATCAAGCTGAGAAACACTATCGGGAACAATCTACGCAAACTACGCAAAATCAATCGAGCCATCATAGCCTCCGTCAAATTACGAGCCGAATATTTGCACACGTGTTTATTGGGCGTGTCGTGTACGTGTAATCAACTCACTGCGCTTTCAAAGCTGTCAAATAACGCTGGCAGCTGCCTGCTATCGTGTTCAGGGTTTCGTCAGCCGTCTTTCCTTTTTGATCGATACACCTTTGATAGCTAGTCACGGCCCAGTCAAAATGTTGTTTACGCCCAGTTTCATCACCACGCTGCTTGGCCAGTGCCGCACGTTGACTATAGGCGTTGCCCAGAGCCAAATAAGCTTGCCCGAGCAATCGGAATTGTCCTTGAATCTGCGGCAGGGCGTTTCCAATATTGATGGTGGCCTGTTCGAAAGCTGCATCTGCGGCAACACCATCATGCCCTTCATTGGCATATATCTCGCCGCGTTTGTAATAGGCGGTGCCCAATGAGACCAACGCCCGATTTTGCACCTGTGTGTCCAGCAGTTTTTGAGCATCCTCGTAGGCTTGTTGATACTGTTCGAGCGTTGCCGTGATTAACTCAGTTTGTCCGAGATAGTTGACCCGACTGAGATATACTCCGCCCAATCCGATGTGTCCACGTGCATAAGCTGCGTTAATTTGCAAGGATTGACTAAAAGCGTTTTCGGCAGCGATCACTTCGCTGATCGGATGATCAGCCTGTAGTTGAAACAAAAACAGGTGCTGTCGTCCCAGAAAGAAGTGCACAATATCTTCGCCACTTCGATCAGGATTACTTTGTAAGGCCTTGAGCGAGCGTTCGATATAGCCAACGGCCGATGTATGATCTCCGCCAAAATCGAAAATCAACCCTAGGGTGAAAAACGCTAACGCCTGCTGGCGCGTATTCAAGGCTTGGTTCAGGCGCAACCCCTGTGCCCATTGCTCCTGATTACCCTGAATGACTTGCACCTCAATCGGCGCGCCAAGCTTATGCTGGCCGACCAGCTCATCAGCTTCCTCGCGGATGGGTGCGACATAAAACTCAGGCGTGAAAGATGCCCTGTCGCCGTTGCGTTGTAAATTGCCATAGATCACCATGCTGGCATTCAACCGTTCGGCCAGCGCGCGCGCAGCATTGCGACGTGCATCAGCGCTGTTCCCCAGCACCAACCCAATTTTTGTGTCTATCTGGTTGCCCAAACTATCGTGCCAGATTTCTGGTTTTAAGGGGCCAGGCAAGTCCTTCCTGACCGGGGCCAGTTCATCGCGCAGGGATTCGAACATGTATTGGCTGAGCAACGATGCGCCGCTGGATGTGACAACTGCCCCGTTTGCATCGATCTGGCCGAAGTCGGCCACTACGATATTAAAACGTCCGACCGGCATCGTGACGCTAGTGGTATTGGTCGTTGCTGTTGCTGTCGGCGGTGGCGTTGCCGTGAGTGGGCCAACCTTGCCAGACTGGCGCGTTAACGTAAATATCCCAATGGCAATGATCGCCAGCGCACTTGTCCCAACTGCCGCCCAGATGCCCCAGCGACGCCTGTTGCTCATATTTGACAAGTCATCGGTTGGCCCTGGCACATACGCCCAGCGCAAACGGGGTCGCTCGGTGCGCAGCTTCTCGATCAGCTCATTCATGCGCCCGCGATCATCAAAATAAGTAATGATTTGGTCGGCCCAATACGCTTTGCCTTGTTCGTTCCCCGGAATCAGCTCCGGATCAACACCCAAATCATTGCACAGCATAGCCAAGTCTTCGTCGCTGAACGACTCGACAATTTGTTGGTGGAACTGTGCGCGGGTGGACATCAACTATAAATGCCTTTGTTAATTACTCTAACGTCCGATCTGAATATTGTCTTAGTTCATCAATCGAAACACTGTCTGCTGGCACAAGCTGATAGTGTTTCTCACTGATTAATCGAACTGATCCTTCAAATGGCTCAAATTGAAATACAGCGATGCGATCATCTTTTAAAAACTGTGCTGCAATAGGCTTACATATCAAATTCGGGAACTTTTCAGCGCACATAGCGATATCCTGTTCAATCTGAACAATGCTGAGTTGATCTTTACCACCTTTAGCTTGCACTGGTAGGACATATTGTGCACCTCGTCGATCTACACCGACATAAATCTCATCAGTCTCTAGCTGTCCCATTGTTTTTACTGTAGTGCGTAAGTGATTCTGAAGTGAATAGCAGGTTATGCCTGTGAATATGTCTATGAGCCGGTTGTAACGCAATTTGGCGAGCAACGCTTGTTCGTCGCTAAGTGCATGTTGTGCAATAAGGCCAGGTGTTGAATCAGGAACTTTGGTCACAGCCATCAACGCGTTGGGGATTATCCTTACATTTACGCTAGCAACAGCAACAAACACATACTTCGCTGTACCAGAAGGTCGAATAATCCAGTTTGTTCCTTCAGGGGCGAGGTTAGTTATAGCTTTAGGAAGCTCTATTCGGTAGCGGAAACTATAGATCACGTCGCCAAGATTTTTTGGCAATTTGATACTTAATTGCTGAGCAGCTTCAACAATTTGCTCTCTTGTAAAAGCAATTTCTGTAGCGCCCGCTGTATATCCTTGAGCAAAAATATACTCCACAATTTTTGTATAGCGATTTGCATCTTTTGCCACTGTGATTGCTCCATTTACACTGAATGTCTTGGCTAGAGTGCCTGTCCATTCCAGCAATACGACTTCTTCGCGGAGTTGCTCACGCGTAGCTGTCGCCAGACGTGTACGAAAAAGATCAATTCCACGCACCCTATAACCTAAGGGTTCTGCAACTTTGGCTAAAAGTTGCCCTGTTCTGATCATAACTCGAAGATATGATGCTTGATCACCTACGACATAAGCCAGTTTAGCTCCCGGTTTCAGCAGCGGCCGCAATGTATCTAGATGACGCGCCATGCCTCCGAAATAGAGCCTTGTCACACGGGCATAGAGCCTCTCAAAGCCAGATGTTTTCCCCAAATCTATTCGGCGCTGTTCGATTTCCCCGGCAATTTCCTCGATTTCTGGATGTGCTTTGATCCAGTCATCGTCCATATCCTCTGTATAGACATTACGCGTATTTGAACGTATGAGTCCACGTTTGAGGGCCTTAAGATCATTTTTGCCTTGAATCAGCCCCAAGATCACAGATTCAAGACGGGTTGTCCGGGTATAGTCTTTTTCATTTGGGTAAGGCGGGGATGTAATAATCGCATCAACAGACTTTTGGGGAATGATTTCACCGATCTCACGTGCGTCCGCCAAAAAGACTTGTGACTCGACTACAGCACGTTCATTCACATCACGCAGGTCGTGTGCCGTTTGTTGCACCTGCGCCATCCAGGGCGCAATGACACTGGCATCTGAATTGATATCGCCGATACCCACTTCTGGTCCAAAATGCAAATTGCCTACGGATGTGACCAAACATTTAGCAAGCGCAACGAGATAGTGATTGAGGAAACGAGAATTGCCATGTAATCGTATCGAGTCCAATAATGTCAGTGTTTTATGAAGTGGCAAAGGGCTGATAGAGTCGGTCAATAGCAAATCAAATGCCTCTGCATCCAAAGATCGTAATGGAATCGTCACCTTTTGGTTGAATGGGGAAACCCCATCCTCAATACCTTGCTTTCTCAAGCAGTCGTTTGCTGCTTGGGCAATGAGTTCTGCATTGACCTTCAATTGACCAGGGTCGATCAGCCAGTCAAGTTTGGTTGTACTCGCTAAAAATGCCATTGGATTGGCTTCGATGCCTATACTCGATATACCCTTCTTTTTGCACTCAACTAAGGTTGTGCCAGTCCCACAAAATGGATCAAGCACAGTCATTTGGGGCCCAATATCAAATCGTTCTAGATACGTCCGCACCAAATGCGGTGGGTAAGAGAGCACAAACCGATACCAGTTGTGTACAGGTTTATCCTCCGGAAACATTTGATTCATACGGTCATTGACCGTAACGTTTCCAGATTTGTCCTCACTCGGTTGATATTCAATCTTGCTCTCTTTCACACGTCGTATGTTAGCCACAAATGCTATGTTAATCTCTAATGTAACTACTCAGCGAATCTGAGCAGAATGTTGCGATTATCGAAGACAGCTCGGATAGCTTCAATAGCACGATGGCCTTGCTTACGGGCAGTAGAGACGAAACCGCGAATGGTGGCGAACATACGAGCGCCGGCTTCGCTTCGAAAGCAACCGGATACTTTTTGCTTGACCTTCATCATGCGCAGGTCGCGTTCAGCAAGGTTATTGTCGAACGGAACTGCAAAATCACGAGCAAAGAGGATAACCTTGTCTTTGTGATGACGCAGGGCTTCGGCCAGATTGCGGGCGGTTGATGCGCGAGGTCGACCGGGTTTGCCCGGTTCTTTGATGGGTTTGTGATTGCTTTGCAAACCGCGCCTCACCCATTGATCGTAGCGTGCTTCAAGGGCACCCAAACACTCAGGTGCTAATTGGGTTTGTCCGTTGGATTTGGCCAGTTCAACGGTAGTCTTCATTTGAACCAGTGTGGTCTTCATCTCAACAGTCCAGTTTTGGTGGGTCATTTCTTCGATGGCTGTCAGGTCCCGCAGAATATGTGCATCGCAAAAACCGTGTATGCAGTCAGTCCATTGCAGATAGGCTTCATACCGATCATGGATGGCCTTGCCCTTAAATCCCGGCAACACTCCCATCCGGTCATGTGCTTTCTTGCCGCGTTTGGGATCGACCCAATAGAACGTCAATGCTGGTGTGCTGCTGACATGCAGCCAGTACGGGGTTTTGACCACCCGTAAGCCAGTCTCATCAAAGTTCACGACCGACGATGCCATCACACCAGCTTTGATCTTTGTTTCGACTGGCTCCAATTTCTCGGCACAGTCGGTCAGCATATTTACGAGCGTGCCTTCACTGATTCGTCGTCCACAGATGTCTTCTATTAACTCAGTCGTTCGATCCAATGGTAGCAACTGGTGCACATTCAGGTAGGTTGCCAACGCTGCTATCCCACTCCCATATTGCACATCGTGCGTCACCTCGGCTGGAAATGTCCCTTGGCTAATCGCGCCACATCCACCGCAACATACTGCTATTGCTCGATGTTCCGTCACCTCTATTTCGATCGACGGTATATCGTGCACTTGCCGTTTGGCGTAACCCCTGGCATGCTTTTGTCCCAGCACCTTCCCGCAGCCTGCGCATTTCTCTGGCCAATGTTCCTTCACTTGCTGTGGCTCTGCCACCATCTCCAAGCGCGTCCCTTCATGCCCAGGCTGCCCGTCGCTTGATTTGCCCGTCTTGCCCCGCTGGCTTTTCGGGTTTGGCTTTCTAGCTATGTCTCTCGACGGTGGCCAGTGGCTGTTTTGGCTATTCTGATTTTGCCGCACTTCCAGCGCCATCATCCGCTGCTCTATTTTTGCTAACTTTGCTGACAGCGTCATCAATGTTTCTATGACAGCTTCCTTTCCTGCCTCATAGATCGCTTCTGATTCTGCTCGTGTCAGCCCTTTCATTTGTCCGATTATCCTTCTTTAGCCAATTTCTGCTGAGTAGTTACTCTCTAATCTCTAATCTCATGCATCTACTCCGTCACCCGAATATGTAACTCCTTTACCTGCTTGTCTGTCGCCGGTGAGGGCACACCCAGCATTACGTCGGCGGCTTGTTGGTTCTTGGGGAAGGCGATCACCTCACGAACATTCGGCGCACCCACGAACAGCATGGCCAAACGATCGATGCCCGGAGCAATGCCCCCATGCGGAGGTGCGCCATACTCAAACGCATCTAACATGTGGCCGAACTTCTTGTAGGCCTCTTCGGTCGATAGACCCAATAGCTTCATCACCCGCTCCTGCACATCGCGCCGGTGAATTCTGATCGAGCCACCGGCCACTTCATAGCCATTGCAGACCAGGTCGTACTGCTTGCTCAAGACACTGGCTGGGTCACTTTCGATCTTGTCAATAAACTCGTCTTTCGGGCTGGTAAACAAATGGTGATTGGCCACCCACTTCTGATCTTCTTTGTCCCATATATACGCCGGGAAGTCCACCACCCATAAGAACCCCAGTTGATTGGAATCGCCCAGTTTGAGCCGAATGCCCAACTCGTGGCGCAACTCGCCCAATGCCGCATTCACGCTATCGCGCTCGTTGTCCGCGACGAGTAAGACCAAGTCGCCTGGCTTGCTGCTCGAAGCGCTGGCGATGGCCGCCTTCTCAGCAGGATTGAGCTTGCTGCCCGCGCCCGAACTGCGATAACCGTCTGCATCGTGCCACAACACCACTAGCCCTTTGGCCCCGCTCTTCTTGGCAAAGTCAGTCAGGTCATCGGTTTGTTTGCGGGTGTAATTGGCGCAACCCGACGCGACAATGCCTTTAATATGTTTGGCTTGGAATGGCAAAAACTCGGTGCCATTCATGGCCGAGCTCACATCAAACAATTCCATGCCGTAGCGAACATCGGGCTTGTCGCGGCCATAACGCTCCATCACCTCGCCAAACGCCATACGCTTAAATGGCTTGAATAGCAGCGTCTTTTTATGCAGTTTGGCGTAATCCTCGGTAAACGTTGTCAGTAAGCTTTCGATCAAGGCAAGAATATCCTCGCGGTCGATAAAGCTCATCTCCATGTCGAGCTGGGTGAATTCTGGCTGGCGGTCGGCGCGCTGATCTTCATCGCGGAAGCAACGCGCAATTTGAAAATAACGCTCGATGCCGGCCACCATCAACAATTGCTTAAGCTGCTGCGGGCTTTGCGGCAGCGCGTAGAACTCGCCTGGATGTACCCGACTGGGCACTAGATATTCGCGCGCGCCTTCGGGCGTGCTCTTAAACAAGATCGGCGTCTCGATTTCGAGGAAGCCACGCTCGTCCAGATAATCCCGGATAAATTTGACGAAGCGATGGCGCACGGTCAGGTTGTGGGTCATGCGCTCGCGTCGCAAATCGAGATAGCGATACTTCAAGCGCATCGCTTCATCGACATCTGAGCCGTCATCGTCGATCATAAACGGCGGGGTTTTGGCGGGGTTCAGCACGGTCAGTTTCTCGACCATCAACTCAATGTCGCCGGTCAACATCTTTGGGTTGTGCATCCCTTCAGGGCGCTCAGAAACCTTACCCTCCACCTGCACGACAAACTCGCTGCGCAACGACTCGCTGATTTTGAAATTATCTGCGGCTACATTGCTCGGATTGATCACGATTTGGGTCAGTCCATAGCGATCGCGCAGGTCGATAAAGATCACGCCACCATGATCGCGCCGCCGATGCACCCAGCCTGCCAGTTGCACTGTCTTACCTGTGTGTTCCGCCCGTAACTCCCCGCATGTATGTGTCTTGAACATCGTTTCGTATTTGCTCCCGTTCTGATTTACCCCAACAAAAAAGCCGCCCGGTTAGGGCGGCTCTTAGTCCTGCTGCAACTCACTTCACACGCGCACGACCAAGCAACGCCCTACAAGAGGACATCGTTATTGTCGTTATTATTTGCGCTGAAGAAGTGACTCATATCTTTTAGATCATACCGCAAATTATGAGATTAGAGATTGAAGATTTTCAGCTGGAACTCGGATGACGCGGATTGGATCGATTAGCGCAGATCAGAATGGATCAGAAGATTAGATTGATCCGATCCGCGTAAATCCGTCAAATCCGCATCATCCGCGTTCTAAAGCTCATTTTGATTCCGGCTTAGGTTAGTACAAACTTCTCGATCGCAACCGCCGCACCGTCTTCGTCGAGGCTGGGGGCGATCCAATCGGCCACCTGTTTGGCCAGCGGGTTGGCGTTGCCCATCGCCACCCCCAAGCCTGCCCATTCGATCATCGTCACATCATTGCCCTGGTCGCCTATGGCCATAATATGTTCCTGTGCCACACCTAAATGTCGTGCCAGCCACGCCAGCCCAGCACCTTTGTGTGCTCCCAACGGGTTGACTTCGACAAACATGGGGTGCGATTGCACCACGACGGCTCGGTTGCCGACTCTACCTGTGATGATGCGCAGACCTTCGCTGATCTTGTCCGGATCAAAGATGAACAGCACTTTCTCTGGCTCGTGCCCTTGTAATACGGCGCACAAGTCATCGTTCACGATTGGCCCATTCGCCACTAGATCGTAGAAGTGATCGGGATATTCTTTGTGGGTGATGTAGACATTTTCGTCCCGATACATGACTGCATGCCAGCTTGGATACGTGGACTCCAGGGTGGCCAGCTCGCACGCCAGATCCAGTGGCAGGGTCATCTCATGCAACGTGGTCTCGGTGACAAAATCATGAATCACCCCGCCCTGATGACACACTGCCGGGGCGTTGACTCCCAGCAGACGGGCAAATTCACGGGTGGCAAACACACCGCGCCCGGTGGCGATCACCACTTGCACACCCTGCCTTTTAGCTGCGTCAAGCGCCGCCCGCACGCGTGGGCTAACACTAAATTTCTCGCCAACGTGCTTCAACGTGGTGCCATCTAGATCGACCGCAATTAGCTTGATGTCAGGTCTGTGCATATTTCTGCAAATTAAGAATGCAGAATGCAGAATGAAGAAAGAACAAGCAATACGCGATTTCTTTCTTCATTCTGCATTCTTAATTCTTAATTCAAAATTCCATCTATCTTCGCCAATTCTTCACTGGTAAACGAAAGATTGTTGACCGCAGCCACGCAATCTTCGATCTGTTGGGGACTGCTGGCACCAATGAGCGTAGTGGTCACCCGTTTATCGCGTTGGGTCCAGGCCAGGGCCATTTGAGCGAGCGTCTGACCGCGCAGTTGGGCCAGGTCGTTCAACTTGCGCACTTTGTCGAGCTTGTCTTCTGTGATATTGGCGGCCTTCAAAAAGCCATGCGCTTTGCTGGCTCGTGATCCCTCGGCAATGCCGCCGAGATAGCGGTTGGTCAGCAAGCCCTGCGCCAATGGCGAGAAGGGGATGCAACCGATACCTTCTTCATCTAATACATCCAGCAACTCTGGCTCGATCCAACGGTTGAACATGTTGTAGACCGGCTGATGGATTAAACACGGCGTGCCAAGTTGCTTCAGAATCTTCGAGGCCTGGCGGGTCATCTCGGGGTTGTATGACGAAATACCCACGTATAAGGCTCGTCCGCTGCGCACCGCATAGTCCAGTGCCATCATCGTCTCTTCCAGGGGAGTATCGGGGTCCGGTCGGTGGTGATAGAACAGATCGACATAGTCCAGCCCCATGCGCTTCAAGCTTTGATCCAGGCTCGAAATCAAGTATTTGCGCGATCCCCATTCACCATACGGCCCCGGCCACATGTAGTAGCCGGCCTTGGTACTGATAAATAGTTCGTCACGATAGCGGCCCAAGTCCTGTGACAGCACCTTGCCGAAGTTTTCCTCGGCGCTGCCGGGTGGTGGGCCATAGTTGTTAGCCGCATCGATGTGGGTGATGCCCAAGTCGAACGCTCGCCAGAGCATGGCTCGTGAGTTCTCGAAGGTGTCTACACCCGCAAAATTATGCCAAATGCCCAGTGAAATTGCCGGGAGTTTTACGCCGCTGCGGCCACAACGGTTGTAGCGCATGGTTTTGTATCGGTCAGGTGAAGGTTCCATTTCTAGTTAAAAGTTGAAAGAAGCTGAGTCATG
The DNA here is from genome assembly GCA_031392845.1 of Chloroflexota bacterium. GTDB lineage: Bacteria > Chloroflexota > Anaerolineae > J036 > Brachytrichaceae > JANMVQ01. The sequence goes on from JANMVQ010000570.1 coordinate 20,969, forward strand.
AGTCAAAAGTCACAAACCTGGTAACTGTAACGCATTCTAGAAAACGTCACATACACATGACCCGTGACTCACGGCTCAAGACGCACCACCAACACACGATCCAGCTTTGCCAAGTCGCTGAGTATCGCGCATTCTGTATTGGGCAAGATTTGTTGGGCAGTGGCTAGCACGGTAGGCCCTTGCGATGCG
>JANMVQ010000573.1:0-6244 GCA_031392845.1 Chloroflexota bacterium
TGCGAATATGCCACTATGTTTTCGGCGCTGGGTGTGCGGGTGACGATTATTGACAAACGCCATCAATTGCTGCCGTTTGTAGACCACGAGATTGGTGATGCCTTGGCCTATCATCTGCGCCAGAATAAGGCCACCCTGCGCTTTGGTGAGGAAGTCAGCCGGGTTGAACCCTTCACGAATGAACAAGGCCGCACCCGGGTGCGTATCCATCTGGATAGTGGTAAACAGCTCGTCACCGATAAAGTGTTGTTTAGCATTGGCCGAACGGGTGCGACCAACCGACTAAATCTGCCTTCCGCCGGAGTCGTTGCGGATGAACGGGGACGGATTAAGGTCAATGACCACTATCAAACCGATGCTCCCCACATTTATGCAGTAGGTGATGTGATTGGATTTCCCAGCCTAGCGTCGGTGTCGATGGAGCAAGGTCGTCTGGCGGCCTGCCATGCATTTGGAATGGAGACCCAGAATGCGCCACAACTCTATCCATATGGCATCTACACCATCCCAGAAATTTCACAAGTGGGCCAGACTGAGGAGCAACTGACCGAAGCCGGCGTGCCGTATGAAGTGGGCAAGGCGCATTATCGTGAGATTGCGCGCGGTCAGATTATTGGCGATAACACCGGCATGCTCAAACTCATCTTTCATTCCGAGACTCACGCACTATTAGGGGTGCATATCCTGGGTGAAGGGGCCAGCGAGTTGATTCATATTGGCCAGGCCGTGCTCGCGTTTCATGGCACAGTGGATTATTTCGTCAATACGGCGTTTAATTATCCAACCTTGGCCGAGTGCTATAAGACTGCCGCTTTTAATGGCATCAACCGATTGTTGTAGTATAAAAAGGAGATTAGACAAATGCACACAAATTTGCGAAAAGTGATTGGAACTGGGTTTGTTGCAATGACCTTTATGGTTGCTTGCTCCGGTGTAAGCAATCAGCCCAGCGGTGGCACCCCACCCCGGGTCTATTTTGTTGAGCCCACTGATGGTGCAAGTGTGAGTAGTCCGGTTAAGGTCAAGATGGCTGCCGAGAACTTCAAGATTGAGCCGGCTGGTGACATTCATAGTGGAGCAGGTCACCTGCACATCTTAGTGGACGCAGATTGCATTGCGGCAGGCCAAGTAATTCCTAAGGATGACACTCATCTGCACTATGGCAAGGGTCAAGTAGAAGCAGTTCTAGACCTCAAACCGGGCACACATCGGCTATGTTTGCAAGCAGGTAATGGCGCACACCAGACTATTGCTGGCAGTGGGCTGATGCAGATTATCAATATTACGGTGAAGTAAAGTAATTGGGTTCCAGCTTTATTCAGAAGAATCTGTGTGAAGCATGGTGGCTAATACATCAACATACCACCGCTGATATTGATGGCTTGTCCGGTCATATAACGCGAATCTGGCCCGACCAGAAATGAGATGACATCGGCCACCTCTTCTGGGCGACCCATTTTGCCCATCGGGATACGGCTAAGACGCTCGGCCCGGATCTGCTCCGGTGGCCTATTTTGTAACCGCGAGAACTCTGCATCGACTAAATCTTGCATTGCAGTGACGATCACGCCTGGGCAGACGCAATTCACCCGTACCCCGTGGGCAGCACCCGTGTGCGCGAAGGTCTTTGTCATAGCAATTACACCTGCTTTTGCCACGTTATAAACCGGGTGGTACTGCGTGCTGGCCATCTTGCCTGCAATGGAAGCAACATTGACAATACGTCCGCTACCCTGGGTCAGAAAACGTTTCATGGCCACCTGACACATAAACCAGACCGCTTTGGTGTTCACACTCATCATCAAGTCCCAGTGTTCTTCGGTCACGTCTAAGGGCCCACTGGCGCGCTGAATACCCGCATTGTTGACCAAGACATCAAGTTGGCCCATCTCATCAATTGTTTTACTCACCAAAGCTTGACGATCCGCCTCTTTGGTCACATCCATTGAGAACGCCATAGACTTCACACCCAGCGTTCGAATCTCGGCGGCGACGGTCTCTGCTTGCGCGGTACGCAAATCGGCTACAACAACGTGCATGCCGTCACGCGCCAGCCGCAGCGCAATGCCACGGCCAATACCCTGGCCTGAGCCAGTCACAATCGCCACTTGCCCAGCAATGGGTTCTTCGTATGGGAATTCAGTCATCTTAATACCCTAGATCTCTGCGAACTATATTCAACAACGGCTCACCCATGGCATACCGTCGCAAATTCTCGGCAAAAACACGGGCCACGTTATCAATGTAATGATTGCTAAGACCAGCGACATGCGGCGTAATCAATACATTGGGTGTGCGCCAAAGTGGATGCTCGTTTGGCAACGGTTCTGGGTCGGTCACATCCAGCACTGCATTAGCGATCACCCTGTTGTTCATGGCCTCGATTAATGCTTGTTGGTCGATCAAGCCACCCCGCCCCAGATTGATGATGAGTGCAGTAGGTTTCATCTGCGCCAGTTGGGTTGCCCCAATCAGCTGGCGGGTGGCTTTCGTAAGTGGGACTAGTAAGATCACCACATCACTTTGGCGCAGCAACGCCTCAAGCTCACTCATAGCAAAGTAGGCATCGGGCAAACTGCCCTCGGGGTCACCTGTGCCGGGTGCTGTGTAACCGTCGTATTGCAGCGATGCTTTTTCATCACGTTGGGTTGCCAGCACCCGCATGCCAAACGCCTTAGCCAGTCGGGCGATCTCGCGACCAATTGCGCCATAGCCCACAATCCCCAGTGTTTGCCGCCGTAACTCATTGGGTGTAAATCGGACGCGATGCTCGTCCCCGCCCCATATTTGCTTCGCGTGAAACTCCTGTGAGAGCGGCAGCTTGTAAGCTCGCGCGAGCATATGCGCTAATACATACTCGGGCATTTGGGGAGTGTGTGCGCCATTTGCACTGGTCAGCTGGACTGAGCTGCGCCAGATTTCCGTGCCATGAAAGTGGTCTACCCCTGCGTTCTCCGCCTGCACCCACTTTAGGCCTGTAGCAGCGCCAATCGAAAAACTTCCTCGGCCACAAAACAACACTTCGATGTCTGAGGTGAGCACTTGTTCAATATCGGATTCGGTTTTGCCTGCCACTTGGGTAATGTGCGCCCGTGGTGTCGCCGCCATCAACATCGCTTTTTGCACATCGGTCAACAGACGCGTACTGAGTATATGAATGGGTGATTCTGTTTTATTCAAAGTCATCGAAAATCTAGGTTAAAAAAAAAAGGGCTCTACCGAGTAAAACGGGATAAACCACGAATCTCACTAATCTTCACGAATAATTCGTGCCGAAGGTTCGTGAGATTCGTGGTTCATTTCCCGCTAAAGTCAGGAGAGCCAAAAAGTCTAGCACACAGACTAGATAAAACCAACAAGTCAAAACGGCTTTCATTCAGCGCAAAAGCCGCTGAAATTCTTATCGATCAAGCAACCCTACGTCCATAAAATACGAGGTCTATGATTCTTAATCAATTCAAACTTGATGATCAAGTTGCCGTCGTCACCGGGGCAAATCGCGGGTTGGGTCTTGAGATGGCAGCCGCCCTGGCAGAGGCTGGCGCGCATATTGTCTCGGTGCAACGCAGTAATAATATTAGCGAACTGGCCCAACGAGTACAAGCAGCAGGACGCGAATTGCTTTCAGTGCCAGTGGATATTGCTGCAGGTGCCGCAGCCGCACATGTCCTAAATGCCGCACTGCAAAAATTTGGGCGTGTCGATATCTTGATAAACAACGCGGGCATTCAAAAACGCCATCCGGCTGAGAAATTCCCGCTCGAAGACTTCGACACAGTCATGGACGTGAACTTACGGGCCGTGTTCCAGTTCTGCCAGGTCTTCGGGCGTGAGATGCTCAATAATGGGTATGGCAAAATCATCAATATTGCTTCACTCTTGAGTTTTCAGGGTGGGGTTACGGTGCCAGCCTATGTCGCCGCCAAACATGCAGTGGCAGGTCTAACCAAGGCCTTGTGCAACGAGTGGAGTAGCAAAGGTGTGAATGTCAATGCGATTGCGCCGGGCTATATGGATACCGACATGAATGCCGCCCTCAAAGCCGATGTGGCTCGCAATGCGGCCATCAGTCAACGTATTCCAGCCGGACGCTGGGGGCAAGCGGTTGATGTGGCCGGGCTAGCGGTCTTTCTCGCCTCGCCCGCCTCGGATTACATCCACGGACAGGTTATTGCTGTTGATGGTGGTTGGATGGCCCGCTAGAGCACCCGAAGCCAATTATTCTGCAACTTGGCAAGACGCTAACCCCTCTAATACTTGTGCATTGCCAACTGCTGGCTACACTGATTCCTAAATCATGACTCATCTGAATCGCAAACTGTCTGTCGGCATTGTGGGTTTGGGCCAATTTGGGGTGCACTTTGTCGATCTGTATCGCAAACACCCGGATGTCGGACGATTGGCGCTGTGCGACATTGTGCCGGATCGCGTGTCAAAATACGCCGCGCAATTCGGGATCAACGAAACCTACGACAGCCTGGATGCCATCTGCAAATCGAATCTCGACGCGCTGGTGGTGATCACCCAGCCTTGGCTACATGCCCCACAAGCGATCCAAGCCATGCAAGCGGGCAAACATGTCTACACGGCGGTACCGATCATCATGCCCCAAAGCGGCAGCAGCGACGAGATTTTAGAGTGGTGTGATCAGGTCGTGGATTGTGCCAAACGCACCGGCCAGCATTACATGATGGGCGAAACCACCTACTTCCGCCCAGAGAGTGTCTTGTGCCGCAAACGCGGCGCAGCAGGCGAGTTTGGCCGCTTTGTCTTCATGGAGGCCGAGTATCTACACGATACGTGGTTACCGTCCTGTAATCTGATTGATGTACAAATGGCCCGCACCGGGCTAAGTGCGGCCGAGGTGATCAGAATGGGTGGCGATGTGCCAATGCACTACCCAACCCACTCGACTTCAGCGCCGATCTCGATCATGGGCGCGCACATGACCGAAGTTTCGGCCCATGGCTATATCCATCCACAAGACGAGTTCTTCCGGCCCGATTCTCACATCGGCAATCAGTTCAGTCACGAAGTGGCCCTCTTTCGCATGAGCAACGGCGCAAGTGCCGTTATCACCGAGTCGCGCCGCAACGGCCATGTCGGCCACGAAGGCGTGGTGCGGGTGATCGGTAGCGAGGCCTCGTATGAGCGCGATACCACCGACGAATATGGCGGCAAGTGGATCAACAAAACAAGCTCGCAACATATCGATGCCCGCGACGCACGCGACCTGCTGCCGGAGGCGCTGGCCGCCGATTTAGGTGGGCACGGCGGCTCACACGCCTATCTGGTGAACGAGTTTGTGCGTGCGTGTGTCGACGCGCGCCTGCCCGCCGTCAATGCCTGGGAGGCTGCCCGCTATGTCGCCGCCGGTGTCATGGCGCACAAGTCTGCCCTAAAAAATGGAGAGTTGCTCAAGGTACCCGATTGGGGTGATGCACCTTCGGAAAATACCTGACCGGTCAGATATAGCTATCGCTTCACAATACGTTCACCCTTTCTTCACAATATCTAAAGACGCCATTCTTATACTCTTCGCATGGCGTTAAAGGAACTGCAACCTGCACTAAACCCAAACAACAAACTCTTGCGAATTGCATATGCAACAGAAATGCTCTCGCAAATGCGCCTGGCGTTGACATTAGTCTCACTTTCGATCACTATTGCAACCATTGGACTGCCGATCTATACCGCCCAACTCAATCTCTCTGGAATTGAGCTGGGCGGTTTACTCTCCGCTGGTGCCTTTGCGGCAGCGCTTTCGCGGCCCATTATTGGCCGAGCAGTGGATCGCTTTGGCCGCAAGCCATTCCTGCTACTGGGCACTGCCTTAATGGTGCTGGCTGCGCTGGTGTTTGCGATCGCGCAAAATACACTGCTGTTGTTTCTGGCCAGCACTGTGCACGGTTTAAGCTTGGGCACGCTAATGGTTGCAGCATACGCCATGACCAGCGATCTATCCACTGAGCAGGGGCGCGGCAGCCATTTTGGGTTGGTTGAAGAGTCGCAGCAACGCGGGGGCCTATTAGGGCTACTGATCATGGCGGCAGTCGTGCTGCTGATGCGCTATTTCAATAGTGCCACCACTCTGACCATCACGGCAGAGGTGTGGGCGTTAGCATTTGCCACCTATGCCGTGGTTGCTGCGCTGGCATTCTTTGTCATTTGGAGCAAGATTGCTGAAACATATCAGCCATCAGAGACGACCGCACGCGCCGCCGGCCGAACATCGCAACAGCCC
>JANMVQ010000577.1:0-6117 GCA_031392845.1 Chloroflexota bacterium
CAGTCCACTGTACGCATCTTTGGATCAACAATTCCAAAATTAGAAACTTCGCAACCAATTGAGCCAATCGTATCGGTAGAAAAAGTATCAAATGCTACGGCCGACACATTTCAACCGGAGATGGATGCTCCGATTGAACCCCTCAAACATGATACACCGGTCACTGACACCCCGAACCCAGATACAACACGGATTGCCTATTACGCGCCCAATCTTGAGCCAATACCAGCTAAGCAGCAGACCGAAAACCAGTGCGCAGAGGTAGTGCTGGGTAATTTGGTTGGCACAGAAGAAGCATGTGTTTGGAAGCTGTCCAGCAAATCCAATCCACATCTAATGATTGTTGGCCTTCCTGGCATGGGAAAGACTGAGGCACTGCTAAATATCAGCAAGCAACTGTTTGCTCAGGGTATTGTGCCCATTGTTCTGTCATATCATCCAGATATTGACGACCGAATGCAAGAGGCGCTAGGAAATGTGCAACTATTGACCAATACAGAACTGGGTTACAACCCAATGCAGGTCAATCACAAACGCGAGCATGCACATTTGGATAATGCCGGTGCACTGAAAGATATTTTTGGGGCGGTGTGGCCCGATCTAGGCGACGTGCAGATGAGTGAGCTAAGAAAGGCACTTGTCTGGTCCTATGAAGAAACTGGTTGGGGACCACATTCAGATGGCACACAACAGATTCCAGATTTCAGTGCGTTCTATCGCAGGCTCAAGCGTGAAGACAAGCCCGACAAAGGCCTAAAGACGATGCTGGCTCGATTGGATGAATTAGCCGACTACGGTTTCTTCAATGCGCACGCGAATACACGCAGCCTTCTAGAAAGTGAGGTGCCTTGTGTCGTTGGGTTGCACAATACTGAAAGTGAGACATTGCAACGAGCCATGGCCATGTTTGCGCTACACAGTATCTATGGGAATATGTTTCGACATGGCGTGCAATCGAGCATCACACATACAATCATCGTCGACGAGGCACATCGGGCCTCTAAGCTCAAGCTCCTCGTCAAACTTGCAAAAGAGGGGCGAAAGTTTGGACTTTCGATAATTCTTGCTTCTCAAGCCGCAAGCGATTATGACCCTGACTTGTATTCAGGTATTGCCAACTATCTGTTGCTACGCATGGTCGAACAAGATGCCTATAGCTTGGCAAAGACGATTTGGCCCTCGGACATTGCGCGAGGGCTAGCGGATCGACTAAAGCAGCTGGATAAATACCATGCACTTTTTTCTCAGGAATCTCAGAAGAAGACAGCATTGGTCAAACTTAAGGCATTTGAATCATAGTCAAATGTAGTCCTTTGATCGCTGCAAATAGCCATTTAGATTTAAAAGTGGAAAATCACCGAGCACAAGTCTATGAAAATTACGCATTTTCGCCTAAAAGATGCCATTTCTTGAGCGTTGAATAAAACCTTAAGTTTTTGCATGTTACAAATCGGTTGTGCAGAGTGCAGGGCAAACGCACCACTATGTCAAGTAAATTCAGGCGACGAAGACTGCAATCTGTTCGTGATCTTTAAGCTAAATGTTCTTAACCTGGCTGGAATGCAAGGTTTTGGGTTGCCACCAGTCGGTCATTTACTGGTTGATTCTCAGGGCGCGCCTCCGGCTCCTCACGATGCTTCGGATCCAAATATTCGTGGGACCAAAGTGGCCGGAATTTATAGCCATACACCAGCATCCCACGTCCATCTGGCCCATCCTCACGCAGCGCCCGGGTCACCATCTCTACCGGCATGCCGATGCGCACATCCACCTCATCCACATCGGTCAACTGCGCGGTGACCAAGGGTCCTTCGGCCAGCCGAACCAACGCCACCATATAGGGCGTGTATTTGGCAAAGCCTTCCGGCGGCGCATGAATTACCGTAAACGAATACACCTCGCCCCGCCCGCTGTACTGCGTAAACTTCGTATCGCGCCGCTCGCGTGCGCTGAAATACGCCTGTCCAGTCGTGTTATCAGTCTCGCCCGTTAAGCGATACCGCTGGTTCGTCGTCCGCCAATATCGTGCTACTTCCACAGTTGTTGCTCCATTTATTGATTTCACATTTCACATCTTTCATTTCTCATTTGTAGCGATCATGCTGGCTAAATGAGAAATGAGAAATGAAAGATGAGAAATGAAAGATTCCTAAACTCTTTCCAAAATCGTCGTTATCACCGTCGCGCCACTGCCACCGATGTTTTGGGCCATGCCCAAGCGCGCATTGTGTACTTGATTCAGCCCGGCTTCACCGCGCAGTTGCAGCGCCACTTCGGCGATCTGATACATGCCCGTTGCGCCGACCGGATGGCCGCGCGCCTTTAGCCCACCCATCGTGGTGATGGGCAAGCGACCACGAATGCCGATCTCACCTTCCATCGCCATGCGGATGCCCTGGCCACGCGCCGCAAATCCCGACGCCTCTAGCGAGAGCGCACTCATGATGGTGAAAGCATCGTGCAGCTCAAATAGATCGATGTCATGTGGGCCGATCCCGGCCTGCGCATATGCCTTCTGTGCGCTGAGAGCCGCGCCCTCTAAGAAAAGCAGATCGCGTCGGTCTTGCAGCGCCACGCTGTCCGTGGCAATCGCGCTGGCCCGCACCCGGATCGGCTTGTCGGTGAATTCGCGCGCCATCTGGGTAGGTGCCAAAATCACACACGCTGCGCCGTCTGCAATTGGCGATGAATCCAATAAATTAATTGGATCGGCCACCGGTTTGGCGGTGGCAAACTGTAGCGCTGTAATCGCAGACGGGAACATCGCATTGGGGTTATTAACTGCATTGGCGTGCGCGTTAATCGCAAAGTTGGCGAAATCGTCTTTCCTATAGCCATACTCGTGCATATAGCGCTGCATCAGCAAGGCATTGATGCCGACAAAACTCAGCCCTTGGGCGGCTTCATAATCGGCGTCGGCAGCCATCGCCAACGCGCTGGTTACAATATCATTGGGCTTGTCGGTCATCTTCTCCACCCCCATGACTGCGACCACATCGCTCAATCCGCCTGCCACCATAGCGTAGCCCACCCGCAACGCAGCGCCGCCGCTGCCACAGGCCGCCTCAATCTTGAGCGCCTCGATCCCGCGCAATCCGGCCTGCTCCGCGATCAGCGCACCCAAATGCTCCTGGGCCGTAAGTTCTCCGCTGAGCATATTGCCGACATACAGGCCATCCACATGCCCGATCTTGGCATTGCTCATCGCGCTCAATAGCGCCTCGGCTGCCAGATCGCGTAGCCCTTTGTCCCAGTGTTCACCGACTTTGGTCTGGCCAATACCAATAATTGATACGTCTCTCATAGAAGTGTTGAGTGCTGAGTTCTGAGTGCTTAGCACTTAGTTGAGTTTGTAATTCCCCTTCATCCGCGTATATGTCGCGTAGTCAATGACTTTGCGGCGTTGCACATATTCGCGGGTGGTCGGGATACCGGTGAAATCGCGTTTGTGGGTCACACGAATACAAAATGCGTCGCTGCCCGCGCCACTGCCAAAGCTAACCAACAGAATGCGGTCGCCGACAACGGCCTGGTCCAATATTGCAGTCAAACCAAGCACCGATGATCCGGCATACGTGTTGCCAATGTCATTGACCAGGAGTCCAACGCGCATTTGCTCTTTGCTAAACCCCAATGATTCACCCGCCTTGATCGGGAATTTTGGATTAGGCTGATGGAACACCGCGTAGGCAAAATCGCCAGCGCGCAGGCGCATGCCGTCCATCAATTGGGCAGCAGCGTTGGTGACATGGTGGAAGTAAGCTGGTTCGCCTGTAAAGCGTCCGGCATGCTCTGGGTAATGCTCATGCTGGCGACGCCAGAAATCTGGCGTGTCCGTTACATAAGAGACGGAGCCTTCAAACACCGCGATGGCTTCTTCAGCGGGGCCTACCAAGTAAGCCGCACCACCGGCACCCGCAGTGTATTCCAGTGCATCGCCCGGCCGGCCTTGCGCGCTGTCCATCCCGATGGCAAGAGCATAACGGGCCATGCCACTGCCGACATAGCCGATCGCCGCTTGCATCGCCTCGGTCCCGGCCTTACAAGCAAACTGCCAGTCGGCGGCCTGGGTATAGGGCGTTGCGCCAATCGCTTCGGCCACAATCGTGCTGGTCGGTTTTACTGCATAGGGATGCGACTCGCTGCCGACCCAAACTGCACCAATCTGCTGCGGGCTAAATTGAGTACTGGCCCGCCGGAGTGCGTTACGAGCCGCCTCCATACTCATCGTAACGACATCTTCATCCAAACCGGGAACAGATTTTTCGCGCACTGGCGAAATCGCGTTGCCATCGGTCCATAACTCTGAAATTTCCTGCGAAACCAGTCGGTAACGTGGCACGTAGGCCCCATATCCGACAATACCGACTGGTTGAACTGTCTTCATGATCCCCATAGATTTATCCCAAACTTATCCCAAACCAACTTGGGAAATGTTGGCAAATCCCCATTTGCGCCTGTGTTATCTTTGGGAGATAACGCAATCTGCATTCAGGAAATTTACCTGTGGGATCAATCCTAGCCATCTGGCCCTGTCAAAATCCGGCGACTGGACAGCCCAGCAGCGGCGCGATAGCTTTTGATAGTGAAATTTGGCGCAATCTGAGGTGAGGCTGGGGAGAAGATGGGGAGAGGATGAAGAGATGATGCAATAATTGCAGATCGGGGCACAAGTGATCAGCGATCAGCTTGCAGCGTTGGGGCACGAGTCATAAGTCATAAGTCCGGTAATGGTTACTTATCGCCAATACTGGACTTATGATTTATGGTTGAAAGCTGATGGCTTACGGCGCGGCTTGCAAACTGACCGAATCTACAAACCAATTGCTAAAAATAGCGCCGTTGGTGATGATATTGAACTCAAGCTTGACCGTTTTGCCCTTGTAGGCACTTAGATCAACCGACTGCTTAACCCAAGCATTACCGCTCTGAGACAAACATAAGTTTATCGTCTTAACCACGGTGCCATTAATCTTGATCTTGGCTTGATCGTTGGTGCAGGTCGTTTCTTGGGATCGAATTTGCTGATAGAACTGCAAAAATGGCGTGCCGTTGTCAATGGTCGCTTGTTGGTGTATGCCACCATTCTCGTTATGTAGACCGCCCAGCCAAGCGACATAATTACCGGTCTGTGGGGTCAGATTCGATGGGCCACCTACAGCGACTACTTCTGACGCGCTCAAAATAATATCGAAGGTGTCGATGGAGTATTGGGTCCAGCTCCCCTCTCGGCCAGCGTCGAAGGTGCCATTTTTAACAGCGCTGGCTGTCGGGATGGGTGCTGGTGCCAGGGCGGTAATGGGCATATACACATTCTTAAACACAATATCGGCGGCCTGCGCCACGGCAGCGGCGGCATTGATGACGCCTGAGCCACACAAGCTGGTTGTGCAATCACTGGTGGCAGCAAAGGGCGTGGCAGTCTGCTGAATAATCTGCAACACCTGAGCTGGAGTAAGTTCAGGCCTAACGGACAAGATGAGCGAAGCAATCCCGGCGACATGGGGGGTGGCCATGCTGGTGCCTTGATACGCTACATAATTAAATGCAGCTGGCGATGTCGTGCCGGCATTGAGCGTAGAGAGCACGCCATTAGCGTCGCCGGCCGCCGTCTCGCCACCCGGGGCACTGATCTCGACATTGCTATCGAAGTTACTGTAAGACGCTTTGTCACCGCCACGATCAGTCGCACCCACTGTAATAACACCGGCGCAGTTGCCCGGCACCGAGGCACGCGAATTGGTCTGCTCGTTACCAGCCGCAATCGCAAGGATTGCACCGGCTGCCACAATTTCATTGACCGCGTTCTGAAAGCTGGTTGGACATTTGCAGGCGGCGGCATCTGGGTTGGTGTTGGGGTCGCAGCCGGAGTTATAGCCACCCAGGCTCAGATTCAAGACTCGGGCCGGGTTGGGGTTGGCGGGCACTCCGGATACACTCAGCCCAGCGGCCCAGCGCATGCCATCAATAATGTCGCTATCAGAACCCCCGCATTGCCCCAGCACGCGCACGGGCAGGACTTTGGAGACCCAGTTGATGCCTGCCACGCCGATGCCATTATTGGTGGCTGCGCCAATCGTGCCAGCGACGTGCGAGCCATGCCACGAGCTTGGGCTT
>JANMVQ010000179.1:0-2243 GCA_031392845.1 Chloroflexota bacterium
GTATCTTGGCTAAATGTCGATTCCCGTTGGCTTAAACATTTGGTCGCGCCTGGTCGCAGATACTTTCCCGTATCTGGATGGCGCGGCTGGTCCGTTTGATTCGCTGTGGTTTCCTGATCACGTGCAGTATGGTGCTAGCAACGTGGCAGAGGGCTGGAGCCTGCTGGCCTTTGCTCTAGCGCGTTATCCCGACAAACTGTGTGGGCATGAGGTGCTATGCAACAGTTTTCGCAACCCGGCCCATTTGGCCAAGATGGTGGCAACCGTGCAGGCAATTTCTGGCGGTCGTTTTGTGCTGGGCATCGGTGCGGGTTGGAACGACGAAGAGTATCGCGCCTACGGCTGGCCATTTCCGCCAGCACGCACGCGGATTAGTCAATTGGCTGAAGCCATCCAGTTAATGCGCGTGATGTGGACTTCCGCACCGGCCGAATATCAGGGCCAACACTATCAAATCAGTGCGGCCTATTGTGAGCCCCGCCCCAACCCGATTCCACCCGTAATGGTCGGTGGGAAGGGTGAGCAATATCTGTTACGTGTTGTCGCCCAGCACGCCGACTGGTGGAACTACGATTTTGCGGATTTGCCGACCTACGGGCACAAGCAACAAGTGTTGCAAACCCATTGCCGCGATGTAGGGCGTGACTATGCCGAAATTCAGCAAGTGATCCGCGTGGGGGTGCTTATTGCCGAAACCGAGCGTGAGGTTGCCGCGCTCAAGGCCCAGCCCTTTGTGCGCCCACTAGCGACTGGCGCTATCGGCACACCGGAGCAGGTTGCTGAATTTCTGCACAAGATCATCGATCAAGGTGCGCATCGTCTCACGGTGCACTTCGCTGACGCCCCCCGCTTGGAGGGAACGCGTTTATTCTCGGAGACAGTGCTTCCGAATCTATTTAGAAGGAAATAACCATGCCCAAAATGCTTGCCGCTGTTTTGCACGCGTTCAACGATTTACGTTTGGAGGAAGTCCCACGCCCGCAACCTGCCGAATCGGGCCAAGTGCTGGTCAATATCCAAGCGTGTGGGTTTTGCGCCACAGACTATAAAGCCATCAAAGGAATCCGACGGAATGTGAACTTTCCGTTTATCCCAGGGCATGAACCCAGCGGGATAGTCGCTGAAGTAGGCCCCGGGGTTACCCACTTCAAGCCCGGCGATGAGGTGATCTGCCAGCCCTCGGGTTACTGCGGATACTGCCGTTATTGTCGCGAAGGCAATACCCATTATTGCGAGTATGCCTTCACCACCGGCGGTGATGGCCCGCCCGAAGTTTGGCCGGGTGCGTTTGCCGAATACATGCTGACCAAAGAGAGCTGTTTATTTCACAAGCCCGCGGCCATCTCGTTTGAGGCGGCGGCGCTAACCGAGCCGCTCTCCGGCGCATGGAAGGGCGTGATTCAGCACAGTGAGATGAAGGTCAGCGACGATGTTGTCATCATTGGGGTGGGGGGGATTGGCCTGCTGTGTCTTATGGTGGCCAAGGCTGCAGGCGCAGGCCGCTTGATCGCGGTCGACAAGAGCGACTATGCTTTGGGCAATGCGCGGCGCTTGGGTGCAACCCACACAGTCAATCCGACCCAAGGCGATGTGCGTGCGCAGGTCTATGCCATCATTCCCGATGGGCCAGACTTGGTGGTGGAGGCGGCAGGGCCGATCGGGGCGGTCAAAACGATGGTGGACCTGCGACGGCGTGGCACACGCTGGAACGTCTTTGGTATCACCACCCATGAGACCTTTGAGCTGGATGGGGGTCTCACTCATTTCCTAGAAGGCCGGATGGATGCCAGCTTTGGCACCACGCCGATCGCGATGGCGCATGCCATCCGCTTGATGGAGCGTGGTCTGGTCGATACCGCGCAGATCATTTCACATCACTTCAAGCTAGAAGAGATTCAAAAAGCGGTCGAGGTGCAAGGCACGCCTGATAAAAACAAAGTCATGATTCACCCTTGATATCGTTGTCGCAACGAACGACGGAGCGCGGAGATTGTGCTGTCCTAGAGCGAATTCCTGAATGGCCTACGAGATCGCCCTTCGACTTCGCGCATAAGAATGCGCTCCGCTCAGGGTGCTTGGTCGTATACCAATTAGGAATTCGCTCTAGCAGCCTGTCGGAGAAAGGAACATAGGACGCGGATTTTCAGGATAAACGCGGATTTGAAGCAGACATTTATAAAGAAATCCGCGAAAATCAGCGCGCAAAGCGTCCGCGTCCCATTTGGCTTTTCAGTGGCTTCTCC
>JANMVQ010000017.1:0-7903 GCA_031392845.1 Chloroflexota bacterium
GTCGATTACGCTGATGTCCTGTAGTGCAACGTCGGCTAAACCGACTGAAGCCATTGTAGGTGCGACTAGCACGCCCATGCCCTTGGCACAAGCCACACCAACACGCGTGGCTACGCTAGCACCTGTTGTGATCACCTCGACATCTGAGCCTTTGCCTCTATTACCCGCTCTACTGTTGGGACCAGTTACCACCACATTGCAATCGCCGACCAAACGTTACGAAGCTATGTTGCTTAATCGTGTTGGGGACACCTCGACCTCTTTTTTATTGACGATTGATAGCGCACCCAGAGGCAATACCTGGACGGTGGTGAACAGCAAGGAAAAGATAGCGGGCGGGGTTGTGGCCTTGGTCCCAATGGGTTGGTCACCAGACGATCAATATTTTTATTTCACACGGATGTTTGCCGGCACTGGTTGCGACGCATTTTTGAGTGGTTCGGAACTCAGCCAAGCCAATGTCGTGACTCGTAAAGTGCGTGTGTTCAAATATCCGACCGGTGGCCCAATGGCGCTCTCGCCAGACACAAAAACGCTTGCCCAGATTGTGTACGAAGAAATCAAACCAGCTCGCAAACCCCGTCGCAAAGCCACCCCCACACCTACGCCCGTTGCAGATGAGGCGCAAGGTCCGCAGTTGGTGGCCAAGCTGGTGCTGCGTGATATAGCGGGTCGCCGTGAGCGCAGCGTGGTATTGGCCGAAGGCAGCGATGTTAATGCTTTTCAAGCTGGTGGCCTGGCTTGGAAGCCTGATGGCAGCGCGCTGATGTTGGCCTATGCCTATGATCCCTGCAACGCTAAGGCGCGCTATTCCGTTGTAGAGATGAATGTGCAAACATTGAAGCCGCGAGTGATCTTGGATAGAGACGCTCGTTTGTTCACCCCGCAGGTGTGGGCCGAAGGCGGCTGGGTAGAGTTGCTTGACCGTCAGCAGAAGCGCTGGCTGATGGACCCAGCCAATGGGCAAGTGGCGATTGCGGGTTAATGGTTGTCGAGACGAAATTTTGCGTCTCTACCCCTTCACTGCGCCTTCAATCATGGCTTGGAAGAAGGTGCGTCGAGCAAATAGGAAGACTAGCACCACAGGTAGCATGGCTAGCACACATGCAGCAGCCAGCACCTGATAGTTGATCAAGTTACTGCCCGTCAGATCGTAAATGCCGACGATGACGCTCCGAAGAGCCTGTTTGGAAGTGCCAACGATCAGGTAGTTGGCGATGAACTCGTTCCAAATACCGACAAAGGTCAGCAGGAATGATGAAATTAACCCGGGCATGGCCAGTGGTGCAATCACTGCGAAGAGCGCTTGAATCGGCGTTGCCCCATCGATATAGGACGCCTCTTCCAACTCACGGGGGATGGCATCAAAGAAACCTTTGACAATCCAAATGCTGAACGGCAGATAGAAACCGACATAGATGCTGATGAGCACAATGCGATCCTGCCAGTCGCGCAGATTGCGGACGTTGTCTTTACTAAGCAAGCCGCTGGTGGCGAATTGATCAAAGATTGGCCCAGTCGCCTTACGGAAATCGACAACCAGTTGATAAAGCGCCAGCAGATTGGTTAGCAGGGGAATGCCGGTGATGGCCAACATGCCGATCAACAGAAAACGCTTGCCTCGAAATTCGTAGCGCGAGAATGCGTAGCCGGCCAGACCCGCTAGCACCGTGACTAAAGTAGAACCTGCTGCGGCATACAAAATAGTATTAGGCAGGTAAGTACTGATGATGCGCCCGCGCGCCTCGAAGCCGAATAGCGCACCTTGCTTTGGTGCAGGATCGATGATGCGGGCATACCCTTCGACAAAGAAGCGGCAGGCCGCTAACGAGAATCTCTCAGTGGGTGTGTCGCAAGGGAAGAGTTGCGGCGGTGTGCGCACCACGTCGGCTTGTTGCTTGAACGACATCACCAGTGTGCTGAACACCGGGAAGATCATGATGAAGCAGACGACAATGGCTGCGACGTTAGCGCTAATGCTGGCCGCGGATTTGCGTGCAGCGTACATGCGGGTTGAGGGCGCGCGCTGGGCTGTTGTTTGAGTAGTCATGCGCTAGACCAGGTCTGTCCGTGAGCGTGATGCTCGCAGCGAGACAAAGATGAGCACTAGGTTAATGGCAAAGATGAATACAGACAATGAAGCTGCTTGCCCAAAGTCCAATCGACTAAAACCAATCGAATAAAGCAGGTAACTCAACACCTCGGTGGCTGTGCCGGGGCCTCCACCGGTGAGGCTGAACACCATCCCTACGCCGTTCATGCCGCCCAAAGTTAAGTTGAACAGCGCAACCAGAATCGTGGGCAAAATCAGCGGTAATGTAATCAAACGAAATGTATTCCACCCATTGGCCCCGTCGATACGAGAGCTTTCAATGATTTCCCGTGGGACGGTCTGCAAAGCGGCTAGTAGCAAGAGCGTGGTGAATGGCAAAGCTTTCCAAGCGGCTGCGCCAATCAGGTAGATTAGGGCGGGTGCTGGCGGAAACGGGATATCTGGCAAAATGGACGGGGGTGGAGATGCGATGAGTAGGGGCGAGTTATTTAGACCGAATATCGGGGCTTTAAAGAACTCTGAAAGTAAACCCGTGCTGGGGTCAACATAGAGTTTCCAGACATAGCCCACAATCACATCGGACAAGACCCATGGAACAAAGATCAGCGTGATATAGAGCGCTGAGAGCTTCATCTTGCGATTGAGAACGAGTGCGACGACAAACCCAGCCAAGAGGGTAAGAAACACATACCCGACCAGAAATACGACAGTGTGGATGCTGCTTTCACTAAACTCTGCACTGCCAAATACACGCTCAAAATTCTGCAGACCAACATACTTGCGCACACCTGCGTCGATATTATTTAGGCTCAGATAGAAAGTATAGAGACCAGGATACACTTGCACAAAGGCGATAAAAATCAACGCCGGCAACAAGAGCCAGAAAGGCAGGGTGCGCGCCAAGAATCCGCCCTGACGGGATGAGGCATGGGTCATAGAGGTGAATATAAAAGACATCGGAGGCCTTATGTGAAGAGCCTCCGATGTCTTTTAGGTGGTTAGAAGGGATGCGCCTAGATGCCTAGTTATTACGATTGTACTCTTCGTCGGCCTTAGCCAATACCGCAGCAATATCTGCGGTTGGGTTGGTCTTGATCAGATCAAAGAACGTTGTCGCAATCAATTTAGCTGCGTCTGGGGTGCGGATCAGCGATCCGGTCCATGGCTTGCATTTACCAGCAGTAGCCTCGGCGGCTTGTTTGTAGAAGGGAGTGTCAAATGCCTTGTCCGCCAAGAATTTCTTGCTGGCTGGGAAACCACCACCCGGTTTCTGCACCCACTCAATACCGTTCTTCTGGTCCATGATCCAATTGATATAGGTCTTGGCTCCATCGGCGTTCTTGGCTCCCTTGGGGATAACGAAGGCACTCACACCCAAACCACACGAGCCTGGGGCGCCATTGCCACCGAACAGTGTGGCCACACCCATTTCACCCGCTGCAATCGCCTCAAGCATCGGCCCACCCGTTGGATCAAAATCCTTGCCAAATTGGGTGCCTTTGGGTGATTTCACCGGCTGAATGTAGCGATAGCCAAAGATGCCAGTTGGGAATGAAGCCGCACGAGGTTTGGCTGGATCAAGGCCCTTCAGGTCTTCCTCTTCTTTAAAGTCGCCCAGGAATACACTGTCGGAGGAATAACCTTTCTGCACGACTTCACGCATGAACTCAACTGCCTTCACATTGGCAGGGGTATTTAGCTTCAGGTTGCCCTTGCCATCGTCATATGCGCCGCCAAACGAGCTAACGACGCTCCAGAAATAACGGCCTGCGCCATCGCCATCGAACGCGGCTGATCCGAAGTAAGTGATGGCGTAGATTTTGTCCTTCTTCAGCTCCTCGGCGCGCTTCAGAAATTCATCGGCAGTCTTGGGGAAACCATTCGGGAAGTAGTCTTTCCAATAAAACACAATCGCCGGAGTTTCGGCAACCGGCACGCAGTAGATCTTGCCATCTGGGCCAGTGCAAGTTACTACGGCAGCGGGGTCGAGATCGGCGAACCAGGCCTGTCCCTTGATCCAATCGGTGATGTCTTCGACGGTTCCATTCTTTAGATAAAGCGGCAGTGAACTTGCACCCGTTTGCATCACATCGGGCACATCACCACCGGCCTGCACGGCTGCCACCAACGCGGTGGTCATCTTTTGCCACTGCTGGGGTTGGTTCACCCAGGTCAGCTTGCCTTTGAATTCCTCGTTGAATTTGGGAACGGCACCACGTAGATAGGCATTGCCTACTGCTTCGTCGTTCTTTGGGTCTTCGTTCTTCTCGTCGTACTGATACCAAGAGACGAACTCCTTTGCATCTCCAGTAGCAGGTGCCTCGGTCGCTTTTGGCGCTTCGGTGGCCTTGGGAGCCTCGGTCGCTGCGGGTGCTTCGGTGGCCTTAGGCGCTTTGGCCGGTGCAGTGGTGGCTGCTGGGGCCGCCGGAGTAGCGCAAGCGGTTGCAAGGACAGCAACTGCTGCAAACAAGCTCATCAAAGTACGGCGGCGTCGCGGGTGGGTCGATTCTGGATGCGATCTCATATTCTTATAAAACTCCTTATGGTCAAGAACTAACAAACAACAACAAACTGCTAAACACAAAATAGCAGTTCGGGCAAATTCACCAAAGGTCGCACTTGGATTGTGCCCTGAATTATGGCGTGATGAGGAGCTGTGTGACTGGTATGTGCGATTTCGCTTCAATCATTTGTATTATATGATGTTCGCATGATTCATGCCGTGCAACTGGCCTAGCTGAATATTGGGCGCTTGGTTGCGCCTTTGGCTGACCCGCAGATCAAAGAATTTGTAGACAATCTAGATCCGATTAACGCATTGGCCGAACAGAGCGCCGGCTTTGTCTGGCGGCTAAAGGGCGATGGCAATGACGCTACATCGATTCGGGCATTTGATGAAGATTTGATGATCGTCAATATGTCGGTTTGGCGCGATTTTGGATCGCTCAAAGCTTACGTTTATCAATCCGATCACACCCAGTTTGTGCGTGAGCGCAAAAACCTGAAGCGGGTCTGCACATCTATGAAGTGCGGCCTGGCTTGGGTGACATGGACTATCGGGCCTTTTTGTTCGAACTTTCCAAGCTCAACCCAGACATCCCCTTGATGATTGAGCATTTGCAAACCGAAGCCGAATACGCCGAAGCTGCCACACACATTCGCCAAGTGCAGACCATGCTGTAGACGGAAAATAGATGATGGATGACAGAGAGCAGAGAGCTGTAGGCAGAAAGTAATTGACAGCGCGAGACAAACCATTAAGCTGACTCGTGACTCGTGAGCCGCGACAACCCACATTACAATTGTCTAGACACTTATGATGTTCCCTGAATCGCTGACCCAATCGATCGAGCCGATTGATCTTGATGCTGAAACGCGTGCGCAGGCGATCCAGATTGAGCAGCAAGCCCGGCAATCCGCGACGGAACTACGTCATCGTATCGCCGTGTTAATTGCGTTGATCGCGCTGACGCCGGTGCTGCTATTGGTGGTTGATCTGCCCAGCCGGGTGTTTACACGGGTGGTGCTAGGCTCGGAGCTGACCATCTCTTTGTCGACCAATTCCATTTTGTTGCTGCTCATGCCAGTGTTGACAGTGGCTGGTGTGGATTGGATTTTGCGCGATCATCCTGAAGTGCGCGGGGGTGAGGTGCCCTATCTCTTTCCGTTTTGGGTAGCCCCAGGCCTGACTGCATTGTCAATCGCATCTTTGCTGATTCGCATTCAAAATTGGCCACTGTGGATCACGGTGTTAATAGTGGGCATTGTCATTCTGAGTATTTTGGTAATCGCAGAATATATTGCGCTCTCACCACACGCGCGCGGTTATAGCTTAGCTCGGTTGGCGGTGAGCAGCATTAGCTATGTTATTGCGTTTACCTTGTTTACCCTGATTTATAGTGCACGTGAGCGCAGCATCGTCAGTAGCAGCTTTGGCCTATTGGTCGCGGGCGCCCTGGCCCTGGATTTACTCGCACCTCACTTGATCGGGCTACGACTATCGGGCATATTTGCCCTGATCATCGGTCTACTCGTAGCGCAAGCCAATTGGGCGCTGAACTATTGGAACATCTCCGATTGGAGCGGTGGCGTGATGTTGCTGGCGGTGTTCTATGTGACGACGGGTTTAGCCCAACAACATTTCCAAGATAAATTGACGCGTGAGGTGTTGATCGAATTTGCCGTTATTGCTACGGTAGCCCTTGTCGTGGTTTGGCAGCTGGCCGATATTCGATGATGCCATGTTAACCGCCGAGCTAGCCCGCGAGAAGGCCCTGGCAATGGGATTTGATTTGGTAGGGTTTGCACCTGCTGGACCAACGCCAGGCGCGCAGGTCTTTGCCGATTGGCTGGCGCAGGGCATGCATGGCCAAATGGGCTATTTAGCACGCGAGCCACACAAACGCGGCGATCCGCGCAACGTGCTGGCAGGCGCACAGACGGTCATCATGGTCGGGGTCAGTTACGAGACACTAGCCGTGCCTCATGCCCTATTGCAAGATCCATCGCGGGGTCGCATTGCGCGCTATGCTTGGGGCGCGGACTATCATGACATCATCACCCCACGCCTGCGCGAGTATGGCGAATGGGTGTCCAAAGAAAGCCGCGCCTACGTTGACACTGGCCCGATTTTAGAGCGGGCTTGGGCCGAACAAGCTGGTCTTGGATTTATCGGCAAAAATACCTGTCTCATTCATCGTGAGCGCGGCAGTTTTTTGTTTTTGGGGGCGGTCTTGGTAAATCAAGAATTGACCATTGACGATTTAGCCATTGACCATTCACAGACAAACAATGTGTCGAACCATCGCCCTGCGCCCCACGCTCGTCGCCCAGCCTTGTGCGGCTGCGGCAACTGCACCCGTTGTCTCACCGCCTGCCCCACTCAGGCTTTCCCTGCGCCCGGGGTACTGGATGCGCGGCGCTGCATCAGCTATTTGACGATTGAGCTAAAAGAGAGCATTCCTGTCGAGATGCGACCGCTCATGGGTAACTGGATTTTTGGTTGCGATATTTGCCAGGATGTTTGCCCGTATGTGCGACGCTATTCTGTGCCTACTCAAAGCGATATGGGCAAAACGTTTTATCCAATTGATGTAGATCGCGCTGCGCCAAAGCTGGTCGATGTACTCAAACTTGACCGAGCTGGGTTCAATGCCCGCTACACAGGCACGCCTATTGTGCGGACCAAGCGACGGGGTCTATTACGCAACGCCTGCATTGCCGCTGCCAACTGGGGCAATGCTGAGGCGCTGCCAGTACTAAATGCACTGTTAGATGATGATGAGCCGCTAGTGCGTGAGCATGCTGCGTGGGCAGTTACACGACTTGATGCAATCTGATATCTGTGGTTAATCACTGCAACGGCGAATAATCTGTGGCTTGCATGACGCAACTGGTCAGTTTTGCAACCAGCTTGCCATCTACTTCGCTGGCGGCGCGTCCGGCTTGCCAATCCGGGTCCGCTCGAAATGCCTCCCAGGCTTGGGTCAGTGCCGCCTGATCGGGAAAGGCCAACATATAAACAAGATCGCCACTTTCTGGGGTGATGGGTGCAGGTGTCCAGAATCCAATGACATGCATCTGATGACGCGCAAATAGCCTCAGGGTCACATTGCGAAAGCGTGCGTGCAGTGCCTCGATTTTGTCCGGGGCTGCCCAATAGGTGCGTAGTTCGTAAATCATGGTTAATCTCCCAAAAACCTTGTCTGTGCTACAGGATCGTCTCGCAATCAAAACTTCTTTACTTCTTTACCGATTACCTTAGCTTTTTGCTATTTTCCGCGAATCACGCGAATCTGCGCTAATAAATTCGCGATAATTAGCGTGATTCGCGGAAAAACCTAAGGTATT
>JANMVQ010000027.1:0-10509 GCA_031392845.1 Chloroflexota bacterium
TCACGATTACGTCGACGTGGACGATTACGATCACGATCACGTCGACGTAGACGCTCACGATTACGTCGACGTGGACGATTACGCTCACGATCACGTCGACGTAGACGATTACGCTCACGATCACGTCGACGTATACGCTCACGATTACGTCGACGTAGACTATTACTATTACGATTACGATTACGTCTACGTGAACGCTCACGATTACGTCGACGTAGACGCTCACGATTACGTCGACGTGGACGATTACGCTCACGATCACGTCGACGTAGACGATCACGCTCACGATCACGTCGACGTAGACGATCACGTAGCCGTGAACGATTGTGATTGCGCTACACGGGTCGCATCAACCAAAACACGCGCCGGGGCTTCTTGTAGCTGGCGAGTTGGTCCTTGCAAACGGCAATCAGATTGTCGTGGGTTAAATGCTCGTCAGTGCGCACAACGGCAGCGCAAACGCAGTCACCATAAGTCCCTCAATCCTCCAAAACGACCGGAATCTTCGCCATTAGCCCACCATCAATTTGATAGGCCGCGCCAGTCATAGCCTTAGCATCGTCGCTGCATAGGAACAAAACGAGTTTGGCAACTTCCTCCGGTTCGATGATGCGCCCGATGGGATGCATCTTGCCCCATTTGGCGATCGTGCCTGCGACATCGTTTGGGGTGACCGAGGCAGCGGCACCGCGCAACAACGGGGTATTCACCGATCCGGGGAGTACGGCGTTGATACGAATGCCTTCAGACGCGTAGTCCATGGAGATGGCTTTGCACAGCGCGATGGTGGCGGCCTTGCTGGCGGCGTAAATAGGCACAGTGGTTTGGGTGGCCAACGCTTGCACTGACGAAGTGCACACGATCGCCCCACCGCCGCGTTTGCGCAGTTCTTTCACTGCATATTTGCACATCCAGACATGGCCTTTGAAATTCACACCCATGCCGCGCTCGTAATCCTGCTCGGTGACATCTTCGACCTTGCCGTAAAGTTGAATTCCGGCGTTGCTAAACAGGCAATCCAGCCCACCATACTTGTCAACAGCGGTTTGCACGGCGTGTTTGGCATGGGCCATCTGGGTGACATCGCACTGCACAAAGGTGGTGCGTGGCAATGATTGCGCCAACTCCTCGCCTGCTTGCGTATCCACATCGGCAATGACCACAGCAGCCCCTTCCGCTGCGAACGCGCGCACTGCTGCCTCACCGATGCCTTTTGCACCGCCAGTGACGATCACTACTTTGTTTTCAAATCGCATGACTTCTCTCCCGTTGTTTTTAGAGCAAATTCCTAATTGATATACGACGAAAGCACCCTGAGCGAAGCGCATTCTTATGCGCGAAGTCGAAGGGGCGGCTTTAGGGCACCAATCATGAATTCGCTCTAGTGAATCGTGACGGATCCAAGCTCGACCTGATCCGCCCCATTGTCTAGTTTTAATCGATCGCCGGTTACGGCATTGTAGAGCCCGACCCAGATCGAGTAGGTGCCGGGTGGCGTGCCGGGCTTGATCCACACCGCACGTCGATCTTCGACCCGCTCATCAAGTATCCAGCTTTGGGTTGGGCGGCTACCAACCACTGGTTCGCCATCGTTTTGTGCCACCGGCGCGCTATTTGCAGCGCCGATATGGACAAAGACTTTATAGGGCCGCTCGATTTTGGCAAGTGCACGCCAACGAAGCGCGAATGGCAACACATCTCCCGCTTGCGCGCCTTCCTGCAATCCCGCTGGCAATGCTGCTTGCTCCAGCTGAATCTGTCCGCCAAAGACTGCGTTGGCTTGCGTGACTTTCGTAAGTGTGATGGGTGTGCGATACACCGCTAGGCGAATGTTGCCCACCCATTGCTGATCGGCTTTGTAAGTATGTACGTTCAACCAGCGCTCATACCAACCATTTTGATCGGCTTCGCGTTCGGCATAGTACAACACAAAGAGGCGTTGGCGTTTGTCGGTGATCTCGTGCAGTTGCTGATCGATAGTGGTCTCGCTTAATGGGCGATACGTGAGTGGAAAAGTCTTGCTGACATCTGGCCAGTAATAGGTGAATACTTCCCATTGATTAGGGGCCAGAAACAAGATTGCATCGTCTGGGCGCGAGTCGGTTGCCAGTTGTCGCGCAATCCCGCGATAGTCATCGCGGGCATCGCTTGGGTTGAAATATAGATTCCATAACGAAGCAAAACTTAGGAGAGTAAAAAGCAAAAAGGCGAAAGCTGAAAGTGTGGATTGCACTTTCAACTTTACACTTTCAACTCTCCACTCTCTGCTTGTGACTAAGTCCACTACTTGCGCTGCACCATGGCCAATGAGCAGCGCCATCGGTGGGACGCAGACCAGTAGGAATTTGAGATAAGCGTCGCGGTAAAGCTTGAATGCGAATAACAATGTCACAGGCAACGCGAACAAGATGAGCGTCAGCCAGGGCATAAGCGGGCGCGGCGCTGATTGAGCGCGTAGGAGTGCGATCAGCATAAACGCAGCGAACACCAGCATGGGTAATGCGGCTTCGGCTTGCGGCAGAGTGCGACCCACGCTGATCCAACGTAAGCAATCGAGTATGGCTGGCCACACGGCGTAGTCTTGGGGTGCAACGGTCCAGCCGCGAATCTGTCGTATCGCAATCGGTAGCCACGGCGCAAACACCGCTAGGGCGATCAGGTTAGTGATGATGTAGGGGATGATGCCGATGAACCTATCCGGTCTCTGAGACTGGATAGGTTTGATTGCCAATACAAAACACAACCCTTGCGCCAACATGACAAAGGGATAGGCGTATTGGGTATACAGGCCTATTGCTGTAGCCAGTGTGTAAATCGTAGCACGTGCTTTGGACCAACTTTGGCCCATCAATAGGGGTGATAAGGCCCAGGTGGATGCAGCAGCAGCCAAGGCCAGTAACGCATACATGCGGGTTTCCTGGCTGTAATACACTCCGAACGGCGAGAGCGCGACGATAAAACCGGCCAAGGTTGCGCTGCGCGGATTAAACCACTCGCGTCCAATCAGATAGGTTAGCCCGACAGTTAGCACACCGCATAGCGCAGAGAACGCCCGCAGCGCTGCTTCGCTGCTGCCAAAGGCGCCTCGCCATACTTTGAGTGACAGGTAATACAACGGCGGATGAATATCACCGGCAGCACCCTCGATGATTAACTGCACACTGCGCTCGGCGATGCGCGCGCTATTGCCTTCGTCGTACCACAAGGACTGTGCATCGATTCGGTAGAAGCGCAGCACCGCTGCAAGCACCAGCAGACCCATCAGCACAAATACATGGCGGCGCGAGATAGGGTGCACAGATTCGATAGTCAAGCCACACAATGTTATCTTAGCCATCAGGCAAATAGGTGTATTTTCAAAAGTGGGGAATCGTCCGGAGCGCTTTTGACATGCACCCTAGCGCTCCGGACGATAGTCGCCTCTATAGAAAATGCACCCCTATAGGAGCTTGATCATGAAGTGGCACTTTTGGCCTGAACAAACGATTCGACAATCTTATGCAGCAAATTTGGCAGGCCTTAGGCTCACGAGTAAACTGGTATATATGAATACACGTACTGGGAACTTCCCGATTGGGTTTCGACGCGGAGGGTCAGACTGGCAAAAAGATATCGCTAGTTTGATCAAGTGGACAAAGCAGAATAACTTGTCGTGCATTGATCTGGGTCGCGATGCCGATCAAATAGGTCAGCAAGTGGTAGATGCTGGACTGAAGCTGGGCTCGCTGGACTTGAAGTCTTGGGAGGGCATGCTCTCGGCCAACAAAGACACTCGTGCTAAGGCTGTGGCTGATAACGCCGCCTATATTAAAGCTTGCGCCAAGCTGGGGCCAATGAACTACTTCGTGGTTATGCTGCCCGAAAAAGCTGATCTACCGCGCGCGGAAAACTTTGGTTATATGGTCGAGAGCTACAAAGCCCTGGCGCCGGTATTAGAAGAAAATAATGCGCATATGGTGATCGAAGGCTGGCCGGGCAACGGTGCACTGTGTTGCACACCAGAAGGGTATCGTGCCTTATTCGAGCAAGTGCCCTCCAAAGCGATGGGTGTGAACTATGATCCCTCGCACTTGCTGCGCATGGGCATTGATCCATTGCGCTTCTTGCGCGAGTTCCTACCACGGGTGCATCATGTGCATGGCAAAGATACTGAGTTGCTCGGTGAGAATTTGTACGAGTATGGTCATGAGCAGCCGCCCACGTTTGGCAAACCGATTGCGTTTGGCAATATGGCTTGGCGCTATACGATCCCTGGCCATGGCGTAGTGCGCTGGGTGGAAGTAATGCGCTTGTTACAAGTGCACAGCTATGCCGGGATGGTATCCATCGAACTGGAAGATGCCAACTTCAATGGCAATACCGCTGGAGAGCAACAGGGTATTCTGCTGGGCGCACAATATTTGGCGGGCGTGTAATCTTATTTGGACAAGACGAAATAGAACTTCTCACAAAGACACTAAGGCCCTAAGTTTTTCTAAACCCGTAGTGTCTTTGTGAGAGACTCTTCTTTGCTTATTATTTCAAACGCCAATTTAGGTATTCGTTGTGGTCACAATGGCCTCATCGGGCATAAGACCGCTCAGGCGGCGATAGGTGTAACGATAAAGATCGCGCGCGATGGCCGTCATTGGCGCAGCAAGGATGACCCCGGCCAACCCAAACAAGTTGCCCAACACAATAAGCGTGACGGTCAAGATTGCCGGATGCACCCCGACACTTTCGCCAATGATGCGCGGCACCAATAGATTATTTTCTAGTTGCTGAATCACTATATACATGATCAAGACCACGACACCAGTGGTGGGGCCACCGATGACGAAAGCCAAAATCACGCCGGGGGTGCCGCCCAAAATAGCACCGATCATTGGGATGAGTTCGCAGATGCCAGCCCAAAGGGCAAGCAACAGGATGTAGTCGATTTCTAGCCCAGGGATCAGATCAATGATGGCCAGACCTACACCCACCGCTACACCGATGATGGTGCCGAGCGTGACTTGCCCACGAATGTAAGCGCTGAGTGAGCCATCGACGATGCCCCAGACGTTCCAGAAGTCTGGGCGAATCCGGAAATTGAGCACCCGATTTAACCCGACCCGAGCCTTGCGCTGGTCATTCAATAAGTAGAACAGCCAGATGGGAATCACCAGTAGACCGACAATAAACGAGATCAGGCTGACCACTTGCAGCAATCGTGTCACGATAAAGCCCAATGCGGTTTGTATATATTGGCTGATATTGGCCTGAATAGTCTGTAGGGCATTCCCCAAGCCTTGATCTACTGTCGTGCGCACCGTGTCCGGCACAGTTTGGCGATACGCTTCGAGCAATTGGTTAAATGTGTTTTGCAATGAGTTGGTATTCGGGATTACTTGGATCAGGCGTTGAGCCTGATTAATAAGCGGTGGCACTAAAAAGATGATTGCGCTTGTGATGAGGCCGATGCCAATCAGATACACCAACAAAATCGCGAGTGGGCGTGGCATAAAGTTGTCGAGTTTGTTGACGATGGGCGCAATGAGATAGAACAAGATCAGCCCGATAATAAATGGCGTGACAGATGAACCGGCCGCCATAATGATCCAGATCAGCAGGCCAAACGCGCTTAGCACGAGCACGACGCGTAGCCAATGCCGCAGGGTGACTTGGCCAAGATATCTGATGAAGCCGGGTAGCGACATCTCAGCCAAGATCGGGTTCGATGGTATAGGGGCTGCGTTAGCAGTGGAGGAATCGGGTTTCATGCGATGACGATAATGTTACTGTAAATACTTCTCAAACCACAAGATGCCCTGTCGGCTGCCTTGGTATTTTGAGCGCACCTATTGTCTGGACGATTTCCCAGCCAGTCAAATCTAGGCTTTAATTTGCGGTATGCTGAATTATCAACTTTTGCATCCACAGATTCTTGAGGCTTTGGGTAGTGCCGGACATGGCTCTGGCATATTGATTGCCGATGGCAACTATCCATTTGTGACCCGGGCAAACGCAGCGGCCAAGCGAGTGTATTTGAACCTGGCGCCTGGCCTGATCAACGCGACTGACGTGCTTAAGGCAATCGCACCCGCCATTCCGATAGAACTGGCGACAGTGATGCTGACCAACGAGAACAAGGAAGCCCCGATTGTGGCGGACTTCCGCAGTATTCTGCCGGCCAACACACCGTTTCGCGCCATCGAGCGCTTTGGGTTTTACGATGCCGCACGTGATAGCGACGTAGCGCTCGTGATTGCCACCGGAGAGCAGCGTATTTACGCCAATATCCTGCTCACGATCGGAGTCGTTCCACCGCCCAAATGAGGTTTGTAAGGTTCGTAAGGTTTGTAAGGTTTGTAAGGTTCGTAAGGTTTGTAAGGTTCTTAAGGTTCTTAAGGTTTGTAAGGTTCGTAAGGTTCGTAGACTGACGATAAACGTAAATACCTTCTGAACTTTACGAACTTTACGAACTTTCCGAACATTCTGAACCTTACAAACCTTCCAAACATTCCGAACTTTCCGAACCTGATAAACTCATTTTCGTCGAAACACCAAAAACTCTCCGACTTCTACCTCGTACTGGTAACTAGCCTCCACATAGTTATAGATAGGTTTGGCTTGCTTGTAATCCTCAATATAGTCATTATTGGGCCAAGGGAAGTTGGGTTTGGTGAGCAAAAAATAGAGCGGGCGATGGTGTTGCAGGTCGTTGAGATATTGCTGCACCATCAAATCATAGTTCTGCGTGCCGCGTTTCTTGATCCACACATTGACAAACGAGAAGCGGGTGGCGTTGGGCCGATCTGCCAGGGTATACACCCATGGCGCGTCGCCAAAGATGGCAATCCGATCGGTTGCTTGGGTATGTTCGCGCAGATATTTGGCAATTGGGAGGTTAGGCGCCTGATAGCTCTCCTCATACAGCTGGACCAGCGACTTGCGCTGCACGACGACATTGGTGTAGGCATCATTGAGCCACGGCAGCATGCGCAACGCGAGTAGAGCGATGGCAGCGAGGGCAATGCAGCTGCTGAAGACGGTGAGGAGGTGACGCTTCGCGGGTGGCTGGGTAGGGGGAGTTGTTTTCTTCTCAGCGCCTGTTCTTCTAGTCTCCTCACGATTGACAGAAAGCCCCGCCAGCAAGACGATAGGTGGCCACAGAACAAAATAATGATATTGGATGTAATTGCCTTGCCAGATGACGATGGCAATGGCAGCGCTTAACCACAGCAGTATGGATAGCGCTAGCACAGCTCGCCGGCGCAAACTACCTACAAGCCCAACCAATGCCAGCACGAAGATAAGTGGGAAGCCTCCGCCGAAGATCGTCCATTGTGTAACGGTCGCTTTGAAACCGGCGGTGCTGTCTGCGCCATTGTCAAAGACCCGTAACATCATGCCCAACATACCCATAGGCGGCAACGGCTCGGCCAAAGGGAAATTGGCGCGCAGAAAGTTGAGCTGCTGTATGAGCGTGTCTAGTCCGCCTTGTAGCAGGGTGTAATAGCCAATGCCCAGCCCCAGTACAGCCAGCACACCCATTGCGTAGGTGATGGCATTGGTGATAAGCGACTGACCAGGATATAACGGTTTGGACGCCAATGTATGCACCAACATGCCGACACCCAGCGCGATGCCCAGCAGGCCAAACACATACTTGAACCAAGCTGCTATGCCGATACATACCCCAGCCAACAACATTCGCCCAATATCGCCGTCATTGTGTGCCCCGCGCCACAGCAAATAAAATGCCAGCACAATGAATAGATTGGCAAATGTCTCGGCCTGATCCATCGACCAGTAATTGATCCCGGCGTAGATCAACCAGTAGAACACCCCGGCGAGCACACCCGGCCAGACCGCGGATATCACCCGATTCACCACCGCCCCGATCACCCAAGCCGTCAGCGCAACCCAAGCCAGGCTAAAGCCATGAATGGCCCACGGCAACAAGGTGAATCGCATGGGGATGGCATACATCACCATCACGCCCATTTGCTTGGTCTCGAAGCAATCGCGGATGGGCACACCCCCGTTTTTGATGGCATAGCCACACGCGGCGTAGACGGCTTGGTCGAAACCGAGCGGGTAATATAACTGCGGGAGTGCCACGACAATCAATGCCATGGCCCCCAGAAAGAGCAGGAAATTGCGCAAGGCTGAGGTGCGGATTGCCCGTTTGTTCGGGGCGATGGATTGAGCGGTCATCCGAGGGATTTTACGAGATGCCGCTCCTGGTTCTACCGGACACGTCATTCCGAACCCGTAGGGAGAGGAATCCCTCATACGTCACCATCGCACAAATGTCGGCAGGCCAGAGCGGCCATCTTTACCCGTCACAGTCGCCATTCGCGCGATGCACCAGGGATTCTTCGGGCTACGCCCTCAGAATGACTTTCGATCGACCGGAACGCTCGCGCGTTCCGGTCGAACCCAATCTGTTTCTGAGCAGTAACGCGATTCTCTGAAACGGCCTTAACCGACAACCCCATCCGGTGGCAGGGTTGTTTTCTTGGTCGATCGGCTGCGCCCACTGCGCGTAATCTCAGAGGTGCGCGTGCCGCCAACTAACTCATACTCGGTGGAGTTCTTGCCATACTTCCCGGCGATGACTTCGCGAGTGGAGACCGGCAATTGGCGAAGGAAATCGAGAATGAGATTGCGCTCGTTCATCAGGGTGATGCCTTGGGTGTCCAAGCCATCCAATAGGTTGGTGATGGTGTAATAGCGCTCCATGTTTTTGCCGATGACGTCCTGGGTCACGCCGCGGATATCCAGGTCTGGATTGATCTGGCGCAAGGCTTCGATAATTTTGCGGGCGGTTTCGATTTGACTGGCTATGGTTGTTTTCATTTTGATGATTATTCCTTAACGAACATTCAATTGGGACGACCCAGTGTTGACATCAATGACTGCATCTCTTGCAACTGCTGATATCGGGTTGGGTTATTTGGTATTGTAGAAATGAACGCATCCGTTGTGATCTGTCAATAGATGGATTGCCGATATGCCCTTGGGCCGCCATCTTGAGGCTGAGAAGAGATCGGTCGAACGATATAAGCGGCTACAGCGAAAGGTTTATCGGAGGTGAGGGCGATATGACTTCCATGAGGGTAGGCTGGTGTTTGGAGGTGGGGGCGATACGACTTCCATGTGGGTAGGCTGGTGTTTAGAGGTGGGGGCGATACCCGCCCACCCACATCCGGGCGCCTCCGAGTCCACCTTTTGGCGCACTGGGCATGAGTGTTGGGTCGTGGGTGGATAGGATCACGTCGGTAGAGACGCAAGATATTGCGTCTCTACGGACTGCGTCTGGACGTGTCTGTGCTGGCACGCCCGCTAGGCCGAGCTCGACCCATTTCATGAATGCTTTGATTCATCAACACCGTCTCGTGTGTAGCCATCCGTGTGCCTCCGAGCCCACCTTTGGGCGGAGTGGATGTGTGCGGGGCAAGCTCTCCTTTCGTTACTGGTAATTGCTCACGGGAAAATTTAAGCTAGCGAGCCGCTCGGGCGGGATCAGGGTCGAGAAATTGGAGGACGGGTTTGCCCATCAGATCGACTAAGGTATCGAAAATGGCCTGACCCTTGAGTTGGGCTGTGTCGATAACGGTGGACCAAGCGGCATACGCATGTGCACCCCAAGTGGATCGAAAACAATTGGTGACCTTGCGATGAATGACCGACGTTCGC
The DNA here is from genome assembly GCA_031392845.1 of Chloroflexota bacterium. Classification (GTDB taxonomy): domain Bacteria; phylum Chloroflexota; class Anaerolineae; order J036; family Brachytrichaceae; genus JANMVQ01. The sequence continues at coordinate 9,667 of JANMVQ010000027.1, forward strand.
AACGCATTTTCAGAGGCATTGTTGGTCGGCGAAACACGCGGATCGTATAGAAATACAAATAGATGATCCCGATGCGTTCGAAAGCGCTCGCGCAATGTTTCGGCTCGTCCAGATGGAACATCATCCTTAAGCAGGCCCGTCAACTGATTTTCAAGCTTGGTTCTTTGGCCCTTGTACCAAGCGTCATGCATGGGTTCGTGCGGATCATCTGGTTTAAGTTGTTTGCGCAGATCATCGCGTTTATGTCGCAGGTGAATCGCCGACTGAAATAGGTCATGCATCAGGGTTCCCCAACTCAAATCGGGATGTTCTTCAATCACCCGTTGCACATCCCGGACTTGATGTGACAAACAGATTTGATGGGTTTGGGTCGGTGCGGCCAGTTGCGATTTGTGACAATCGCTCACCCATACCTCGGCTTGCTCATCACCCATGAACTGTTTGATCACCTTGGCTTCACGTGTATGCGCAATCAGATGCACGATGCCCATGATGCTTATGAAGACCCACTCCCACCAGTTATCGGTTTCAACTCGGGCACTCGTCTCATCGCTGTTTATCACCGCGCTCGCCTTCACCGCTGCTGCAATTTCATCCGCTTTGACCTGAGCCGCTACGCCCGCTCGTTTCATCACACTCGCCTCGCCACCCTCGCTGATATCTACCCCAAACAAATCCTTCATCGCCGTGCGCGTTCGCTCGTAGCTCATATGTTGCTCGTGCATAAAATACACCAGCGTGGCCTCTAGCAGCCTGTCGGAGAGAGGCTGCTAGGGCTGGAAATAGGCTGGTTTTGTGCAGAGTTAGGCGATATGAGGAGTAATAGGCGGCATGAGTCTAGGT
>JANMVQ010000033.1:0-7020 GCA_031392845.1 Chloroflexota bacterium
AGGGAATAGGTGCCTTCATCCGGCTGCTCTTCCAAATTCAAAAGCCGCAGCACAGTGCTTTTGCCACTCCCACTTTCGCCCACGATGCCGAGCACTTCGCCAGGATAAGCCACGATGTCAATGCCATCCACCGCGACAATCGAATCGCTGTAGCGTTTGACCAGACCACGCACCTCCAGCAGTGGACGCGTCAGGGTCAATTGAGGCGGGTTGAGCTTGTAAGAAACAGCGGCAGCCACGTCGGTATTTGTTTCACTCACGCAGATACCCCTCATGATAGAAACCACCCTCCTGGTCAAAGTAGGTTTCACCCAATACTTCAGTTTGCGCACGGTCAGTTTCGGCGCTCCGTTTGATATCGATTACTTTGCCGACATAACTCGTGTCGGAAATTTCATGCAAGGCTTGGCCGCCCGCAGTCGGAATTTCTGTCATAAATTTGTTGCGGTCGCCGCTTTTGTAACAGACCCAGCCTTTTTGATTCTCGATCCGGAACGGCACATCGCTGAACTCCAATGGCAGCACATTGGTGTAGGGCGGTACGGCATATAACCGTTTCTCGCGGCCAGCCGAGAGCAAGGTGAGGTGGGCGGCCTGATGCAACTTTGGCACATCCCAGCGTGGGATTGGGCTGGGACTCATGACATAGCGACTATGCACCAGCATGGGATAACTTGCGCCGATGGTTACGCGCCGATACTTAACCAACTGCTCGTACAGACCTAACCACATGAGTCCATAGTCGGCGTCGCCGTGCATAAGGCGAGCCTTGCTCATGTCCGGCTGCACCCCACGCAACGGCTCTGGGTCAGGCACTTGCAGGATAAGGGCTTGTTTCTCCTGCATACGCTCTTCGGGGATGCGATGACGACTTTGAATCAGTGTGGCTTTGCGCGTGTCCACGGTAGTTTGCGCGCCACTCATACGGGCGATAAAGCGCCGCAGGTTGGCGGCGTTGACGCTGTCGTCTGCGCCTTGGTCGATAACCTTGATGACGTCGAGGGGTCCAATCATGGCCAACGTAACCTGCAAGCCACCAGTACCCCAACCACGCGCGATTGGCAGTTCGCGGCTGGCATAGGGCACTTGGTAACCCGGGATAGCTATGGCTTTGAGCACACGCCGCCGAAGTTCGCGCTTGGCAAATTCATCAAGAAAAGCGTAGGAATAGCCCTGCTGTGGGCTAGCCAATTCTGCTAGGGTCATGCCAACTCCTTCTCGGCATATGTGCCGGGAGTGGTGGTTGCGAGATTGCTGGCTTCGCCGTAATAACCATTCTTAGTGTCCTGAGCGGGTGCCATGTATTTCACTGCGCGCATGGCATCCAGACTGCTGCCAAACGTGACATAGTGCGGCAACTTATAGTGAATGCAAAACCCGGATGATTCAACCGGATCGGTGTGATAAAGCACGTATTCTTCGGTATGTGATGGATGGGGTTCAGGCAGATCCATGGCCATATCCAACATCGATCCAGCAATGGTCTTGACCTCATTCCATCCCAGCGTTGCACAAAAACCCAGGGCCAGTCGTGGATTTTCAGCACTGCCCTTGAGCGTGGTGACAACTTCGGCCTGGCTCATCCGCACACGCCCAGCACTAAAGCTTTCGCCGGTAATCGGATGCGTCATCATGACATCGGCATACGCCAGCCGCACCTCATTGATAGTGGGGTGCACGCTGCCATAGCCGCGCATATTGGCGTAGCCCAGCGCCAGCACACCACCGGTTTCAGCTCGACTGAGCGATTGCAGACGGTGCGCCCGCGACGCAGGAAATAGCAAAGGCTCGCGTGTGACATCGGGGATGTCAGCCGGGTCTAATGTATCCGGATGTTCGATACGATCCAGCAAACCCGCCTCACGCTGCCAATCAGCCACAAGCGGGAATTGGCCGTTGCTGGCGAGCGCTTGCAGACTGGTGGGGGTTGGAGACTCGAGATTGACGGCGGAAGATTGACGATTGGACGTCGATGTTTGCCCATCGTCTATCGGCAGTGGTCTATCGTCGTCGATCGGTCGTTGACCGTCGTCAGTCGTCGCCGTTCCCTCCTCCTCCAGAACCTCCAACCGCAAAATGCGATGGCTGTAGTCGAGGGTGGGACCAAGGATCTGCCCGCCAGGGATATCTTTGAATGCCGCAGAAATACGACGCACGGTCAGCATGTTATGCGAGGCAATAGGTTGGGCATAGGTCAGGCGCGGTTGTGTACTGCGATAGGCACGCACCATCAACACGGCCTCATAGATATCGCCGCCTGATTGGGCCAGTGCCAACGCCGCCAGCTCGGGGGCATAGAGCGAGCCTTCACCCATGACGCGGTCAACCAAATAGGGCAGACTGCGTTCGATCATGCGGACTGTATTCAGTGTCACCGATCCGTTCAATTTGTGATACAGCTGCTCAGCATTCTGAATGGCAGCTTCACCTCCGCGCGCAGCTACATACATAGACTCACCTGTGTGGTGCGTGGTAGACCAATCACCCAACCGCGCGAAACGAGCATGATGTCAATGCCGAGTGGATAACGGATCAGACCGGCACGCAGAGCCCAGAATGAATCGGGTAGTTCGGCCACATGGATAGTTTGAACTTCTTGAATGCCTGGGCCGTTGAGGCATAGCGCAGTGTATTGTGCCGACAAGTGGGTTGCGTTGTTATCGAAGGCGCAGCCCACGATCAATGTAGCGCTATTGTCGGGATAGGTGTAATCACCGACTTTGAGTTGCTCAAGGGCTGGGATATCTTGCGCAGTCAAACGCGGGAAAAAGACATAGTCGGCAGCAGCCAACGGCCATGATATCGCGCCAGTCTTGCGCAGCGCCCGCTCAAGTTCGGTGTCAGCGGTGTAGTAGCTGGTTTCCAGATCAAGCAACGCATGACCGATCGACTGCAACCCGTCAGAATCATTATTATTAGAGACAGTCGGCAAAGCAAAGCCCGATCCCGGGTAACTCAGCGCCCACATCAACGCCAGAAATGCCTCACGTGAATAGGCTTCACTTGGCGACTGCTTAGGCGAAGCGGGCATAGCCATAACCTGGATTGATTGCGCGGATTTTGCGGATTTTGCGGATTGTGCGGACAATTTATGAGGCATGTCAGAACGTCTCCATTTCGACACGGGTGGATTCAACTTGGTGCATTAGCGCAGCGTCAGTCTCGATGAGCGTCGCGCGTTGCGACTCCACAAACTGCTGGACAGTTGCGGTTTGCAAATTGGCGCGCAGCGTGGCATCCAAGATAGCCACGGCCAGCGCATGCTGTACATCGCGCCCCACACACGCGCCATAGCCTTCTGTGGCATGGTCACGCAAGCGGACATGCGCCTCAGCCATCAATACTTCACCCATATGAAAGCGAGTGCCCTTCACGGAGTCTGTCGCTGGCAACATGACAATGCCAGTCCGATTGCGCAACACATCAATTGGCCCAAGCACAGGCAACAACAATTCAGTAAAAGCCTTTACCGAGGCAGCCGATGCTTGTGATAGTACCGACAGGGGATGAGCGTAGCTTGACACTTAAGGGTTTAAAAGGATGGCGTTCCCGATTTTGTCGGGAGCGCTGAGATAGAGTGATTGATTACGCAATTGGGTGAGTGAGTCACTTCACCAGATTTAATGACTCACTCAATAAACCTATCGCTTAATCACTTCAGCTTGGTTAGGTCCAGTTTCAGAAACTTTGCCGCATCGCGCAGACCATTGAAGAAGCTATCTACGCTCTTCAGCTTCAGGGTAGGAAATTCAACCACCGGATCGACATACCATTGTTTGTAGCTCGCCACCAAAGATGGGCTCTTGCGGACATTCAGCAGAGCCTGTTTAACCGCATCCTTAAACTGCTGAGGCAAGTCGCTGCGCACAGAGAAGGGCGTGTTAGGGATAGGATCGCTGTAGGCGACAATCACAATCTGACCTGTTTTGCAACCGTTGTATTTAGCTGCGATTTCGGCTTGTGAACGGCGGCGATTGATGCCATCCGGAAAGCCACAAGCATCTATTTGGCCAGCGCTTGCCAAAGTATAGATGTTGTCCTCGAAGTTGGCAGCAGCGTCTACTTTGTCGTTCCACAACGCGATCAACGCTGAAGGGTGGCTTCCGGCGAAGACGCTCTGCATGTCCTTGTCCGGGTCAATCTTGTTCTTGAGCAAGGTGGTGCGAGGAATCAGGTTACCGCTGGTGGAAGCCGGGTCGACAAAGGCAAAACGCTTGCCTTTCAGATCGCTGATCTTGGTGATACCGGAACCCTTCTTGGTGATGATGACACTGAAATAAAAGGGGGATTCTTTCACGTTGTAGACTGCGGTTCCACCTTTGGGCACGCGTGGGTAAATACCCACGGCCAATGGATCGATTTTCATCTGGCTACTGGCCAGAACGTGTGCGAATGGCCCTACCTCCATGCTATCTACAAACTTGCCACGCATTGCTTCGATCACTGCACTATAGCTGGTGCCAGTTTGTGTGGTCACCGGGATCCCCAAAGCACTTTCGAGATAGGCCCGGAACGGCTCGAAGGCTTTCTTTGTCTGCTCGGCATCACTGCCTTGAAACAGACCTACCTTGAATTCGGTCGGCGACTGATTGAAATTGGTTGCGAAGGTTTTGTCGGTGACAGATGCAACGGCGGCCGTGCTAGCGGCAACCGCCGCGGTACGTAGAAATTGTCGTCGGTTCATTTTATTTCTCCCTAGATGAATACTTTGCGCAGTGCGCGGGCCTAAATAAGGCTGGCGCGGAGTCGAGCGCTGATACGATCGATGACTGTGACAGCGATGACCAGAACGATGATTGCACCCATAAGTTCGCGAAACTGAAACAAGCCCATATATTTCTGCAACGCCAGACCCACGCCGCCTGCCCCTACGATCCCCACGATCGTGGCTGCCCGAACGTTGTATTCGAAGTAGACCAGTGAGTAGCTGGCAATGAGCGGCAATACCTGTGGCATTACGGCGTATATGAATATATTTAGCTGGCTTGCGCCTGTGGCACGCACCGCCAATACTTGCTGCGGATCAACCTGTTCAATGGCTTCGGCGTATAAGCGACTGATCGATCCCACCGCTGCTAAGCCCAGTGCCAACACCCCCGTAAATGGACCCAAGCCTACTGCTGCTACGAAGATGAGTGCGATGATGAGTTCAGGAATTGCCCGGATTGAATTCATGAACAGGCGTGTGGCTTGATAGACCAATGGATGTGGCGAAGTATTACGGGCGGCCAGCAGAGCGAACGGTAGGCTCAAAAAGATGGACAACGTTGTGCCAATGATGGCCATCTGCAGTGTCTCGATGACAGCAGGCAAAATGCCCGGCACCCAGATCCGAGTGAGCTTGGATCCCTCCAATGCGAACCAGGGTTTTGCAGCTGATTCTTCGATTACGTTGGTCGAAGTTGAATCGTCGGGCATGGGTTGTCCACTCTCGATCAACTGATCCAACGGCACCGACTCCGCCAAGTCTTGCTTCACTTGCTCCAGCTCGGCATCACCATCGAGCGTATCAATGACTTTGTCGGCATTAATTGTGAAGGGCAACGGAATTTCAACTGGCAGTTTGGCAACGGCAGTCCAGTCGAATTGAACGGGGAATAACCGCACGACAAAAGCAACCATATTGGGGATGCCTTTGACGAGTTCATCTAATGAAGCCTTGGTGCCGCGGACGCCCCACGCATAGATGGCCACGACCATCACCACAACCAAGATGCCGCGCACTGAAATATTAGGAAGAGGGTTGAGCAATTTCTCGCGATTGACCGCGATGTTTGGGTCCGGTTTGGTTGCGTTGCCAACAGCGACGCTTGTTTGTGTAATCTGCATTGGTCTCTACTTATCAAAGCGATAAACCCGGTCCAAGACTGTATCCGTCAATTCACTTGGCTTGCCATCAAACACGATCACGCCCTGAGCCAGACCAACAATGCGGTCGGCAAATTCACGTGCCAATTCGACTTGGTGGATATTGATGACAGCCAGCACTCTGTCCTCACGTGCCACACGTGCTAGATCGCCCAAGATTGTTGCGGCCAACTCAGGATCGAGACTGGCTACGGGTTCATCCGCTAAGATGATTTTGGGCTGCTGTGTGATAGCACGTGCAATTGAACAACGTTGCTTCTCACCACCCGAGAGTCGATCAGCACGCTGTGTGGCGCGATACAGCAGGTTGACCCGTTCCAGACTTCGCACAGCCAGTTCGCGCTCACGCCGATCAAAATAACCCAACGCACCACTCAACCCAGGTTTGTAGCCCAAACGGGCAGTCAGGACATTGGTCAGAACAGGCAAGCGCTCCACTAAGTTAAATTCCTGCCAAACAAAGCCAATGTGTCGGCGGGCCTGAGCCAACTGTTGTTGGCTCAACTTAGCAATATCATCGTTGTCGATCTTGATTGAACCAGACGTGGTTTTCTCCAGCCCATTAATACAGCGCAACAACGTTGACTTTCCCGCACCTGACCGGCCAATGATGGCCACAATGTCGCCCGCCTCAGCGGAGAAGCTGACGTTTTTCAGGGCTTCATGTCCGTTGGGGTAAACCAGCCGAAGCTCCTTAATCTCTAGCAACGCCATAGTTCCTCCAGATCGCACTTGGCGAATTGACCTTAGACCGTATCTCTGATTACCGTTTGTTTTCAGATTTGAACCACGAAGAGCGCGAAGTTCTCGAAGTTCTTTCCGAAGACTTCCTGCTCTTCGTAGTAGAAAACCTAAGGTAACCAAACCCTATCGCTAAACTTATGTGTAAGCATCCTGAGCAAAGTCCAAAGCATCCTGAGCGAAGTCGAAGGCATCCTGAGCGAAGTCGAAGGCATCCTGAGCAAAGTCCAAAGCATCCTGAGCGAAGTCCAAAGCATCCTGAGCGAAGTCCCTTCGGGGATGCGGACGTGAACGGTTTAGAGATAGGCTCTGTAGTCGACGGCCAACTTAGGGCACAATCACAGTGTCGATAACATGAATAATGCCATTGGCGGTATTGATATCCGTCGCCACCACACGCGCACCATTGAT
>JANMVQ010000068.1:0-8868 GCA_031392845.1 Chloroflexota bacterium
GCGCGTTTTATGAAACAGTTGCACAATTGGGTTCGAAACTGCTGTATCTTTTCAATTTGGGGTATTTGCATACACAGGTTGTTGTGCAGCAGTTTCGGCTTTTTGGAAAGTCGCGAACTTGAACAAGTGTTCTACAGGCGCTCTAAACTCAAGCAGACGCGCGGTAGGCGCGTCTGCATTTGCATTTGCCAAACATTACATCATCGCTGAGACGCGCCTACCGCGTGTCTCTACAAACCAGAAAAACAAAAACCGGGAAGCAGCGTGTATCTGCTTCCCGGATTTTGATTGATTGCGTTAACCGCAAGACCTACTTTTTGCCGAATAGACCACCCAACGCATCGGTCACGCTGCCGCCGATGTCCGGGGTCTGACCGTTAAGAAGCCCCTCGATCTGGCTGGCCAATGGCGCAGGCAATTTACCTTTCACATAATCGATACATGCCGTCGCGACTTTGGTCACGGTCGCTGCATCTACACCGGTCTTTTCGGTCACTGCTTTTACAAGTTCATTCATAGCAATTTTTCCTCTGTTTAAGATATACCTCCAACATCTTAATGAATAGCTCTTTTGCACCATATGTCAAGCAGCATAACGCAGGCATTGCATCAATATTTGCAAAATGTTAGCGTTCTATCAGCGGTTTTACAGCTTTGCCTGTTACACCCCAGCTCGCATGCGCAAATGCCGAACCCGCTCGCGACATTCTTCAAGCAAGGCATTTTCGTCCAGCCCGACAACGCGCTTGTCTTGCAGAAGCACCCGCCCATCCACAATCACCATATCGATGTCGCTGCCACGACAGTTATAGAGCAGACTGGCGTGCACATCGCCAATCGGTTGAATATGCGAGGCATTCATATCCAGCAATATCCAATCGCGCATAAGTTCAGGCAATGGCGCAACACCAAGCGCCATGCCCAGCACAGCCTGTGGCGACATGACCTGCGCATTCAGCGTGCTCACTTTGCCTAGCAATGCCGCCAGCCGCATCATCTCAAACATATCCTGGCCATCGTTGCTGGCTGGACCATCGCTGCCCAGTTGCACCGGCACACCATCGCGCAACAGCCGCGTAATTGGCGCCGCACCAGATGCCAAAATCATGTTGGCTGCCGGGCAATGCGTCACCGTGACGTGATGTTGTTTGAGCAACTTGATCTCTTGATCGCTTAACCAAACCGAATGCACCGCCTGAAAATCTGGCCCTAGCAAACCCAATCCGCCAAACCATTCCAATGGGCGTTGGCCCGTCTCGCGCAGGCTCAGCGCGACTTCGTCTTGCGTCTCGTTCATGTGGCAATGGGTGATGGCGCCATACTGGCGGGCCAGCGCCGTTGTTTGCTGCAACAAGGCGGGGCTACAGCGCCACGGCACCAACGGCCCATTCGCAATCTGGATGCGCCCATTGGCCGCGCCATGCCAGTCTGAAAACAAGCGCTGCAAATCCTGCATGATTGAGGCAGCCGATTCGGCGTTCGTGCCGCGATCGGCCCAAGCACGCGCCAATGTCAGCCGTACGCCTAATTTCTCGGCGGTCTCCAGCACAACATCCGTATGGCGCGTAGAGAAGGGCACTTTGTGATGGTCAATAATCGTAGTCGCTCCGCCGCGAATGGCCTCGACCATACCCAGCGTGGTCGCCAGCCGCACATCTTCTTCGTCCATAGCGGCTTGCAACTTCCAGATAATATTCTTGAGCCAGTCCAGCAACGACCGATTGGCGCTGTAGCCGCGCATAAAGGTCTGCTCCAAGTGGGTGTGGGCATTGGTCAACCCGGGCAGCAATACTTTGTTACGGGCGTCTATGCGCAATCCCATGTGGCCCAATGTGTCTGGCACAGCCCCCTCACCCAGTATCAAATCAGCCTGCCCATCCAGCGCAAGATAGCCCTGCGCGATCACCCGATCCGGCAGCACAATCGTGGCGTTTTCAATCAACATAGTCATAGCGATCAGCAATCAGCTCTCTGCTCTCTGCCTTCAGCTTTCTGCCTTCAACCTTCAGGCTTCAGGCCTCAACCCAACATGGTCCAAGTTCAGCGTACGGAGTTTTGGCGCGAGGAAGGTCGTCGCAAGAACCACTAACAAGGTAACTATCCCGCCTGCCAAAACTGACGGCACCACACCAAAGGCGCTGGCGGCCAAGCCACTTTCCAGCGCGCCCAGCTCGTTGCTGGCACCAATGAAAATCCAACTGACCGAGGCAATCCGCCCGCGCATATTTTCTGGCGAGAGCAACCGGACAATAGCCCCACGAATGACCATGCTGATGCCATCAAACAAACCGCTGCACACCAACATGAGCAAGGTCAGCACAAAATTGCGCGACAGGGCAAACACAATAAAGCACACCCCAAATGCGCCTACCGACATCAGTAAATCGCGCCCCGCGTTGTGGGCCGGGGGGTGACGAGCCGACCACAACATGACAAACAACGCACCCACCGATGGCGCAGCCCGCATCAGACCCAATCCAGCAGTACCGACATTCAGCAAATCGGCAAACACCGGCAGCATGGCCATCGCGCCACCAAAAAGCACGGCAAAAAGATCGAGCGCCATTGAGCCGACCAGTATCTGGCTGCGCTTCACATAGCGCCCGCCTTCGGCAATGCTTTGCCAGATTGACTCGCCTGCTTCGGGCACCGGCACCGGCTTGGGCGCAATCCGCTTGATGCACAGCATTGAAATAGCGATGAGGATGGCAATGAGCACATAGGTGCTGCCGATTCCTAGAAACGTCAATGCCAACCCTCCAAACAACGGCCCGCCCACCGCGCCTATTTGCCAAATGCTGCTGGTCCACGAGGAGGCATTCATTTGCAATTCGCGCGGCACAATTTGTGGATCAAAAGCCGAGTTGGCTGGCGAACTGAACCCTCGTGCAATGCCCATCACAAAGATGACCCCAAACACCCCCCACAGCTGCAGCAAATTGCCCGCGAAAGTCTGACCCGCTAGCATCAACACGCATATGATGACGGCCAGCTGCGTTATCAGCACCAACCGCCGCCGGTCGCTACGATCGGCCACGTATCCACCCAACAGCGCCATCGACAGCGCTGGGACGGCTTCCACCAAACCCATGATGCCCAGCCAGAATGCGCCCGTAGTTGGGTCACCACCATCGCCTGCGGTGGGGTTGGCTAACCGATAGACCTGATAGCCTAAAGTAATGGCCAGCATTTGGTTTGCCAGGCCATCGCCCAATAGACGGGCGATCAGTAACAATCGAAATTCAGGGAGCCGCAGTGCGGCATACATATCTCGCCTAATTGCAGTAGTCGTCAAAATGTCCTCGTAGAAAAAATAAACATGGCTATTTGCGTTTGAACACTACAAACGGCCCGATATCGGTAGCATAATCATAACGGCTTTGCACATAGGCATTGACTGCACTCATGCGCTTTAGGGTTTCGCCAAAGCGCGCCTCGGGCCAGGGAGCATTGTCTTTGGTCAATATAAAAAATTTGGGTTGACTGAAGGCCAGATCATCCAGAAAACGTTGCTCATAATACTCGAGTGCAACCGCACTCCGCCCTTCCTCAAACCAGCGCAGATAAGGGAAGCGGGTGCCGTTGGGACGGTTGGCCAGCACATACACCGCGGGCACATCGCTAAAGATGACGACGCGTTCATCCGGCGCGGTATTTTGTCTAATAAATTCTGCCAGACGCGAATCATCGGCCTGTTTGGATTCTAGATAGAGCTGCTGGGGTGTTTTGTGTTGTAGAAGAACATTGTCATAGGCATCGCGCACCCACGGCCACATTGTGGCAACCAGCCCGGCAAACGCGCCGATGCTGAGAATCGCCGCGAGAAACTGGATAAACGTGCGCTCGCTTTTGAGGGCTCCACTCGCCAACAATGCCAGCCCCGGTAACGCCACGAGAAAGTGATAGCGATACGAATGCCCTTGCCAGATATTTACGACTACCGCCAACACAAAATACAGCAATGCTAAAAACACCCCACGCCCGGCTTGGCTGCGGCCAAACAGTTTGCGCAGACTCAACCCCGCCAGCACAAAGATGAGCGGATAACCTCGCCCCAGCCACTCCACTTGTGGCACCGTGTCTTTGAAACCCGCGGTAGGGGTGCTGCCCTTTTGAACAAACGCGATCACTTCTTCTTGGAAAAGCGTGCGCAGCCAGAGTTGCCGTTCTTCCCACGAGATGGCGTGAAAGGTGGCCCAGTCGTAGTTCAAATGCATCAGCCAATCCGGGCCAGAACCACTCAGCCATAAGGCTGCCATGCCCAATAAGATTGCCAACAACGCGCCGACCACAAACCAAAAGAGCACGTGCCAACGCAAACTAAACATCAGCACCAGGGCAAAGGCCAAACCAAACAAGACAAACGGATACTTCAACCACACGACCAACCCACAGCACGCGCCTGCCCAAACATAGGCAGTGCGGCTTGTGCTAAGCCTGTGGCTGAATTTACCGCCCAGCCATAGGCTCAGCACCAATAACAGATTGGCAAAGCCTTCGGCCTGAGCGGTGCTCCAATAATTCAGGGTGGCATACATCAGCCAATACAACCCTCCCGCCACAAACGGGACAAACGACGCATCTAACGGCACATAGTCCGGTCGATTCGCACTGGGCGCAGCGTCGAACCAATCGTGCGCGATTAACCCAATCAGAATAGAGGTGCTGGCCGCACACACCAAATCAAATGCATGAATCGCGACCGGCCACCAAGGTTGTGGCGCAAGCAGCATGGGCAATGCGTAGAGCAACGCTACTAGTGGTCCCCGCACCTCCCAGCAGTCGCGATACATAGCCCCGCCCCGCAGCAGGGTTTGGGCGCAAGCCGCAAAAGCCCCTTGATCAAACCACAGTGGATAAAACAGTTGCGGCAATCCAAAGACCAACAGGGCCGCTCCAAGTAGCACCAAGGTTAGGCCGGTAGCCATCGATGTGCGTGGCTGCACCGGCATCGGCAATATTGGCGCAATCAATGCCGGATTCGACTGAGCGTCGGTTGACATAAATCCCCCCATGGACAAACTCTAATTTCCAGCTTTTTGCAGGAATTACACCCATCGTCGTTAATAAATTTGCGGGAATTAGCGTGATTCGCGGAAAACCCTCAGGCAATTGGCTTTGGCGTTTATACCTCACGCAACAAATATTGCTGCTTGCGCGCCGCAATCGTCACGCACATCTGGGCCAATCGCCATAGCCCGCGCCCAGCCTCACCCAAGGTCATTTTGCTATAGCCCGCGCCGCGCGCCGGCAACACAATGCCCACTTCCCCAATCCGCATCTGGTTTAGGTGCAATACGTACAAACTCTCAAAGAAAAAGGCATACCCCGGGGATCGCACGAGATCAAATATCTCACGCGGGATCTGATTCAGTTGATATAGCCGAAACGCTGAAGATGCATCAAATGGCAGCCCCAGCAGATTCGTGGTGAGCAGATGTCCACTATAGGTTAGTAGCTTACGAAAGAGCGTCCATTCACTTAAGCTATCTTTGTTTAAGTAGCGTGAACCGATCACCATGTCATTTTGTCCTGCCCGGGCCTGGCCAATCAATTGGGGGATGTATTCGGGAGGGTGAGTGCCATCACAATCCATCGTAATCAGTATTTCGTGGCGCTGTTCATAGGCATACCGAATACCCATTTGGTGCGCACTACCAATACCGAGCTTGCCAATGCGATGAATAACCTTAATACGCAAATGTCGGGCTGCCAAACGATCCAGCATATCTCCCGTGCCATCCGGTGAAGCGTCATCTACAAACAGAATGTCAGCATCCGGCTGCATCGACAGCAACTGGGCGCACAGCCGTTCGACATTATCACGCTCGTTATAGGTGGGTATGAAAATGAGCATTTTGCTTACGGGTAGTCTACACCGGACGGTCTGCACCCAATGACTGAGAAGAAAGCCAAAGAACGAACGACGACACCGGCGGCAATTTGTTGAATAGTCTTGCAGTCGCCATCTGCACATTATTCAAAATATGTCTATTCGTCGTTCAATTACCCTTTTGTGCGCAATGAGTATTGCGTTTGCAATTGGCATGCAATCCGTATTGCTTTCAAATCAGCAACTTGCGCCAGTGGTTGCCAGTTTCGACGCATCCACGTCTTCAGACCGCAACACGCTCACTGGCAACCCCCAAACGGAGGGGCAGCAAGCACAATCAATGTCCACCCATGTGGCGACACCCGCCATCACGCCCATGGATGAAATGGCAGAGTTGGTCAACCTGTTGCGTGTCGAAAAGGGCGTGCCGCCAGTGCGGATCAACGCCAATTTGACCCGCTCAGCACAGGCTTACACTCAGCGGATGGCGGATGGCAATTTCTTTGGTCATAACGACCCGGACAACGACTGCAACAAGCCGTTTGAGCGTGCATTGGCCACGGGCTATGCTGGATGGACGCATATCAGCGAAAATATTGCCGCAGGTCAGGCCACCGCCCAAGATGCGATGACCGGTCTTACCGAGAGCCCTAGCCACTACAAGACCCTGATCAACCCTAACCTGCGCGAGGTTGGCATTAGCCTTTTTACAGAACTTTCCGACACAGACAATGTGCGGATCATCACGACTTGTCCTAGTTACCAACAAACCGGTGGCCCCTATCTGTATTATTGGGCCCAGGATTTTGGCTCACGCCAAATAGACAACATTCCAGTGTTGCCAGTTATTATTAACAACGAGACATTTGATACGGACGATTACGCTGTGCCGCTCTATATTTACGGTGGAGTAAGCGGCCAACCCCCGTGGGCCAATGAGATGCGCTTTAGCGAAGATGGTCAAACTTGGACTGCATTTGAGCCCTGGCAGGCCAATAAAACTTTTCTCCTCACGAACCCACCCGGTCTAAAGACAGTGTACGCAGAGTTAAAGCATATCGATTCGGCGACTCAGAAAGTGACAACACAAATTGTCAGCGACACAATTTACTTGAACGATCCGAATCAGCCGCGTTTTGTCCCAACCGCATTCTTGTTTATCCCTGTGGCTGGGCGCTAGGTCTGCTTTACAATGCGAACGCTATGACCCACAATGCGCTCACAACCAACCCTTCGACTATACCTATCCATACGTCGCAATTTACATTGCCCGCTGGCGCGCTCGATTTTGCTCGCGAACTGGCCCACGAAACCGGTCAGTTTCTCAAGAGCACCTTTGGACAAATCGAAGCATCGAAGAAAAAGGACGGCACCCTGGTCACCGAGTCTGACCTCGAATCTGACCGCCGTCTAAGCCAAGCCATTCTGTCGCGTTATCCAGATCACACCATCATTTCCGAGGAACGCGAAAAGCTATATAACGGTCAAGAATGGTGCTGGGTGATCGACCCTATCGATGGCACCACCAACTTCACCTGGGGTTTCCCAGTTTGGGGAGTGCTTATCGGACTGTTGCACTACGGCATGCCAGTACTGGGCGTGGCCGATTTCCCCATCACCGACGAGCATTATTCAGCCGCGCTAGGACAAGGTGCCTGGCGCAATGGCCAGCCGATTCATGTGTCGACTGCCACGCAGCTGGAAAGCACCCATCTCTTTGCCATGTGCACGCGCAGCCTGAAACAGGGCCGCCCGGATCTCATCTGCAAGACGCGCATTGCTGGGAGCACCGGTTTTGATCTGGCCACCTTGGCACGCGGCGCTCTTGTAGGCGCGATGGAGCTGCGGGTGTATCTGTGGGATGTGGCCGCCGTCTGGCCGATTGTGCAGGAGGCCGGCGGCACGCTTATGACCAACCGCAATCCAGAGCGCGATATTTTCCCGCTGCAGGTCGGCACCGACTACGGCAACGAGGAATTTTCGGTGTTGGGCGCTTCTTCAACAGAATTATTGTCGGAATTTCGGGCACGGCTATCCGACCGGTTCGCGATCCAGTAGTGGGCCAACCCGATCCACTCGGATATCGCCAAAGTCTCGGCTCGCCGCATCGGATCTACCTGGCAGGCCGTTAGCATTGCAATGGCTTGCGCCTTATCGACACCGAGGCCACTGGCCAACGTGTTGCGCAGTTGCTTGCGCGGCTGGCTAAACCCGGCCCGCACCACTTGGAAGAAATCGTCCGGGTTGATGTTGGGGCGCTCGGCATGCGGCACGATCCGAACGACTGCCGAGTCGACCTTGGGCTGTGGGTAAAACGCACCGGCAGGCAGCTTCATCACCAGATCGGGTTGCCCGTAAAACTGCACGCTGACTGCCAGCAAGCTCATATCGCCCACCCTCGCCACCATCCGCTGCGCCACCTCAAGCTGGATCGTCAGGACGATGCTGGCCACCCTTAGCGGCGACTCCAGCATCTTCCGAATCGCGGCAGAAGTTATGTAATACGGTAGATTGGCGACAAAGCGAACTGTGGATAAAGGTTGCGCGAGCTGTGCAAAATCCACCTCCAACGCATCCCCATGGGTGATCGTCAGGTTGGATAACTGCCCCAATTCCTTGCGTAGGATGGGGATAAGGTGTTGATCCAGCTCAATCACATGCACCTGCTGGGCTTGTTTGACCAAGTGTTGGGTCAACGCGCCCATACCCGGCCCGATCTCAATCACCGTGTCGGTTGGCGCAATTTCAGCCGCCTGCACGATTTTTTGCGCGACAGTGTCGTCGATCAGAAAATTTTGGCCGAGGCTTTTGCGCGGCGTAAGACCGTGGCGTTCGAGGCGGGCGCGGGCAGTGTTCACTTCCCCAACCGGTAATCAATTTCCCCAGCCGGCGGGGCAGGCGAGAGCAAATATACATCCGTCCAGCGATACCACAACTGCAAGTCGTCATCGCCGTAGCCCAGGTCGATGCGGTTGCCGTTGATGGCGCTACCGGTATCGCAGGCGTGGCCGACACCATATTCCGGCACATACACC
>JANMVQ010000083.1:0-2979 GCA_031392845.1 Chloroflexota bacterium
CAGCACGGCCAACCGCGCCGTGACTTCGATGAACATCGCCTTTGAGGCGCGCAGTGGCAACAACAATCGAGTCTGGGTGATCAACCAAGACAACGACAGTGTCAGCGTGTTTGATGCGGTCACGAACGGCAAAGTGGCCGAGATCAGCGTCGGCACCGCCCCGCGCAGCATCGCCATCGCCCCAGACGGGCGGGTGTGGGTCACCAACAAACACAGCGCCAACATCAGCATCCTCAGCCCCAGCACCCTGGCAATCGTGCAGACCATTGCGCTGCCGTATGGCGCACAACCCTTCGGTGTGGCGTTTGCTCCCGGCAGCAATGTGGGCTATGTCGCGCTCGAAGCATCTGGCAAGTTGCTGCGCTTTGATGCGGCCAGCGCCGCGCAAACTGGCAGCCTTGATGTCGGGATGAATGTGCGCCACATCGCCATCAACGGTGATGCCAGCCGGGTGTATGTTTCGCGCTTCATCACCCCGCGCGTGCCAGGTGAAGAGACAGCGGCACCGCAATTGGCCAGTGGCAGTGGCGAAGTGCTCGTAATCGACACCGCAACGCTCACCATCAATAAGACGATGGGTTTGCGTCACAGCGACAAACCCGACACCGAGACCGCTGGACGCGGCATCCCAAACTATCTGGGTGGTCTAGCCATCTCGCCCGATGGAACCAGCGCCTGGGTGCCTTCAAAGCTCGATAATATCGCCCGCGGCACCTTGCGCGATGGCAATAACCTGAATTTCCAGAACACCGTGCGCGCCATTAACTCGCGCATCGATCTGAGCAGCGAGACCGAAGACACGGCGGGTCGAATCGATCACGACAATGCCGGTGTCCCGAGTGCGGCGATCTTCGATAAGTACGGCGTGTATCTGTTTGTGGCGCTCGAGACCAACCGCGAGGTCGCAGTGGTGGATGCCTACGGCGAACGCGAGCTATTCCGGGTGGGCGTAGGTCGCGCGCCACAAGGGCTGGCGCTCTCGGCGGATGGTTTGCGGCTATATGTGCAAAATTTTATGGATCGCAGCGTCAGCGTATTGGATCTCTCGCAACTCATTAACGCTGGTCGCAACACGATGAGCGTGATCAACACATATAACAGCGTAGCCACCGAGAAGCTGAGCACACAAGTGCTGAGCGGCAAGCAATTGTTCTACGACGCTAAAGACACCCAGCTGGCCCGCGACAGCTATATCTCGTGCGCGGCTTGCCACAACGACGGCGGACAAGATGGCCGAGTGTGGGACCTGACCGGTATGGGCGAAGGCCTACGCAATACAATTGCACTGCAAGGACGGGCAGGTGCACAAGGCTTCCTGCACTGGAGCGGTAACTTTAACGAAGTGCAGGACTTCGAAGGCCAGATTCGCAATTTGGCCGGTGGCACTGGCTTGATGACCGACGCCCAGTTCAACACCGGCACGCGCAACCAACCCTTGGGCGACGCCAAAGCCGGGGTCAGCCCCAATCTGGATGCATTGGCGGCGTATGTGTCATCGCTCAATAGGTTCCCGAATAGCCCGAATCACAATCCAGATGGCAGCCTGACTACCGACGCGCTGGCCGGGCGCGATATCTTCCGCAGCGCCAACTGCGGACAGTGTCATGGCGGCACAGCCTTTAGCAACAGCGGCGCGGCCACCTTATTTAATATTGGCACACTCAAGGCCAGTAGTGGCGGACGATTGGGCGGCGCGCTGGTCGGCATCGACCCGCCCACCCTGCGCGATGTGTGGGCCACCGCCCCGTATCTGCACGATGGCTCGGCGGCCACGCTGGGTGATGCGCTGAGCGCGCACAACAATGTGGCGATTGCGCCGGCCGACTTGCCCAAGCTGGTCGCCTACCTGCAACAGATCGACCCGCAAGAGATTAGTGCGCCCACAAACCTGGGCAGCGGACAAATCCTACGCGAGTGGTGGACCGGCATTTCAGGCAGCACAGTGCCACTGCTGACCAGCGCCACAGCCTATCCATATGCGCCCAGCGGCACGAATAATCTGACTACTTTTGAGGCGCCCACCAACTGGGCCGACAACTACGGCACCCGCGTGCGCGGCTATGTGCATGCGCCGGTCAGCGGACAGTATCGCTTCTGGATCGCCAGTGATGATTACAGCGATTTGCGTCTGAGCACCGATGCAAACCCGGGTAACGCCCGCAGCATCGCCAGCGTGCCCGGCTACACCGGTGTGCGCGAGTGGACCAAATACGCCCAGCAAAAGTCGGCCTTGATTACCCTCGTCGCGGGACAGAAATACTATATTGAAGCCTTGCAGAAAGAGGGCGCGGGGGGTGATCACTTGGCAGTCGGCTGGGAAGTTCCGAGCCAGGCACTGGCCGTGATCGATGGGATTTATCTCTCGCCATATGTGCGGCCGGCCGTGACAAATGTCGCGCAGGGCAAGGCGGCAAGTCAATCCTCAACTTATGCCGGCGCATCGGCCAGCCGGGCAGTGAACGGCAACACCAACGGCACCTTTAGCGCCAATGCGTCGTCCAGCACCAACAGCAACACCAATGCCTGGTGGCAAGTGGACTTGGGAGCGACCTATGCACTGGACAGCATCCAACTGTGGAACCGCACCGACTGCTGCGCCAACCGGCTGAGTAACTTCTACGTGTTTGTGGCCAATACAAACATCAGCGGGCGTAGTGTCACTAGCTTGGTCAACGACGCCAGCGTGTGGCGTTATTACAGCAGTGGGCAAGCGCCCAGCAAGCTCGACATCCCGGCCAACCTAAACGGCCGCTATGTGCGCGTGCAACTGGCCGGGACAAACTACCTGACCTTGGCAGAGGTGCAGGTGTATGGGCGGTAAGAGTCTGTCTTCAAAGTCGATAAGTAAGCATCCTGAGCGAAGTCGAAGGAGCGGTAATTACGGTGAGTGCCGCATCCTTCGACTTCGCTCAGGATGCTTCGACTTCGCTCAGGATGCTTCGACTTCGCTCAGGATGCTTCGACTTCGCTCAGGATGCT
>JANMVQ010000084.1:0-5008 GCA_031392845.1 Chloroflexota bacterium
ACCTGGACAGCCAGATGGACGAGGCACTGGGTCGGGGCGAACTCGATGCCCAACTCGAAGAACGCAAGCGCCGTTTGGGAGCGAATTGAGGGTTCAGAAGGTTCAGAAAGTTCAGAAGGTTCCGAACGTTCGGAAAGTTCAGAAGGTTCCTAAAGTTTCGAACCTTTCGAACCTTCCAAACCTTCGAATCTTAAGAACGTCCCGAACGTCCCGAACGTCCCGAACTTGCCTGGCATGAACAATCTTCGCCAACGCGCCCTCAGTGCGATCATAAAAAACGCTGTGCTTAGCCCCGTCAGCGGGCTGGTGATCGCTGCGAGTGTGTTACTCACCATCGGGATTAAGGTGTTATTGCCAAGTTTGGCACTTAGCAGCGTTCAGTTGTCGCCAGAGTTCTTTAGTGAGACGGTGCCGGCAATCAATGCGGCCTTCCCCTATTTGCTGGGTGTGTTGGGTGTGGCTTGGCTGGGGGTGGTTGGCGCGGGCGTGGTCAGCCCGAAGGCAGGCGAAGAGGCTGCTTCGCAACTCTTTCGTGAGCAATTCGACATCAGCCGTATCAGCGACTCCAACCTGAAAATTCGGATCGCCCAAGCGATGGCTTATCGTGAGCGGATCGATCAGAGTGCGGACAAGTTCACCGATCGCGCGTCGCGGGGACGGGTAGAAGACGTGGCCAACCAGATCGAAGAGTGGGTGCGCCGGATTTATACCCTGGCGTTACGGTTGGACACTTACAAGAAAGACAACATCATTCATAAAGATCTCCAGACCGTGCCGGATTCGATTCGGGATTTACGCAAGCGTATGGCAGCCGAGACCGATCTGGATGTGCAGCGTGAGATTCAAGACACGCTCTCCCGACGCGAGACTCAATTGAACAATTTGAAGAAGCTCGACAACACCATGGATCGAGCTGATTTGCAACTAGAGAACACCCTGACCGCGTTGGGCACGGTCTACTCGCAAGTCCTACTCATTGATGCCGGTGATGTGAGCAGCAGCAAGACCCAGCGCCTGCGCGAGAATATCCTCGATCAGGTGAGTTCGTTACAAGATGTGATCTCGTCGATGGATGAGGTCTACAACGCCCAAGACCCGATTGCCACAGCGGCGAAGAATCTGTCTGTGAAATAAAACTGGGACGCGGATTGACAGGATAGACGCAGATCAGATGAAGATAAATAAAAAATCCGCGTTTATCCTGTCAATCCGCGTCCCATTAATTTGTGAGATTTTGGCCTTTATTCAAAGGAGTTTCAAATATGTTAACTGGAATCATTATCGGTTTTGTCATTTGGTTTTTTCTGCGCGTGGTGCTAGGCGGGTTTTACACCGTCTCGCAAAACGAGCGTGCAGTAAAGACCAGTTTCGGACGAGCCAAACGGCTGGGTAACCAGTCGGTGCTCGACGGCCCACTGGGCGAGACGCTGCGGCCAGACGAGCGCGAGCGTTATGCATATCCGCAGGTGGCGGTGATTCAGCCGGGTGGCCCCTATTTCAAGTGGCCATGGGAAAAAATCTACAAAGTCTCAGTTGCCACCCAGACAATCAACATGGCCAGCGATTTGGAAGACCCGACCGCCAATAATGGTGGGCAGATTCTGGAAGCGGTCACTAAAGACCAATTGAATACTGGGCTGCAAGGGCAAATTCGCTATCGCATCAGCGAACAGAATATGTATGCCTATTTCTTTGGCGTCAAAAGTCCGTTGATTCATGTGATGGGCTACTTCATCTCAGTGTTGCGTGAGCGCATCGCCAACTTCGAAGCGCCCAAAACCATCGTCGCGCCAGACGACCTCAGCAATACCCTGGCCAACGTCGCGGGCGTGTCGATTAACGACTTGCGTAAGAACATGGGCAACCTTAACGAGACCATGGATAGCCAATGCCGCTCATCCACTGCACGCTATGGTGTTGAGCTGGATGCCTCGCTGATCACGGCCATCGACCCACCCACAGAAGTCGAGTCCGCGTTGGCGGCCATCAACACTGCTCATAACTTGGTCAGCGCCGACATCAGCCAGGCGCAGGCCTCTGCCGACCAGAAAGTGGTGCAAAGCCGCCGTGCGGTCGAAATCGAGACCCTCAATGCGCAAGCCGAGGTTGAGCCATTGAAGGCCATGTCCCAGCAATTGATCAAGCTCAAGGCCAGTGGCCCAGACGCGCTGGCCGCCTACGTGCGCAATGTGCGACTACGACTGTTTAACCGGGCCCAGCGCGCCATTGTGGAGGTGAAATAATCATGGATGACCTACTTAATTTTCTTTTGTTCTCAACCGATGGTGTGATTAGTGGTCTCGTTGTGGGTTTCTTTCTGTTCGCGATTGGTGTGCCGATTTTTCTAGGCATTTTGCGTGCTCTGGGCATGTACGCGGTAGTGCAAGAAGGTAGTAACCACGTTTACACCCTGTTTGGCAAAGTCCGGTTGGTACTGACCGAGCCCGGGCTGAATTTCCCGTGGATCAAGATTGGCCCGACCGCTTTGTTGTTGCCGCTATTTGGTCAGCGCCGGGTGATCGATGTTCGTCTCGATCAGCAATATCTGCGCAGCCAGCCTGTTAACAGCGAAGAAGGCGCGCCGATGGGCATCGGTGTCTGGTACGAGATGCGGGTGAGCGACCCGGTCTCGTATCTCTTCAAGAACGCCGACCCTAAAGGCTCGCTGGCGGCCAATGTCAGCAATGCCGCAATTCGCTGCTTAAGCAATCTCCCCCTCAACGAGATGCTGGGTGATCGCCATAAGATGAGCCAAAGCGTGCGTGATGAAGTCTCGCCGCGCTCGCTAGAGTGGGGCTACAAGCTCGGCTCGGTGTATATCCGCAAGGTGCATTTTAGAGATGCCCAGATGATTCGCCAGATCGAATCCAAGGTTGTCAATCGATTGCGCCAGGTGACGGCGGCCATCAAGCAGGATGGCACTAACCAAGTGAATATTATTAGCAGCACTGCGGATCGCCAAGCTGCGACTGCATTTGCGCAGGCCAAGGCATTACGACCCACGATTGTCGGCGCTGCGCTGCAGGAAATCTCAAAAGATCCAGAAATACTGCGTGTCCTATTTGATGTACTGGAGATAGAGCGGTTGATCGAGAATAAGGGCGAAGTGACCCTTATCCCGGCCAATTCCGGAGATCTGTTGCCGCAACTGTTGGTGAGTTCAGCGGTTAAGCCGTCGTAAGTTCTTTTGGAGCCTGCAGTTTCAAATATCTTGTCAACATTCCGGACGCGCTGACGTGTCCGGAATGTTTTTTGCAGCATAGAATTACGGCGCATTATTTCTGATCGATAATCACTCTAGGCACCGTCTAAACCACGATTCCTGCATGCGTCCTCGATTTCGACAATCTTTACGCCCAAGGTGTGCGGAACATATAAATTGTGGCGTAGACAAAAACGATGCCCGCTGCCCCTAGAAATAGCCAGCGCAAACGTGTTTTGAAGACCAACCCCAGACCAGCCATGAACAGACCGACTGCGTAAATCACACCCACTAGACCAAAAATGTCACCCGTGTTATTGGCGTCGCGACCCTCGTCGAATTTCTTGTCGGCTGCGACAAACTGCTGTTCGCCTTTGTCCAGCATCAGATCGACGTAGTCATTGCCAAGATCATTTTCGAGGGCTTTTTGCAGCATTGACTGGACGATATCATCGCGTTTGGCTGGATCGCCCTCGCGCAAGTCCATGGGTAGCCCTAAATCTTTGTAGCCGGTTTCGCTCATTTGCACTGTGTAAAGGTAGCTGGCCATTTCAAACGAGCGAACCTTGGTTGTTTCGTCTGTAGCGTCTAGACCCTCCATCGTCAGCTTTTTGGCCTGGATATCCACGTTATAGTCTTGCGACATATCCATCACCGCGTAGTTGTATTCAGTGGAGGCTTTGGTTGCCATGGTCGAGGCCAGGCCATAGGCTTCGACACTCTTGCCCCCCCATAGCGACGCCTGGTACCCAGAGTAGGCCGCCCCAATGGCGCCCAGGCCCAAAAGGGTGGCGGCGATAAGTTCGAAGATATCGAAGGCGGAGGCCTTTTCAGGGTTTGCGGACATTTGTGTCTCCATTTGGTTTTCTTTACTTTTGAACGCGTGCTGCAGCATAGTAAAGATTCGCTGCAATGAATCATTTAGCGATTGTGGATGAATGTGCAATGCAACTTTTGATGTATCTATACTAATTAGTCTGATTTGCAATGAATAAATAATATATAAATTAATTTAATATGTTTATTTTCGATAAAATCGCCAACCAACACCTAGTGATCCAATGACGTTTGTGAAGAAATTCACAAATAAAAGCCGCGGAATGACACAGGCGGTTTTGAACGAAATGAGCCATGATAAGACTGATGCAAAACGCAACGAATACTCTTAGAAAAGTCGACCTTACCCTGATCCGTTGGATGGCGCGCTATGGCATCACCCTTTTGCGCATCTCGCTTGGGATTGTCTTCTTTTGGTTTGGCTTCCTCAAGTTCTTCCCGGGCCTTAGTCCGGCGCAGGATTTGGCCGCCCGCACGATTACCATAATGACCTTTGGCTGGCTGCCGGCATCGATTAGCCTGCCGTTGTTGGCGGGTTGGGAATGTGTGATCGGGCTGGGGTTTATCACCGGCAAGTTCATGCGGGTAACACTGTTGCTATTGGTCGCTCAGATGGCGGGTACGCTTACGCCGCTCATCTTCTTCCCTGCCGAGACCTTTACCCAGTTCCCGATTGCGCCGACCTTCGAAGGACAATATATTATCAAAAACTTGGTGCTGATTGCGGCTGGCTTGGTGATTGGGGCCACCGTTCGCGGCGGCTATCTCTTAGCCCAACCAGGTGATTGCCGCTAGTATTTGTTACCCATTTCGCATTTCAGTCGTAATTCATCGATTATGTGTATAATCGATAAATTCACGGTGCCTATGGTGCAATGGCAGCACGTCTCACTGTGGCTGAGAAGGTTGTGGGTTCGAGCCCCACTAGGCACCCTAAACAAAAACCGACCCAATTAGACCGGTCTAATT
>JANMVQ010000114.1:0-3005 GCA_031392845.1 Chloroflexota bacterium
TAGCCAGGAAAACCGAATAGCCATTTGAGGAATACCTTTGGCTGAGGCGGCCATGCAAAGGCCGGTCCATAGCTGATTGGTTTGTTTGGCGCCCAATTGCCGCGCTTATCATCAGTGCCATATCGAGATTCGTCCATGGCCTACTCCTCGCAATCAAGCTGACGTTATGACGGAAGCCAGCATTGGTCAATTCAGACTGTTGCCTTGCCGTGTTTCATTACGCGGGGTTGTCCTTGTTCCAAGGACGACGTTTCATTGGCAGTGGGATTGGGCTGTTTGTCTATTCCATGTTTACGCTCCTTAATTTCTGGCTTGATTGCCAGCGCCAAGGAGTTTGCACCCAAAAATGGGGCCCGTGGTGTCCGCTAACAAAGTGATGTCAAACTGGGGCAAGATGTAGACACGTAAAAATCAGCGTTCATGACCCATATTAGATCCCAAGTGGCTTTCTGGATCGGCTGCTTTATCCG
The DNA here is from genome assembly GCA_031392845.1 of Chloroflexota bacterium. GTDB lineage: Bacteria > Chloroflexota > Anaerolineae > J036 > Brachytrichaceae > JANMVQ01. Next base: position 471 of record JANMVQ010000114.1, read on the forward strand.
CTAATTCTGGACCACAATTTCTTAAAATGATTCGAGCAGTAAGCGATAAGGCGCCAATGTTGGTCGACCATGAGTGAACCTCCAAGCTTAAATGACGCGCCTCTGGGTCAGGGCGAATTCAATGCGAGAAAAGCTGCACACATCGAATCAATAGTACACCTTCATCCGCAGATCGGTCAGCCTTTCGGTCTTTCCATCGTGGGAGATGAGAAACGGATCCTCATGCCGCGCCCCATAGAAGATGGGATGGCCAAAGAGTCCCACGTCAATCATGATGGCTACACCTGGTGGCAGATCATAATCACTACTTTGTGTCGCCGTCTTCTCTTCAAGACATTCGGTGAACCCGATTCCATGGCCAACACCATAAGTGTGATATTTGCCTAACTCAACACTGGTAAGATAGTTTCGTGCCGCCAGATCGACCTCACGCGCTGGTTTACCGGCCTGCAACTGCGCGATTGCAAGCTCGTGCGCACGGATGCCGTGGTCGAGAAACGCCGCCTGTTCGGCAGTGGCACCGCCAGCAACAATAGTCCTTCCCAAGGCAGAGGTATATCCTTCAAAGCGCGGACTCACGCCCAACATGACGAGATCGCCGTGCTGAATTACACGATTGCTAGAGCGACCAATAATTGTATTGATGCGTGGACCAGAACAGACAATTGTATCGAAACCATAGCCGTAAGCGCCGAGCTTTTTGCAGACAGCGTCACCTGTAGCGGCCATTTCAAGTTCGCGCAAACCAGGAGCGACGCTATCGAGCATCGCGCGCATTGCTTCCGTGGCTATCCAACTGGCGTTGCGGAACATCTGGAGCTCTGAAGCACTTTTGTTATAGCGCGCGTCCGCCATAGTGCGACTCATGTCGCGCAATTTGATCTGACCACTAGGGTCAGCCTTTTGCACCAAGCTGACGATCTCATGTGAAAGCACGTTGGGGGCGGACAATAGGCCGATCTCGTTGGGGACTTCGCCCAGAAACTCCTTTAGAATTTCGGCAAGGGAATAGAATCGAAGTCCTCCGTAATCCTGGAACGGAATTTCGAATAGCGAAAGATTGCGCCAGATGCCGGCTCGACCCATATCTTTAAACATCGTCTCACCTTCGGCACCGCCCAAAACCACCAACTGGTCTGGCAATACCAAGAGCGCCACATTTTCAATATGGGGATCATATCCCGTCAAATATTGCACATCGCCGGGCATATGCTCAGTCGCATAGGCCAAACCCACGGTCAGCCCTTCAGACTGCAACCTCCGTTGGACGCTCTGAAAGCGCTCGAGGTATTCACTATCTGGAATTCTGTCATTCTGGTAGTCGATGATTTTTTTATTCATTTTTGCTTACTCCCCGCAGCAATCCACCATAAGACTCGCGTACACTTTGCATGCGTCGATTACCTGCCGGATTGGAACATATTCATTGGCACCGTGTGCGTTCATTGCCAAGTCTCCTGGACCAAATATAATTGTTGTGATTCCAGCTTCACTCATGATGTTTGCGTCACAAGGCCCGGGCAAGCTTCCAAACTCGGGTTCGGATCCCAGGGCGTCGCGGTAGGCGGCCGCCAATTTTTTCACTACCGGGTGCTCAAGCGGGAGGTTTACAGGTTCAAGCACCTGATGGATAACGGGCGCCTCGAGGATCGGTGGATGTTCACGCAACCAGGTATCGCTTGCTATGACCCCATCGACCGCCGTACGGATCTGCCGCAGGACTTCATCGCTTCGTAATGCAGGATTATAGACAACCGCGTAGACGACCTCACAATGCTCGGGCATTGAGGCGCGAAGTGCACCGCCGTGGATGTAGACTGGAGACATGTTCATACCACCTGGCGGCATAAACATGTGTCTCTGGTGAAGAGCCCAATCACGTTCGAGCTCTGTTAGGGCATCCATGACCTTGCGCAGTTTTTCCACAGCGTCGATTCCTGGCAGGGGCAGAGGTTCAGGTGACGGATAAATGGCGGTAAAGCGCGAGGCAGGATGAAGGCCTTTTCCTTTGACCGTAATCTTCATGAAAAACCAACCCATTGTAGCTGGCGCGATGCGTAGACGCGTAGGCTCGGCGTTTACTACAAAGGGCGCTGTGTAGCCCCGGTGCAGGACACTCAGTGGTCCAATATCCGCTTCCCCCGTTTCTTCAGCGATGCTGAATGTCAGAATCAAATCATCGCGCAGCGCCACACCTTCTTCACGAAGAACTTTCGCTGCCCACAAAAATGCGGCGTTGCCACCCTTCATATCTGTAGAACCTCGGCCAAAGAGCTTACCATCACGGATTTCAGCACTCCATGGGTCACCTATCCAAACTTCCTTTTGGGCCGAAGTCACCTCCACGGTATCTGTATGACCGTTGAACATCAGACCCGCTTGTCCGGAATGCCCCTTGATCGTTGCGGCAAGATTGGGCCTCCCTGGCGCGTCTGCCCACAGATCGATTTTGTCGAAACAGCCCATGCTCTCGATTTCATGTGCTAGCCAGCGCTGACAGGTTTCCTCTTCGCCGGGATCCTCCGGAGTCCCGCG
>JANMVQ010000417.1:0-4834 GCA_031392845.1 Chloroflexota bacterium
GCCACCGTATCTCTAAACCAGCGTAAGCTCCCGCCTGCACTGAGCATTACACCCATATAGTGCCAAGTGTTGGGCAAGGCATGGCAAAAGCATTCCAACAGCGGCGAGATCCCCGGCGCACCCGGCTCAGGCATGGTGTCAATCGAGGCAAACACCACGCCAGAGGTGCCAATCGTCACACTCACAATCCCCTCGTTGACGATACCCGCACCACACGCGCTGGCGGGTTGATCCCCTGCGCCACCGGCAATGGGCGTACCCACGGCTAAGCCAGTGCTACGGGCAGCTTGTGCTGTCACATACGCGGTGATCTCATGCCCTTCACCCAAGCGCGGCAATATCGAGTCGGGCAAGTCGAGCGCCCGCATTATCTCGCTTGACCAAGTGCGGTTCTTAACATCCAGCAGACCAGTGCCTGTCGCATCGCTCTTATCCGTAGCATATTCGCCGCTCAGCCGATAACGGATATAGTCTTTAGGCAATAGCATATGCGCCAGTTTGGCAAAATTTTCCGGCTCATGGTTGCGCATCCACAAAATTTTGGGGGCGGTGTAGCTGGGCGATGGAATGTTATAGACCCACTCGCGCACGCGCGCTTCACCACCAGCGCGTTGCACATACTCCGCACATTCTGCAGCGGTACGTCCGTCATTCCACAGCATGGCCCGCCGAATAACGTTGCCGTCGCGATCGAGTGGCGTCAGTCCGTGCATCTGGCCGCTCAAGCCAATGCCTGTAATGTCGCTACCGACCACATTGGCCTTCGTCAGCACTTGTTTGATCGCCTCAACCGTACCTTGCCACCAATCTTCCGGTTCTTGCTCGCTCCACAGCGGCTTAGGCGTATAGATTGGGTATTCCACCGTGACGCTTGCCAGCGTCTCGCCTTTTGCGTCGATCACTAACGCCTTTACTCCCGAGGTGCCGAGATCTATTCCTAACAATGCCATTGTAAAAAACAGTGTATCGATACAGGGCCGATTGTCAAAATCCGTAAAACCGAATTGGTCTTGGAGACCGATTCGGTTTTACGGTATCAACAGCACCTTGGACACGTTGCCGGGCGCATCGAGCAGTCGATCAAACCACTTGCCGCCCTCAGCCAATGGCGCTTCGATAATCCACGGGTCAAGCCGAATTTTGTGGTCGGCGAGCAGTTGCACCGCTTCGGCGAAGTTGGCCGGCGAATAGGCAAACGAGCCTTGGCCACGAATCTCCCGGCGGATCATTTCGGCCACTGGCATTTCACTCTTCTCTTCATGCAAGCCAGTCAAAATTACGGTGCCCGACGAGCGGGTAGCCGACACACATTGCGCGCGGGTGCGGGCCGTGCCGACTGCATCGACGGCTACCGGCACACCGACGCCACCGGTCGCCTTCCGCACAGTCTCCACTGTGTCGTGCTCGCGCGGATTGATGGCGTGTCCACCTAAAGCGGTCACCATCTTCAAGCGTTCGGCATCTAGGTCAGCCACATAGACCGTGCTTGCGCACCGCAACAACAGCACCTGTAGCGCCAACAACCCAATCGGGCCAGCACCAATCACCAGCACGGTTTGCTCACTCACATTTCCAGCCAACTCGCCGATCCGCACGGCACATGCGGTTGGCTCAGCCAATGCCCCAATCCGCAACGGCATACCCATAGGTAGCGGCACCACTCCCGCTGCAGGAACCATCACATATTGCGCATACGCCCCGGCTAGATGTGCGCCAACTACCTTACGGCTGGCGCACAAATGCGCCAGACCAGTGCGGCAGTAATCGCACTGGCCACATGCGAGGATCGGGTTCACTGTCACGTGTTGTCCACGCGCCAGATTATTTACACCTTCTCCAAACACAATCACTTCGCCTGCAAACTCATGGCCCATCACTAAGGGGGGCACCCGTAAACTGTTATGGCCTAGATAGCCACTCAGTTCTGAACCGCAGATGCCGGCATACGCCACCTTGATCAGCACATCGTGTGACTGTACGGTTGGCAACGCTTGTTCGCGCATATTCATGGTCTTGGGTGCTTCCCACACCAAAGCACTCATCATATTTGTAGTCATTTGTCTATAGTTTGGCCCGGTTTAGGCAATCTAGCAATCTCAAAACATTGTTGCTACGCGGACATCTGTGATTCTCTTCCGCGAATCACGCAAATTGACCTGAGCAGATCCAAAACTTTCATCAACTATGCGATACTCGTGAAATGAATCGTGCGCTCCTACAGCGAAACAAATTTATGGTGGTGCTGTTTGCCTTTGTGCTATCCATGACACCCCATATGGCCGCCGCCCAACGCTATCCCCAACAAGCCAAACCTGCCATTGCATCGATCAAGGTCAATCCATCGATCGCGGAACAGGGGGATGTGATGGTTGTGCGAGTCAAGGCGACAGATAGCCAACGTATCGTCGCTCAATTCGGCAAACAGTATGTGCGGTTCGTGCCAGATCCAAGGTTAGGTGCGAGCAATTATATCGCGTTGATGGGGATCGATGGCATGGCTGAGCCAGGGGCATACACCCTCACGGTAACGGCTACCGCCACTACCGGTGCAATTGATGTGAGTCAAGCCCCCTTCAAAGTTCGTTCAGGCCGCTATATTACCGAGCGCGTCAAGTTATCCGGCAAACTCGCGGACCTGATTGATCGTAAACTCAATACCAATGAAGCCACAGAAATTCGAGCAGTTTACAGCCTGTATTCGGATGAACAATGGTGGAGTAAGCCATTTCGTACACCTACCAAGGGGCGACTGGTATCGTTGTATGGGCCACGTCGCATTTACAACGGCATTGATCTGGGCAGCTATCATGGCGGCATCGATTTCGCGGCTGTATCCGGCACACCCGTTTTTGCCGCTGCCCCCGGGCGGGTGGCGTTAGTCAAAGAGTTTTCCATCCACGGCAACATGATCATCATTGATCATGGTCGCGGAGTGTTTACCGGCTATTGTCATTTGTCCAAGACGCTGGTCAAGGCCGGGCAGATGGTCGATATCGATGAGCCAATCGGCGCGGTCGGCACAACCGGGCGCAGCCAGGGCAATCACTTACACTTTGAGCTGGCCATCAGCGGCGTAACAGTGGAGCCGAGTTATTGGATGAAAGTGTTGCTGCCGTAGTCGAAATTCAAGTAGAAATCGAAGCAGAAATTGAAAATTCAAAAGGCAAAATTATAAAAAGAGATGCGTGACGATCATTCTTTTTGAAGTTTGCCTTTTGAATTTTTACTTCCCTTCACAGGGAATAGATTTCGCCGAACTTCTGCTTCAGGTATTTCACATACGGGCCAACACTAATTGGGCCACCGACGATACGCTGAAGCATGTCGGCAGGCATGAATTTGCGCCCATGCTTATGGACCTTCTCGCGCAACCATTCGCGCAGGGCCATAAACTCGCCGCGCTCAAACTGTGCATATAGGTCGGGCAAGTCCTGCAATACGCGCTCCCAAATTTGGCAACTGATAATGTTGCCGAGCGAATACGTCGAGAAATACCCAAACGATCCGCCTGACCAGTGAATATCCTGCAATACCCCTTCTGAATCACTAGGCACGTCGACGCCCAGATAATCCTTCATACGCGCGTTCCATGCCGCGGGTAAATCTTTGAGCGCCAGCTTGCGCTCCATAATTTCTTGTTCCAACTCAAAGCGCAGAATAATGTGCAAGTTATACGTGGCTTCATCAGCCTCAACCCGAATCAGTGACGGTTGCACCTTGTTGATGGCACGATAAAAGTGATCCGCGTTGACGTTGCCAAACGCATCGGGAAATGCTGCCTGCAACTGCGGATAGAAGAAGTGCCAGAATGGACGGCTGCGACCCACCAAGTTCTCCCACATCCGGCTTTGCGATTCGTGCAAGCCGAGTGAGGCACCCCGACACAATGGCGTGCGCTCCAGCGCTGGGCTAACGCCGTTTTCATACAACCCATGCCCACATTCGTGCATGCTGCCGAACAAAGATGGGCTGATGAAATTTTCGTAGTAACGAGTGGTCAAGCGAATATCGGTGGTGGCGGCGTTGCCAGCGAACGGATGCACGGTTGGATCAAGTCGCCACGAATCGGGGTTGAAACCAAAACGGGTAATCGCTGCCAGCGATAGCGCTTTTTGCTGATCGACCGGAAAGTGTCCATGCAGACAGTCGTCATTGACTGTAACGGAACTAGCTGCCACTTGCGCGATCAACGGTACCAAATCAACCTTCAGGTCGTCAAAGACCTTTCGAACGTCGGCGGTCTTCATACCCGGCTCGTAGCTGTCCAGCAAAATGTCATAGACGTGATCGGCGGGCTCAAAACAATCGATGTACTTGTATTGCAGGTCGACTACCTTTTGCAAATGCGGCAGAAACAGCGCAAAGTTTGATTGCTTGCGCGCTTCGATCCATGCCTCAGTCGACATCGATCCCACCCGGGTCATCTGAGCGCGCAACTCACCCGGCACCTTGACGGCTTTTTCGTAGTCGCGACGCGTCACCCGGATCAGGCTGGCCTCATCCGAGTCGAAGGGCAGGCTCTCTTCGTACGGACGCAGCCCATCCAGCAATTTACCCATCGCCGATGTGGTGAACTTCTCGTGGGCGATGCGACCTAGAGTGGCCAATTGCTCAGAGCGCACTGCCGCGCCTTTGCTCGGCATCATCGTGCGTTGATCCCAACCCAACACGCCAGCCGCTTTGTTCACGTCGTGAATCTCGGCCAATTTCGTTTTCAGTTGCTTGAACTTCGCTTTTTCATTTTTCATTTCTTATTTCTCATATTTGGGGAATATATAATCTCGCTGCTTTCTGCTTTCTGCTTTCTGCTTTCTTCTTTCTGCTTTATGCTCTC
>JANMVQ010000201.1:0-2006 GCA_031392845.1 Chloroflexota bacterium
CCTGAAAAACCGGCTGGATCGGGAAAAAGCCCAGCAGCGCTACATCAACCATGTGCGCGAGGGCGTCGGCCTGCCCTCGGTTTGGGAGGTACTCACGGGACAAATTTATCTGGGCGATGAGAAGTTCATCGACAAAATGAGCCTGCTGGCAGCACAGAGCCCGACTGGCCCAGGAACCAGCTTGAGCGGCTCGCGCCGGGAGATTCCGAACGCCCAGCGCAGGCCTCGGCCAAAGGCGCTGGAGGCGTTTGAACGCCAACACCCCAACAACCGCAACGCCGCGATTCAGGCCGCCTTTGCCACCGGCGGCTACACCATGGCGCAACTGGCCCAGCATTTCCAAGTGCACTACACGAGCGTGAGCCGGATTGTGAAGTTGATTTGAGATCTGACAATTCAAGACCTGACCCTACGACTCCTTGACCCTACGACTCCTATGACCTTACGACTCCTTACGACTCCGTCGTTCGATATGTCAACAAGTCAAGAGGCACTGCGACTATTGAGGCGACAAATAGTGGACAACTCAATATGAATGCAGGGGAGATGAAAGAGATTTCCTGTGGCGAGCTGTAATTAATTTGCAGCTGGCGAACTAACCCACCCAATCCTCCAACCGCAACCCCGCCACTTTCTCGAAATGCTTGGTATTGTGGGTAACAAACGCCAAGTTTTCAGCCAGTGCATGGGCGGCGATTTGGGTGTCTAGTTCGCCGATGGGGGTGCCTTCTTGCCGCAGCTGGGTTTTGAGTTGAGCATAAAAATCGGCAGCGGCAACCGTCCAAGGCAGGGCGGGGATGTCGTCTAAAAACAAATCTATTCGCTCACGGCGTTTGTCGTTGGCTGCCATCAGCGCTTGGCCGTAGCGCAGTTCTGCGCGGGTTACCGCTGAGATTACGGCATTTTGATCTTGCAAAACCTGCTTCACGCGGCGGTACAGCGGCAGGTTTGTGCCTTTGATGAAATAGCTGACTATATTGGTATCAAGCATGTAGGGCTTCACGGCTTAGCGTCCCAACCGGCAAATGGGTCAGGCGCCCAAGCATCATCACGCGGTGGCAGAAAATCCTCGGTGATGGGGCTTTGTTCAATCATTTTGAAGAGCTGATTCAGCTTACGCAGACGTTCGTCATTGTCCTTTGGTTTAAGGGTGATTTCCCCCGTCACTTCGTTCTTAGAAATCCACATTTCCTCCACGTTGACGCGGTAAGCCTTCGGCAGACGGATGGCTTGGCTGTTGCCATTGGTGAAAACTTTGGCGGTATTGACCATGATGATCTCCTTTAGGTACACCAAAAGGCGAAAGTGTGTACGAAAATGTATCTATTTTATCATAAATGCTCTCGAAAGGCAATCAGCATGGATTCATCTATCCGCCGAACGCACAGCCAATTATTGGTACGCGCCAAAGAAGTCTCGCTGGCTGGCATCAGGTTGGCTTCAAGCTGCCTTCAGATACATATCAATATGCATAGACACATAGGGGCAAACTACTCCTCCCCCTCCGTGCGCTCCAGAAGGCCAAGTTCTGCAAGGATCACGATGTCTTCATGCACGCGCTTCACGTCACGCTGAACCGCCCCAAAGTCATGGGGTCAGGTCTTTGGCAAAGTCATGGGGTCAGGTCTTTCAATATAATATTCTCACGGCTCGCGGCCTACGTTACCCGCCACAGCAGTGCTTCTTTGGGGTCATCTTAGGAGTCAGGTCTTAATACTTTTAGATTGAGGCAATTTTCGCCATTATCCGCATTGCGATAACGTTCGTAGAACTGGTTCAAAAACGACCTAATCTAACAGTATTGAGACCTGACCCCCGGCGCCACTGGTGCACCACTGGTACCCCACTAGCGCGCCACCCAGCCCCCACAGACCGGGAATACCTGGCCGACGAAGCAGTTGGCCGGCTCGCTGCACAGGTAGGCTGCGAACTGCGCATCTTCCCGCGCGCCGACCAGGCGACCGAGCGGCACTTCACGCTTCAAACGCTCCTGGAATCGCGGGTTG
>JANMVQ010000205.1:0-1751 GCA_031392845.1 Chloroflexota bacterium
ATATCTGCCAGTTCAATTTGCGTTTTTATCCCTGGTCGCCCTAGGGCGACCAGGGATAGACGTAGCGGAAATCCTGCAACCCAAAGATTCAAACCGCGCAGTCAAGCCCAGAATTCAGCGTTTCTCAACACCCGTTGACAATCAGCGTACGAGACCAATATTGCGTCCTGTGCCAGAAGCCTGACGCGTGGCCCCGGCGTGCGCGAACACAGGAGTATTGCCGCAGCCTCCAGTCCGTCACACGGGAACAGGTGGCGATGCAAGCGCTCGTGCAATGACGCGGTCAGGGTCAAATTGGTGGTCGGGTTCATTGTTGAACCTCCTTCGCCAATGCTGACTCCACGAGTGCTAGATGAGATGCCACGTTGTCAGTGTCAGGGTGCCATTCCGACTCAGTGGCGCGGTGGCGCGACCAGCGTTGAAACATTGCCCCATTGATCGTGGCCTGCGCTTCTGTGCAGGCCAGTGCCTGACCATTGGTGAGTGACAGAGTTGGGTTCAGGTAGAACATGTCGATTTGGGCGCCGGGATAGTTAGGTGGAACTTCAAGCGCCAGTGTGACGCGGCGCTCGTTGTACCCAACTGGCAACGGGTAGCCATAAATCAGCAGCCAACGACGCTGGTTTTCAATTGCCGTTTCCCAATGGGCATGGTGTTGATCAAGAAAGTTTTCATCGACGTCCAGGAGGGCGAAGTCGCGGCGAACCGCTTGCGCGCTCTCACCGTTGCTTACGTTTTTAGGAGTAAGACGGATCTTCTCGATACCCGGGGTGCGCAGATCCACCACTGTGACGAGCTCGATGGCTTGCTTGGGTTGACCTGCAACCTTAAGGAAGATGTGCCAACCTTGGGTGATGTCGAAGCCAGCTTGTGTCATAGCGTCGCTAACCACAATGGTCGGCGTGTGCACTTCCAGGCGCACACCCTGGACATTGAGGACCCAAGTGGCGGCGCGGCTATAAAAGGCCTCAACACCGCTGGAATCGAGATCGATAGTCTCCAAGTCTTCGATGAGCTCGTCAGCTTCGTCATGGCGTTCGAAGTAAATCGCCTTGTCCCCATGGATCTGGCCAAGTTGGCGAACGACCCTGCCGGAGATGACACGGCAAGGCCAATCGATCCGTTTGCCGTCAATGGTCAGGCGATAAGAACGATCACTTTCGACGACGATGAATTGACCGACCTTTTGAGTCAAGTCGACAACTTCGCCAGGGCGAATATCTTCCAACTCGCCGTTTGGGAGCAGCAGCAACACGGTTGCTTGCTGTCCCGGATTGAAACCAGCTGCGGACGCGATCTGCGCACCAGTTGGTGTAGTGTCTGCCAGTGCCACTGCATGAAAAACCAAGTCTGCGGCTGCGACTTCTATAGAGGTGTAAACGTTTTTGGTGGGCATGGTAGCCCCTTTCGTAAAGCGAAATGAACATTGATTCGTGACAAAATTGCCACGAAACACTATGAAAATCGCTTGAAAGCCTTGACTTAAGGCGCCGTCCGCTACACACTCTCAATCGCCAAACCGAGTCCTGTGTAAAAGCCGGATTCACCCTAAGGGCAAGCTCACAAGCTTGCCCTTTCCTATTTGTACGGTGTCATTGGCAGCTCCTTTCTTCCATGCCTATCCGGTTGACACCCAAGGACACTATAGGTAGTGTTTGAGGATGAGTCAGCCATTTCCGCGCACGTTGCTTGATTTTCAGAGGATGTTCCAGAGCGAGCTCGCTTGCAGCAATTACTTGGAGCGAGTGCGC
>JANMVQ010000261.1:0-8028 GCA_031392845.1 Chloroflexota bacterium
CGTTACGACGGAAAAGTGATAGGCAATTTGCCCGACGGCGGCAGGCGTCCGGTGAGCACCTCTGCCAGCGCCCGCAACGAGGGCGGCGGCAACCCATAAGTCACCAACACGGTCGGCGCATCTTTGAGATACATGGCATCGTATGGGCTGCGAGTCGCGACAACAATCAACGGCACCTGAGCATCCAGCAGCGCACGAATCAGGTTGAGCTGTTGGGTGTTATAGCCCGCATCGCTGGTGGTGACGATAACTGTTTTGCCCGTGACCTGCCCCAACACTACCGCGATTTCATTCTGCTCGGGCTGATCGTTGATCGTCAGCGTTTGCGCATTAAGCAACGTGCCCAACCCAGCCGCATAACCCGTCTCCACCACCAACAACGGTGTGCTTGGGACAAGGGGCAAAAGATTGGCCGTATCACGCACCAAGGTGATGCTTTGTGCTGCAAGCGACTGCGCCAACTGGCGTGTCTCCGTTAAACCGACTTGGCTGGCAATCGCGGTCGTGTCGACTGGCAGCGCATCAAGTAGGCCAAACTGCTCTTTGGCGCGTAGCACTCGGCGCACGGCATCATCCAACCGCTGTTGCGAGATAGTCCCATTTTGAATCTGTGCCGCGATCAGTTGCTCGGTCGCGCGGTAGACATCCGGAGTGGCGTTGAAGAGCAACAAATCCGCTCCAGCTGCCAGCGCTGCCGCCGCCGCCTGCGGAATGGTATAGCCCGCCTTCGCCAAGGCACCCATTTCCAATGAATCAGTCATGGCTAAACCATCAAACTTCAGTTCGTTGCGCAGCAGACCGGTCAGCACTTTGCTGGAAAGGGTCGCCGGGAGATTAGGCGTGTCATCAACCGATGGAAAGATCACATGGGCCGACATGATGCCAGCCACACCTGTGCTGATCACGCTGCGAAACGGCATCAGCTCCACCGAATCTAAGCGCGCCCGATCGTGCAGCACACTGGGCAGGTCGGTGTGCGAATCCTGAGTGGTGTCGCCATGGCCAGGAAAGTGTTTGGCGACGGCCAAAATGCCAGCCTGTTGGTATGTTTCAATCTCGATTTGCGCCAATAGCGCCACTTGCGCCGGTTCAGAGCCAAAGGCGCGGGTGCCGATCACGGGGTTGGCTGGGTTATTGCTGACATCGACCGATGGGCCAAGGATCATGTTGATGCCCAACGCTTTTAGTTCGCGAGCTTGAGCCTGTGCAGCAGTGCGCACACTCGCAACCGGGTCAGTTGTGGCCGCTAGTGCCATTGGGCTGGGGAATTCGGAAAAGCCTTTGACCTCGGTCAGCCGCGAAATCAGCCCGCCCTCTTGATCGACCCCAATAAAAAGAGGTGGCTCGTTTAGCGCCTGCACTGTCTCTTGAAAAGCGCGCAGCAGACCAGCCAATTGTTCAGGTGATCGCACATTGCTGTCAAAGATGATGAAGCCGCCCAGATGCAACTCACCCATCAAGGCCTGAATTTCGATCAACGGCGTAGTGATCCCGCCTAACCCGACAAACATAACCTGGCCGATTTTCTGCGCCTGGGTCATCCTACTTAGCATATTTTCTGGGCGAGCAGGGGTGGGCGATGGGGCCAGCGTGGGCGCAAGGGTTGGCTGCGGTGTCTGGGTCGGTGAGATGGGAGTGACACTGGTAGCAGGTGTGCGGGTTGGGAAAAGAGTGACCACTGGCACGCTTGTGCGTGGCGTCGACGATGCGGTTGTGCCGCAGGCCGTTGCCAGTAGAAACGATAGGCACAGCAGTAAGTTGGCAAATAGGCGTTTCATGCGTAGCTTTTGCAGTTTATCCGCGAATCAGATGATTCTGCGCTGACAAATTCGCGAGGATTGGCGTTGTTCACGGATACACTCTTGGCTAAAGATAAGTCGACGGGTTTAGCGCGCGGCCAGAGTGATCTCGCGCAGCAATTCTAGGTTGCCGGTGTGATAAGCCTCGTGGCGCATAAGAAAGAGGACCCACTCGGCAGTGCTCATAGTCATTGGGCCATAAGCGCGCACTTTGAGCGCCTCATCGGCTGAAAGCTTGGGTAAACCCTGCGTCAGTTGTTCCTGTGATATATCGACCGCTGCGACAAGTTGCTCCAATTTGGCCAATCCGGGTTCATCGCTAATGATGGGTTTTGAATCACGAGAATAGCGTACGGCAATCGCTGGATCAAGCACCGGCGGTTGGCCCAGCATGTCCGAAAGGCGATTGCGATATGCCACGATATGGCCCATCACCCAATTCATGCAATTGCCAGGGACAGGCGGCTGGGCCAATGAATCAACATGGGTCAAGCCTTCGGTGAGCTGCTTGATAAATAGAACATTGCGAGCATACATAGCGATCAGATTTTCAGCGGTAATCATAAGTTGGATGATTGTAGACCGAGTTCATGCCCAAATCTTTGTCAGTGGAAAACTCTGTATCGAAGGCGCGCTATTGGGCGTGCTTATTTTGTGTGGCATGGGATATCGGAGCGTGAGGCAGTTCAGGGCATCGACTGGGATAAGACTCAGGGACAGCCATTAGACTTAGGCGGCTATGAATTTTAAACAAGCGGCGATCAAGGCGCTGGTGGGCCTGATCCTCTTTCCGGTTATCGGCGCATTACTCGTGTTAGTGATTAAAAGTGGCGATGTCGGGCAGACCGTAGTTATCGTCAGCAGCAACGTCAGCCTGCAAGTCATGTTTATGGCAGCAGCAGGCCTGATCGCCGGTGTCGTCATACAACAATCCAAAGCTGGCATCGTCGAACTGGCGATTGTTGGCGTGTTATGTGCATTTGTAGCAGTCATTGTCTTTGGCACATATACCGGCACCGATAACTTCCAACCCAGTTATGCCGCCTCCGCCTTTCTGGGTGCACCGGTATCGGTTATTTGCAGCGCGCTAACGCTTATCCCGCGCATGCTATTTAATATTGTTCGCCGTTAAAGGAACACGCTAAACCATCTTGCATTTCTAATTACTGTTGTATAAGTTCGCATAGATCCCCTCCAGTGCGATTAACTCTGCATGCGTTCCTTGTTCATCAATCCCGTTATCCGTTAAAACAATAATCCTTTGCGCATTTCTGACTGTTGACAAACGATGGGCGATAACCAATGTTGTGCGGTTGTGGGTTAACTTTTCCAATGAATCTTGAACGGCCCGTTCACTCTCATTATCCAGAGCGCTGGTCGCTTCATCAAAAATAATGATGGGTGGGTTTTTTAGGAAAACGCGCGCGATACTCAGTCGCTGCTTCTGTCCCCCGGATAACTTCACGCCCCGTTGTCCAACATCTGTGTTGTATCCATCCGCCAACGCCATAATAAAATCATGGGCATTCGCCTTTTTGGCAGCTTCAATGATTTCTTCATGACTGGCTTCAAGTTTGCCATAGCGGATATTGTCTGCAACGGTTCCGGCAAACAAATAGACATCCTGTTGGACAATGCCAATGTTCCTACGCAGCGAGCGGACGCTAATCTTTTTGACATTTTTACCATCGAGCAGTAGTTCCCCCTCATTGACTTCATAAAAGCGCGGAATCAACGAACATAGGGTTGTTTTGCCGACGCCGGAAGCGCCCACAAGTGCGACATATTCTCCGGCTTTTATTTTCAAAGAAACATTCTTGAGAACATAGTCATAGCCTTTCTTATATTTGAAGCTCACTTTTGCAAATTCCAGGCTTCCCTGCACATGGGTTAGTTCTATGGCATCGGCTGAGTCCTGGATATCCGGCTCCACTTCTAGAACTTCCATAAATCGGTCAAACCCTGTAATGCCTTCCTGATACAACCTAACGAAATTACTGAATCGCTTTATGGGTTCAATGAGGATGCCAATGCACAATAAAAATGTCAGTAAATCGGATAAATCCAAGGAGGCATACACAATCCCAATTCCACCAAATATAATGACGGCTATGGTCATCAGTTGGGTGAACACGATCATCCCCTCAGAAAAGTAGGCTTCACTCTTATAGCCAGCCCGTCTGCTTTCAACAAAACGATTGTTTTCGAAAGCAAATTTCTCTTTTTCAACCCCTTCGTTGGTAAATGACTTTACAACCCGAATGCCTGCAAGCGTATCTTCAACCTGTGCGTTGATATCGCCAATTCTGTCTCTGCTTCTTCGTAACGCAATATTCATTTTTCGATTAAAGTAAAACGCATAAACAGCCATGATTGGCAAAACCAGAAAGACGATTAAAGCCAGCTCGAGATTGATATAAATCAAGATAATGAATGCGCCGACAAAATTCAATAATGAAATGGCGATATCTTCAGGGCCATGGTGAAACAATTCGGAAAGCGCAAACGAATCATTCGTGATTCGAGTCATGAGCTGACCTGTCTTTTGTTCATCATAAAAGCCAAACGATAGTTTTTGATAATGCTCAAACAATTCACGACGCATATCGCTTTCCATCAGCGCCCCCATCATGTGTCCCTGATAGTCAACGAAAGTGTTACACACACCGTGAACGACCACTAATGCGAGCATGACAGCGCCCATCATATAGATCTGGTTGATCGTATTTGGTGTAATTCCTTCCAATAGATTTTTGGTGATGTATCTTGTGCATAAGGGCAGGATCAGCGTAGTGACCGACACCATAAACGCACAAGCCATATCGGCACGAAATAACCCCAAATAAGGTTTGTAGTAAGACAAGAATTTCCTGCTTCGCGAATTCACAAAATTTCTCCATAAACGGCCAGAGCGGCCTAAGTTTGTCGGAAATAAAAAAAGGTCACAGAGCAAACGCTCTTGTGACCTCGTCCAATTCAACCTATGGCATGCAGCAGAATTATGCAGCAGCCAGCCGTCGTGGAGACGTGTTCAAAGAGGTGATGCTCACGATTGAGAATAGATTGTTGCTGCGTAACATGATTAGCACCTCCTTTTTGTGGACTAAATAAAACCAACAAGCCAAAACGATTTACGATCACTGTAAAAGCCGTTGAACTTAGTAGATCTTAATTAGAGAAAATTAATGACAGATGAAATCTTATCAGAAGCCTGTTAAGTTAGCAAAGAACTTTGCGTTCCAACTGCGCGAAGAACGCTGCTGAGAGTCGCTCAACCGTTTCAGCGGGTTGCTGTCCTTGCCTGACACTGTTCGGAATCTATGGACACTGATAGATAAGGTCATTCCGCCGAAATAATTAACGGCCAAGCACGGCTCTGCGTGAGCGGAGCGCATTCTTATGCGCAAAGTCCCTTCGGGGACGCGGTCATTTTATTCCGCTGAATGACCTAAGATTGATTGGTTGAATGATGAATTTTCGATTGTTTCTGCTCCAGGCGGAAACTGTGCTAAATTCCAAGCCAGCTCACCATGAACCCAAACGAAATTGCTCGCAAGCTCAGAGCCTCTGAAGTTCAACTCGTCCGATTTTTATACTGTGATTTTGGCGGGGTAATCCGTGGCAAGGCGGCCTCGCCCGACCGCATCGTCGCTCATATCGGCGATGGGCTGGGTCTGGCGAACGCCATGCTCTCCATGACTGCCCTAGACGTGATTCCCCCCGATGCCAGCAACACTTTGGTCGGCGAGGTGCGGCTGGTGCCCGACCCGGATTCGTTTGTGATTCTGCCATATGCCCCACGCAGCGCACAGATGAACTGCGACCTGGTCGATCTGGATCATCGCCCTTCTCCGCTTTGCCCACGTAGCTTCCTCAAACGCATGATCGGCCAACTGGTCGAGCGTGGCTTCGTGATGGACGCAGCATTTGAGAATGAGTGGTATCTGGCCCGCCAAAATTCTGACGGCAGCTTCTCACCCTTCGACCGCACCCCAGCCCTAAGCGCTACCGGCATGGAGAGCGCTGAGGTCATCGTGCAGGATGTGATCACCGCTCTTTTGGCGCAAGGTATCCAGGTTGAGCAATATGCGCCTGAGTTGGGGCCTGGCCAACAAGAAATTTCGATTCGGCACGCCCCAGCGCTGCAAGCCGCCGATCACCAAATCACCTACCGCCAGACTTGTCGGGCGATTGCACCCAAGCACAACGTAATGGCATTGTTTGCGCCCAAGCCCTTTTTGAATGAAGCTGGTAGCGGAGCGCATATTCACTTCAGTTTGTGGAACAAAGCCCGCACTCGCAACCTGTTTGCGGACATGAAAGACCCGACTGGGCATGGCCTGACCCGCATGGCCTATCAATTTATAGGCGGCGTGCTCAAGCATCTGCCTGCGTTGTTAGCGATTGCCGCGCCTACCGTCAACTCGTATCGCCGCTTACAACCGCGCGCCTGGAGCACCGCTTTCAACGTCTGGGGGATTGACAACCGCGAAGCGGCCATTCGTGTGCCCTCGCGCTATTGGAGCGATGAGATGGACTGCTGCAATCTGGAGTTCAAACCGAGCGACCCCAGCGCCAATCCTTATCTCATCATGGGTGCGCTGATTGCGGCCGGGCTGGATGGGTTAGATCAGCAGATTGAGCCGCCTTTGCCCATAGATGAGGAACCCGGCCAACTGAGCGATGAGGCCCGCGCCGAACGCGGCATCACCCGTTTGCCCAGTAGTTTGGGCGAAGCGCTCGACGCCTTGGAACGCGACGAACTGATCTGCACCGCACTGGGCACTGCTATGACGCAGGAATACTTGATCGTCAAACGCGCCGAGATCAAAGCCTTTGCCGAGAAAGACACCTCATTTGAGTTGCAACAGCACTCGGTGAAGTTTTAGAGCGTATGACGAAGGAAATCCGTCCTCCGTCTCTCGTCATGGTGCCTGCGATCAAGTCACGGGGAAAATGCGTGCTTCCACCTCGGGCACCAGCACTGGTCGGCCCGCCGCATTGAGCGAGGTGCCGATCACGCGTGCTCGAAGCATGGGCGCATAACCTGGCAGGCGATTTAAATGTTGCACAAACGCAAAGCGCAGTCGCGACACCCGCTCCAGGTTAGTGGCCACTACAAAGCGATCCCCAGATCGTAGCGAGGCCAAGTAGTCGATCTCGACCCGCACTACCACCAGATTTACCCCACGCTGGGCCAACCCGACAAAGTCCAACCCAATTTGGTTTAGAAACTTGTGGCGAGCATGCTCCAGGTAATGCAAATAGTGCGCATTGTTCACGATCCCTTGCGCATCCAGCTCGTGGTCACGCACTTCCATCTCGTAGCAATGCTGATAAGCGCTTAAGTCCATAATCCTATGGAATCGCCGTGGCTTCCGCCTGAACCGGCACCGGGGTCATGGTCAAGGTGAGCATCGCGACAGTCGCCCTAGCTTGGATCTGCATCGCATCAGCAGTCACCGCAAAAATGGCGCGCTGTTGCTCCTCACCAGCCGCTTGCTCTGCCCGCATCCGCGAAGTCCATAACGCTACCCCAATAAACACGATTACCAGTAAGATCAAGCCCCATCCTAGCAAAACCGTTCGTTTCATAATAAAGCTCCTCACAAGCTTTCATCTTTCAACTAGCCGTCCCCGTACTATAAGCCATTTGTGTTGCCAAGAAACGCAATAAAGGTCTAAAATCTGAACTCCCCTTAGAGCCTATCCCAAAACTGACATGTAAGCATCCTGAGCGAAGTCGAAGGATGCCGCCGGATAGGGTTTTGGGATAAGTTCTTAGGAGAATCATTCAAAAACTCGGAGGAATAAATCTATGGCAAAGTATCGATCAATGCTCACATCGGTCACCGCTGCCGCAGTTGTCGCGGCGAGTGTGCTGACCCCGACCTATGCCAACACGCTTGAGGTGAATCCTGCTCGCGCAAGCACCCCAAATGCCGGGCGCTACGCAGACATCATCGCCCGCAACAAGGCGCGACTGGCCCAAGCTAAGTCCGCCCCTGCCCCTACTTTTGAAAATATTGCACCGCGAGAGGATTACCTCAGCACGCCTGTGGGTCTGGTGCGGGTAATCGTGTAGTTTAACGACGCTCCACTCACCGAATACGTCGCGCAACTGAGCGACTCCAAACTGGGCGAGTTTCTTTCAGCTGAAGCAGGCACAGCCCCCCGTCTGAACGTAGCGTCAGTTGCGGCTCAAACCTACCGCGCGACCTTGGCCCAG
>JANMVQ010000289.1:0-2759 GCA_031392845.1 Chloroflexota bacterium
CTGGGCATAAGCTCCGCCGCGATCTCGGCTGATGATCTCAACACCAGGATGCACAATGAGCCAGCCCGCTAGGGTCTTGGCTTCACGGTCTGGCAACAGGTCAATTACTCGACCACGCTCCAGATCGCACAAAATCGTGCCATAACGCCGTCCCTTGCGAAAGGCCCAATCATCCACCCCCAATACGCGGGGCGTCTCCCAATCTATTAATCCTCCTCCTCTTCGTCGTCGTGTGAGACGCAGCAATGTGTCGGCGCTGACTGGCATTTTGAATCGTTCAGCAATACTGCGCCCAGATTCACCACCCGCAACCCAAGCCAACGACAATAACTGTTCCTCCAATGATTCCGTCCGCCGCGCATAGCGGCGCAGAAACTCAGGCAACTGTTCGGCAAAAATCTGCTGTGGGCAATTCAGGGTATCGCAATGGAACCGCCGCATGTGTAACTCAAGTTCTACGGTCAAGCCACCCCATGCCGTATCCGTTGGCTGCCGCTGGTATCGGCTGTGCACACGTCGAGAGGCCTGATGACAAACCGGACAGCGTGCCGCTAGCGTCGCAACACTCAGGGCGATCTTTATGCTATCCCGCATCACAGTCACTGCGTGTACCCGTAATGGATTCGTGCGCACAATAATTTGCATCGCCAAATCTCTCAGCTCATTCTCCATCCTTCTGTTGTGTGCGGTTCGCATCAGATCGCTGTTAACGCGGCATCAGATTTTTATTGGAGTGCCACCATCGAATGTGCGGGAGAGCCCTCAAACAAGGCCAATTGCCCAGATCGCGCTTGCTTCACCCTTTCCACTGCTTCAGCCTTTGCCTCAGGCGTCACTACTTGCACAATCCCTGCATAGTGTGTCCGATGAGGATGTGTTGCGCTTACTCATCGCTCACCCCATCCACCGCATCAAGCGATTCACCCGCATCACGCAATCCCATCCGCGCCTCAACAAACTGGATCATCTGCCGGGCTGGGTTGGCCGCTGCCTCAAACTGTTTGCGCACCTGCTTGCCAGAAGCTGTCCATCCGGCCAAATACGTTGGGGCGTTCAGATTCGGTATGCCAAAATGCGCACACACCAAATACGCTCCAATCTCGGCCTGCCACTCGCGCACATGGGTTGGTAGCCAAGTCTCACGCCGCTGACGTTGGTGCAGCATCTCGTGCATCAGTTCATGCACAAACACGGATGTGCCAGCACTGGGCGCAAGCGTGATCGCACCACCCGCCGCGAACCCCAGCGCACCACGCAAGATCTGTTCACGCTTGACTTCGATACAGTACTTGTGCGCAAACGCCTCTAAATGAATTTCAAGATCGGCGCGTCGAGCCAAACTACGCCACTCTGGTTCGGGCAATGGATCACCCTGGGTGTGTCGCAGATCATATACCGGCACATCGATGAAATAGATCAATCGCCGTAGGCCACCTGTCTTTCTGCGTCGGGTGTAGCCAGGCGCAACTAGCACTGGTTGCGTCGGCGTCTCATCGTCGCTCTGCCCCACCCTTACGGGCAGGTCTGAGTCATTGGCCTGTTTCGTAGCGACAAATGCGGGTGCTTGAATCCAAATTGGTTGGGCCACCGGCACAAGATCGCGTCCGAGCACACGCCAATACAAAGCTGGGCCAATCCAAGTGGCCTCTGGGTCTTGAAACAACGCCAACCAGCAGTTGCGCGGGCTATAGACCGGACGATTGCTCTGCAAGTGCAGCCATGCCTGCATGATTTGGGTGGCACTCGCTTCGTCCACCGCATTGGCCAGCACATCCATATGTGCGCGCAAAAACACGTTTAAGTCGACAATCGGGTTTACAAGTGTTGCCTCAGTCTTAATCGGTTCAGTCATTATCGGTTCTCCCAATAAAAAGAGCGCGACTGACATACAGTCAGTCGCGCGTAATTCATTTCTAACGTTTTTGATTTCGGCAGAAGTTATTCAAACCCCAGCCCACGTTCTTTCATCGATACATACGTGTGCCCAATCACCAAATGGTCGACCAACTCCACATCAAGGAGCCTTCCTGCTTTGCTCAGTTCTTTGGTGACAAACACATCATCCGATGATGGAGTTGGGTCGGTTGACGGATGGTTGTGTGCCAAAATGATGCTCGCCGCGTTGTGGCGGATAGCCTCACGAAAGACCTCGCACACTCGCATCGTGGCGCTTGAGAGATTACCCTTGTAGATTTTGGCCAACCCGATCACCCGCGACCGTGCGTCCAACATCAAGGTCCACACCTCTTCCTGTTCCAGCCCCATCATCTGAGGAAGCAGCAGCGCACCAGCGTCTGCCGGAGTGCGAATCTGCAAGCGTGTGTCAGGTGGCTGCGCGATCATGCGCCGACCCAACTCCATACACGCCTTCAGGTGCAGCGACTTCTTCAGACCCAACCCCAGAGTAATCGCACTTAGCTCGACGACAGATTTGTGCATGATGCCCATCAAGTCTTTGCATTCGCTCAATAGCTGGCGTGCAATACGCTCGGCATCAGCAGGCGACCCACCGATCACCACTTGCAGCAACTCAAACGTGCTACAACTCGCCGCGCCCTCGCGCAGGATTCGTGCGCCGGGTCGATCCTGCTCTGGCAAGTCAATGGGTGGGTCATAAACCACCAAACTCAACTGATCAATATTCGTGTATTTCTTATTCATCGCTTCATCAGGAAAACAACCACGGCGCGAGAGGTGTCTTTGTTTCCCTCTCGCGCCGCGGTTGTTGAAAAGATTATTTGCCTTGCTTGTTCACATCC
>JANMVQ010000392.1:0-13019 GCA_031392845.1 Chloroflexota bacterium
ACTGACGGAAGAGCGGGCAGAGGATCGCCGAAAAAGCGAAGGCTTGTTTGTAATGAACAAGATAGCGGTTGAGATGCGCAGGCACCGACTACGCACCCTACCCCTTCAAGTTTGTTTGAAACTTAAAATCACGGAATCACATACCGCGCTGTGTCAATCAAGGCGCTAGTTCGGATGGTTTAGTCTTACCGTACACATCCTTGCTGACTCCGTAGGCGCTTTTCTCCAGCGCAAGCGCCTTTTCACGGGCTTCGGCCAGGCCTTTGGCATCCAACTTCACAATTTTCACCAACTCCAACGTTTCACGGGTAGCATCAGCACCATACCAATCCACTTTGATGTTGCCTACCCCCGGCGCGTAGTACTTCATCTGAAATGCGCCTTCAAGCAGTTCGGACTCGCTGGTCTCCATCGTGACAATCACGTCCTTGTAGCAATTCAGCGGAACACATATTTCAAGATTGGACTGAATCACTCGTGCACGATCCGTCCAGTTTACGGCGGGGCCAAATCCCTGCGAATAGCTTGGACCATTCAGTTGCGGCTTGGCCTTGATGGTGATCCCCGGGCGTGCATCCTCAATGCCAGCGATCCAGGCTGGGGATTCAACCAGCTTGCCATTTTCATACACTTCTGGGTATTGGCCAAAGTGCCAGAGATTGCCGTCGTTGGCCTGGGCAAACAAGGCCAATTCAGCTTCGGCCAATGTGCCATTGGCGTAGTCCTGATCCCAGACCACAACGTTGCGCACACCTTCAACAACCTTAGTTAGGTCGGTCACAGTAAGGATAACCTTATGTGGAATTTTTTTGCCCGCATCCTCAGTAAATCCTTCCCAGATGTACTGAGTGCCGGGATTCAGGGGAAACCATTGATTATCGATAATTGTAGATCGATCAAATTGAGAGGCATCGAAGGTTTCCCACCGCTGCTTGATCACTTCGGGAGCCCAGGTGGGTACGACAACGATGGCGGGTGTGGCAGTCGAAATCGCGGTTGGCGCAGTTGTCGGGGCGGGCACCTGAGTTGCTACGACAGCGGCGGTGGCTACTGGCGCCGTTGCAGGGCTCCCGGTGCAGGCGACGTTGAAGAGTAGCAGTGAAATAAAGGCATTCAAATAGATTATTCTGATTCTTTTCATCTTAACTTCCTCTTTTGTCGGCACACTTGTACGAGTTTTTTCCCCTGCCAATAAGGCAGATTAGAATTGGCCCGAGTAGATAGGTTACGCCTGCAATGTCGGCGGCGCATTTTCTTTGACCTTGCCAAAGCGCAGATAGAGCGCTGGCACCACAAATAGATTGACCAGCGTTGAAGTGATCAAACCGCCCAAAATGACAATTGCCATTGGGTGCTCGATTTCGTGGCCGGCCGTGTTGCCAGCGATGGCGAGTGGCACAAGCGCTAATCCGGTGGTCAGCGCTGTCATCATGATCGGCGCAATCCGCTCGCGTGCCCCACGCATCACCAACTCCGGGCCAAACGGCACGCCTTCTTCTCGCTCCAGATGCTGATAATGACTAATGAGCATGATGCCGTTGCGCGTTGCAATGCCCAGAATGGTTAGAAAACCCACCAGTGAACCTAGCGACAACACGCCACCACCTACGAAGTAAGCGGCCAATGATCCGCCCACCAGCGCCCACGGTAAAGTCACAAACGCCAGGGCAGCCAAACGAAATACACCAAATGAGGTCAGAAGGATAAAGAAGATGATGACAACCGAGGCAATCCCAGCCAGAGTCAGGTTGCGCTGGGCCTTCAAGCGTTCGGCATACTCACCCAGCACCTCAGCATGATAGCCCAGCGGGAAATTCACCTTCGTAAGCGCAGTTTCGACATCACCGGCCACCGAACCCAAATCGCGCCCACGCACGTTGGCCGAGACATCGATCTTGCGGGATTGGTTAAAGTGATCCACCACATTGGGCGCTGGCTTGATGCTGATATCGGCGACATCGCCCAGACGCACCGTGCCCCCGTCCGACGTATTAATCAGAAGCTCGCGGATACTGGTCAGGCTTTGGCGGGTGGCGGGTGTGCTCCACACCTGCACATCGTAGGCCCGGCCCTCCAAGAAGATATCACCCACTTCTTCGCCTGCCAGCAACGTGGAGGCGGCTCGGCGGACATCCCCCGGCTTCAACCCATATTGCTTGGCTTTGTCCAGGTTCACTTGCACTTCTACCTGAGGCACTTCAACGTGTAATTCCTTCTTCAGGTCGATAATGCCCGGAATACCTTCGAGCGCATGACGCACCTCCTCCTGCTTATCGCGCAGCATCTTCAAATCCGGGCCAAAGATACGAATCACGACGGTGTCGCTGGAGCCGGTCAAAACCTCGCGGATGCGCTCCTTCAGATAGGTCTGCACATCGCGCACCAGACCAGGGTAGCCATCCACCAACTCCTGTACCTTGTTGACGGTCTTGTCATAATCCGCCGCCGGATCGACACTGATCCAGTTTTCAGTGAAGTAGATGCCAACTGGCTCATCTGAAGCCAGTGCTTGACCAATGTGAGAACCGCAGTTGCGAACCCCTGTGATAGTCATCAACTCGCTGCACGCCGCTTTAGTTATGCGGTACATTTCTGGATGCGAGGTGCCGGGTTTAGTCAGCCAATGCATCAGAAAGTCGCGTTCTTTGAACGAGGGCAACAGTTCTGAACCAAGCAAGGGTGTCACCACCAGGCCAGCAACCATCATGCCGGCGACTGCACTGTAAGCTACCCGTGGGCGCTGCACAATTGGGCCCAGCGCGCGATCATAGGTTCGGTGCAACCACGGAATGATGGGGGATTGGCGATGCTCGATTGGGGCATTTGACAACAAGATATACACCAGAGCCGGGGTAACGGTGAGGGCAATGAGCGGCGAGACCAGGCCGGCAATAATGTAGGCACTGGCCAACGGCTGGAAGAATGCACCCGACAAACCTTGTAGAAAGAAAACCGGCAACAGCGCTGAAATTTCGATCAACGAGGCATAGATGATCGCGCCACGCACCTCCATCGAGGACTCCAACACAATTAACTCGGTGGGCAGGGTGCTGCCTTCTTTACGCAACTGACGCAATCGTCGCACCACGTTTTCCACATCGACAATGGCGTCATCGACGACAGCACCAATCGCCAATGCCAGGCCCGCCAGCGTCATCACATTAATGGTAATGTCACGCAGGTTAAGCACAAACAGCGATGCCATCAGCGAGAGTGGGATGATCGTAGCGCTGATCAATGCCACACGCCACTCATACAAGAAGAACAACAGCACAAGAATCACAAGAACGCCACCGATAATGAGCGACTCGGTCAGATTGTTGATGGACAGCTCGATGAACGTAGCCGGGCGAAAGATGGTGGAGTCAACCTCGATACCGGGCAACCCTGGCTGCATCTCAGCCAGGGCTTCTTCTACCCCGCGCGTAACGTCGAGGGTGTTGGCCCACGGTAGCTTCTCGACAATCATCATCAGACCCGGCCCACCGTTGATCACTGCATCGCCGACGAGCGGCCAGGTGTCCCATACGACATCGGCCACATCCGCCAGCCGGATCGGCGTGCCGTCTGCATTCTTTTTGTTGGTAATGGGCACTTTGCCCAGTTTTTCAGGATCAATAATGGGCAGCACCGACCGCACCGAAAGGCGCTTCTCGGGCGTATCAATGAAGCCACCCGTCCCAATGACGGCACCATTTGAAAAGTGCAGTAGACCGGCATCCAACGCATCTGAGGTGGTTTGCATCACTTCATCGAGGGTGACGTTGTAGGCGCGCATCCGTTCCGGATCGACCTGCACCTGTGGCATCTTGATCCGCTCGCCCCAGATTGGCGCGTTGGCCACGCCGGGCACATCCAACAGACGCGCACGAATCTTCCAATAAGCGATCATTGAAAGATCGGTCATCGCCATGGTCTTGGAAGACACACCGATTTTCATGACACGGCTGGTTGAGGACAGCGGTTGAATCATGATTGGCGGCGCGGCCCAAGTCGGCAAGGTGGGGATCACTGTAGCCATGCGCTCGTTCACCAACTGACGAGCACGGATCAGGTCAGTGCCAGGTTTGAATATTAGGACAATATCTGACAGGTCTGGCACCGACTTGGAGCGCATGTAATCGAGCCCCGGCACCCCATTTAGCGCTTGTTCCAGGGGAACGGTGACAAGCTGCTCTACGGCAGAAGCGGACAGACCAATGCAGGGGGTCTGAATCTCAACCTTGGGTGGCGCAAACTCCGGAAAGACATCCACCGAGGAATTGCGCATTCGATCAATGATAAAAACCGTTAATGCCGCGGCGATAAAGACCACTAGAAAGCGATAGCGCAGGCTGGTCGCAATAATCCAACGCAACATAGCTATATCTCCTTAAGAGCCAAAAGGCACTGCTACTTCCCAACGCCAGTTTCAGTGCCATAAAGTTCGGCTGCGCCAGATGTCACGATCGTTGTGCCAGCCGCCGGGCCTTCGGTCAAATAGACTTGATCGCCTTCGATATAGTCCACTTTGACCTTCTGGCGTACAAAAATCAGCGACTCAGCACTGATATACGTCCAGGTGTCGCCTTTGGTGTCGTAGAGCACAGCGGCATAGGGGACAACTTTGCGCATGACACTCCCGCCTTGCAAGGTAAGGTCAACCAAAACGGGTTGGCCAGCTTTGAATCCATCGTCTTGGCCATTCAAGGCAAAGTAAAGCGAGTTAACGCCATTTTCAGCGCCACCGCCAGGTCCTTTATCCAATTTGGCGGACGCACCCTTGTCGGCCCTCGACTGGGCATTGCCAACCAGAGCAAACACCTGAACTGGCTGATCGCGATCAAACAGGGCCAAATCGCTATCATTGAGGCGCATGTGCACCCACAATGGGCCAGCACCACCAGAGGTTGCGCCGATGGGAGCTGCGACCACCTGTGCCCCAATCGCCCGCCTGCGTGTCACTTGCTCTTCGCGTACTGAAGCGGTTTGAATAACCAATCGTTCACTCGCCTTCTGCGTGAGTGTTATTCGCTTGAGACCTGTATCCCCAATGGGTTCGCTCTTCGCCGGTTTTTCTGCTGCCGTGGTGGTTGGCTTGGCCGAGCAGCCAGACAAAGACACGCCAAAGACGATCAAGCCAGCGATCATCCGATGATATTTGGACTGCATGGTTCCTCCTATGCTCGATCAAATTGGGTTATTTCGCCGGCATGGCTGACATGGTGGATGGTTGCGTTTCGCCAGCACCGGCAGTGCGATTCTCGAAGCGCAAAAACAGCACCGGGATAACCAGCAAGGTCAACACAGCCGACGTGATCAACCCGCCCAGCACAATAAACACCATGGGAAAGACGATCTCATGTCCCGGAATATTGCCGAACACCAAGAATGGAATAAAGATGAGGGCAATAGCCAGCGCTGTCATTACAGTTGGGGCGACCCGCTCGTGTGCCCCGCGCAGCACCAACTCCATACTGAACGACCTACCTTCCTGCCGCATCAAGTTTTGGCAATGGCTGACCAACATAGTGCTGTTGCGAATAGTGATGACAAGGATCAGCGCTAACGCGGCCAGAACACTGACTGAGATGACTCCACCCGTGGTTAACAAGGCTATCAGAATGCCGCCAGCCAGCGATAAGGGCACGGTAAGAAAGACAACCCATGCCAACTTCCAACTAGCAAATGTGGCTTGCAAGAGCAGCAGAATGCCAATGGCGGCAATCGCAGCAGCGAGTAGCAATCGTTGTACTGTTTCCTGCTGGGCAGCATAGGTGCCCTGCACTTCGGCGTGATACTCCAGTGGGAACTGCAATGTTTTCAGTGCCGTCTTAATGTCGGCGGCCACCGCACTGGCAGAGCGACCCTGCAACTTAAAGAGAATATCCAGGTAGGGCGAAATGCTTTCACGGCGGATGACATTCGGACTGGAAGCCATGCGCACGTCGGCCACTTCGGCCAAGCGCACCCGATTGCCATCAGGGGTGTCAATGAGAAGGTTACGCACGCTGTCGATACTGTTGCGTGTTTCAGGGGTGCTCCAGACCACTACATCAAACACCTTCTGATCCTCGAACAGGCTACCCACCTGCAAGCCGGAGACCATTATTGCGGCGGTTCGGCGCACATCACCCGGTTTGAGGCCGTAACGTTGGGCGGCGTCGAGGTTGACCTCGATCTCGATCGTCTCTTCTTCCACTGGCAATTTGACCTGGGCTTCGGCGACGCCCCCCACACCGGCAACCGCTTTTTGGACCAATTGCGCCTGGTCCTTGAGCGTACCCAGGTTTTCGCCAAACACCCGCACGAAGATCGTTTCATCGGGATCAGACACGAGGACCTGGTTCTTTTCAGTCAAGTAGGTTTTTACATTGCTCATCACGCCAACGTTACTCTTTGTTGCTTCTCGCACCCGCGCTACGGTGGCGTTGTAATCGGCAGTAGGATCAATGCTGACCCACATCTGCGCCGAGTTGATACCCACCTTCTGATCGCCAAATACAGCCCGCCCGATGGTTGTGCCGACACTATGAACGCCCAGGATGGCTTTGATATCACGGCTGGCTTTGTTGACAAGCTGCACCATGGCCGGATGCGATGCGCCAGGCGCGCTTTCAATACCAATCAATAGATTGGATTCCTTGAAATCCGGCAATAGGGATTGCGCCTGCGATCCAATGAATGGAAGAATCGCCAGGCTTGCAATTGCCAGGAGTGCAATTGCGATATAGGCCACCCGGGGGGTATGCAGAATCGGTTTGAGGATTCGGTCATACGTTTGCTGCAGCTGACGCACCAACGGTGGCTCAGTCTGTTCGCTGACCTTGATAGAAGAAGGCAACAGAATCAGGCTGAACGTGGTGGTGATAAGCAAAGCGACTATCAGTGAGGTCAGCACCGCGATGATATATGCCTGTACCATGGGCTGAAAGAACGCGCCTGGAATGCCCTGAATCACGAAGACCGGCACTGTGGTTATCAGAATGGCCGCAACTGCGAAAATGGCTGCGCTGCGAGTTTCCAGCAACGCATCCATGATCACCGCCGAATCAGTGTTGCGATGGAGACCAAGATCTCGGGGTCCATCTCGACGGAATTGACGCAACCGGCGTCCGATATTCTCGCCATCAATGATGGCATCGTCGATGATCACGGCCAAAGCAATCATCAATCCAGCCAGCACCATCACATTCAAGGTCGCCCCTTGCCAATGAAGCACAATAACCGATGCCGCAAGTGAGAGCACTATGGAAATTGCGGCGGTCAGCGTGACCCGCCAATTGCGGAAGAACAAGGCCAACAATGCGATGACTAGCACTAAGCCAATCAGCAAGGTGCGGCTGAGATTGTTCATGGCCGATTCGATATAGGAAGCCGGTCGGAATATATTGCTATCGATATCGACGCCGCTCAAGCCGGGTGCCATGGCGTCGAGAGCCTCTTCCACCCCCCGGGTGACCTCCAGCGTATTGGCACCTGGCAGCTTTTCGATGATCAGAAACAAGCTGGTGTTGTCATTGGCGATAGCGTCGCCGATCAAGGGCTGATGGTCTTCGATCACATTGGCGACATCACCCAAGAGCAGTTTGCTGTCCTCGATCGGCACCTTGGCCAACTCGTGGGCCGATGATATGGGCGATACATGCCAAACACCTAGGCGTTGTTGAGGCGTATCAATAAAACCGCCGGTGCCCGGTGTCGATGCCTCCAGAAAGCTGAGTGACGACACCCATAAGGCGTTGCCGGTGGTCTCCAAAACCTGTTGCAGCGTGACGTCCCGAGCTTGCAACTGCTGCGGGTTCACCTGCACCTGCAACTGACGATCACGCAGACCCCAGATCGCGACATTCGAAACCCCCGGCACCCCCATCAAACGCGGGCCAATCGTCCAACGCGCCAGCACCGAGGTCTGGATGGGCGACAGAGTTTTGGAAGACAGCCCAACGATCAAAACGCGGCTGCTGGCGGAGAGCGGCTGCAGCATGATGGGGGGTTTTGACACATGCGGCAACGCTACGGCTTGGGTCATGCGCTCGGCTACCATCTGTCTGGCCTGCATCAGGTCGGTGCCAGGCTCAAAGAAGACCACGATCGAAGACATGCCGGGCACGGATTCGGAGCGAATCGTGTCGAGCCAGGCAACGCCGCTGAGCAAATCTTGCTCCATTGGCACGGTAATCATCTGCTCAACTTCTTCTGCGGACAAACCCAGCGCCTCGGTCTGGATTTCCACATAGGGTGGAGAGAACTCGGGTAACACGTCGACTGGCATGGCACGGACTCGCACAAAGCCAAAAACCATGAGTGCCGCCGCCAGGACAATGATCAGAAAACGAAATTGCGATCCTGTTGCGATGATCCAACGTAACATGAGCAAAGCCTCCTTATTGCAACCAGCTATCTCCTGTTTACTTGACGCTGTAAACAGATACAAACAAATAGATAACGAGCGTAATTTCAATCAGCATACGACCAAATTAATGAGCACTCATGAGTGCTTACAATGTTGTTTCTCATGAAATCCCAATATTTAGTGCTGCTTAAGGTGTTTAATTTACGATGATTGACACTTACGAAAGTTTAGTTGTGCATACAGTGGGGTTACGCTAAACTGATAACTGACTTTAGACGATACTCACACGCAAGTACTTTATGTCAAATTAAGACTATGGACAGCCAAACTGTCCAATGCGTCTTAAATGGGTTCAACGATGCGCATCTTGATAATCGACGATGATGAGAGACTATGTCGACTCATTCAAAGTGTCCTTGAAAATGAACGTTATCTTGTGGATGTTGCCAATGATGGCAATACTGGCCTCGAGTTGGCGTTGAGCGGGGCGCATGCTGTCATTATTGTGGACTGGATGATGCCCGGACGTGACGGACTGGCTATTTGTCGTGCAGTTCGCAACGTAAGGCTGCCTATCGCGATACTCGTGTTAACCGCTCGCGGTCTTGTCGAAGACAGGGTGGTGGGTCTGGATACGGGCGCAGACGACTATCTGGTAAAACCATTTGCGTTCGATGAACTGCTCGCACGGGTTCGGGCATTGAGTAGGCGTTTTAACATCTCGGCCAACGGTAGCGATACAATGGAATTGCGCTGCGGTGACATTACACTGGATTGCCGATCACATACGGCTCGGCGCGCAGATATGGGGTTGAGCCTGACTGCGACGGAATGGCAAGTGCTTGAATGCTTGATGCGACATGCCGGCCAAGCATTGAGCCGGGAACAAATCTTTAACCAGGTCTGGTCTCACGATAGTCTCGCTAACATCACCATGGTGGATGTCTACATCTCGTATTTGCGGCGCAAGCTACAGGTGCCTGCTGAACAAATCAGCCCAATTGAAACCGTGCGCGGAATTGGCTATCGTATAAGTAAGGGGTAATCATATGTTCCTTGCAATGCACCTCAGGTTGGTTGTCGGTGTAGTTCTGGCGACGGCGTTGTATTTTTCGCTTATCAGCGTGGCACTGTATAGTTTTGTCAGTGTTTATTTTGGTTATCTCACTGATCAAGCATTGCGCGAAACATTGGCGAGTGAGTATGTGATGATGAATCTAGCTCTGCCTGAAGAGCTGGTCGATGCCGAAAACGATTGGTCATTGATCGATGGGTTGGATGACGAACAGGATGACGAACAAGATGGCGCGCAAAAAAGTGCCGATAATGATTCAGGCAATGATCGTTCAGTTCGTTTGACCAGTCGAGTGATGCTCAATAATGAACTTGATCCGGTTGAACCGGATGATATTTATGACGATACCGGCATCTCCATCATTCCGCTGGATACGCTAGCCCGAATTGTTGCCAATGAGTCGAGTCCAAAGAGTTGCCAGCGTAATTTTGACAGTTCGGCCTTGCCTGATCATAGGGCTGTGCAAGTAGCCAGTGTCGACGGCTCAGATCTACGCACCTTGATTACGGACGATGGCGACCGCATTCGACTATTGACGCATCGGCTACCTCCCAGCGCACCCGTCGCGTTTTTGCAGATCAGTCGGGAAATCACGGCAGAAGAAATGATGCTCAAGCAATTGTTGTTACTGTTGGTAATCACCAGTAGTCTATTTGTCCTGTTATCGGCTGTCTTAACTTGGTGGATCGCCGGTCTGACCATGCGTCCTATACAACAAACCTGGACTCGGCAACAGACTTACCTCTCAAATACCAGTCATGAGCTTCGCATGCCGCTCACGCTGATTCGCGCCAGCACTGAGGTTGTGCTACGCAAACTTGAAGCAGACCATGCCGTCAGGCATCTTTTGAATGATGTGCTCAGCGAAACCATCCACATGTCAAAATTATCAAACGACATGCTCCTGCTCTCTCTGCTTGATGTTGGCCAACTGAAGCTTGACCAGCACAGAATTCAAATGTCAGAGTTGTTACCCCAGTTGCAGGCACAGATCGCTGCATTTACCCAAGAACGCGGTGTAGCGTTATGCATTAAGCGTGCCGAAGGCGAGGCCTGGGCGGATAGCACGCGCCTGAGGCAGATATTGCTCAATGTGCTTGATAACGCGTTGCAACATACACCGACAGGTGGAACCATCACGATAGATACCTGCCAGAGCGATGCAAAAGTATTCGTAGCGGTTGAAGACACGGGTGAGGGAATTTCTGAGGATGCCCTGCCACATGTGTTCGAGCGTTTCTATCGGGCGGCAAACAATCGTGGCAACAAACGCTCTGCCGGCTTAGGGCTGGCGATTGCCGAAATGCTCACAAAACTGCATGGCGGGGAGATGAGCATTGTCAGTCAGGTTGGAGTCGGGACCCGCGTGACAATTGCGTTTCCGGCATGGCCCCCCAAAACTTCGATAGGCTATTTTGCGAGCGACAAGACAGGAAAACCGAAATAGGTTCAATGTTAAGCCCACACAGGCGGTTGCTCCTCAGACAACCAAAGCTCATGTTGCGATGGGAGTTTTTCTTCCTCAATTGGGAGAATTGCGCGTGACTGGTGGATAGTGTGGCGACAGTTGGCAATTGGGGATGAAGTATCCAGGGTAATTTTGGGGCGAGGAAAAGTAGAACGGATGTACTAAACTCATCGATTTCGTGACTAAAAATCAGTTCACTGTGCAGGGCAAACCGTACTGAGACAAAAAGCAGCTCAATAAGAAGAACAAGTAGGCGGGCAGATGAAAAGTTAACAAGCCATGTGCATGATGTTGGCGGAGTTGATGAGGGCCGGGAACGATGGGGTGCGCAGGAAGCGAAGAAAAGACCAAACGGCGTCGACGACACCGGCGGCCACGGCAGGAGTGGTGCTTGAAACCACAATGAGGGACAAAGAAAAACTACACGCAATCCACAAAAAAGGCATAGACAAGACATAAGTCTATGAAAATAGCCAAGCTGCGCTCTCCCACAACTGTATTTGAGGTTTTCTTCTCTCAACTACATTCGCTTTTGCTACGCTTTCGTCTGATTTTCGGTTCTTGGGCAGGAGGTAAGGCGGGGATATCTGGGGCGGGTAGCGGGAAGAGCAGCGTTTCTTCAAGCCGCCAGATGTGGTTGGTTAAACCAGCGGCCATCGCGGGGGTCTGTTGCTGATACCGCTGCGGGATACGCTGTCCGGCACGCAGAATGGGTTGTGCCATTGCCAAACGCAATCCACCATGCGGCTTGACGAAATGATAGATGCCGCGCTGCAATTCCAATCGACGTGCCAACGCGAGCTCCGAGCACACCAACGACTAGGTTCGCCGAATGAGTAGTGAGGCACTCATTCTCATTTGAAGGTTGTGTCGCTCAATATAGGCGGTTTGAATCAAGCCAGAGAAGCCATGCATTTTGAGAGTGCGGATGAATTCAGCAATATCGCCGATCATCATTCGGCGGGTCACTTCGTGCAACTTGCGTCGCACATATCGCTTCACCATCTGCCCATACAGCAAGCGTGGATCGACGATCCAATCCCACAGCCGTTTCTTTGTCCGTCGGCGGGCTGGGGCCGGATTGGCTGCTGGGCTTTGATCTGGATCTGTGGGTGGCTTTTGCACCCACCACCCGAAGTGCCCCGTTAATGCGCCGTAATACAGCATCAACCCATCCCGCAAGGGGAGGCTGCGCACTCCGAGCTAAATGCCGGCACACAATCATCGGCCAAGGTTTGCTTTAACTTGTGGATCAAGGTGTGCGCGTCGTTGTGGGTACGTTCTCCAATATGGGTGGCCAATCGCAACTTGCTCTTGGCTTCGAACGCCACCCATACCCAAGTCGCCTCGGCCCGGCCTTTGATCCGTGTTCGAATTTCATCCAGCTGCACGGTCACCGCTTGCAATCCGCTAAACATCCGCTCATGCAATTTGCTCATGTGGGCTGCACCGAGATTGGCCCAGCGCTGGATGCTGGGCCGTCCATGCTCGAATATCCGCGCCGTCCCACTGATGCTCACGCCTTCCGCCAGCGCTCGCATCACTCGGCTCACTTCCTTCGTCGATGTCTTCAGCCAATACATTGCCGTGTCCCGCCGTCCACAAAACTTCGACCCGCAGTTCTGGCATTTCAGCAGTCGTACCCGTTCCCCATCTGCCAGATTTCTTCCGCCAGCGTAAACCAATGCATGGATCGCGCTATTCGTTACACCCCAGTAGTAGCATTCTTCATTGTGGCAACACCGTCCTTCTGTATCGCTCTTCTTGGGCCGGCCTTGGGCTGATCGCACCGCCGACCATGGAATCATCTTCCGCCACGTGCTATTGTCATATTTCCGCAGCGCATGGTGCTGACATTCGTGCGACGTTCCAAGCCCTTCTGCGCAACACAATGGGCAATTCTTTGCGCTATGCGCTTTGGCTTCTTCGCTTTCGCCTGTTCTTCGTGCCCGACCGGCTTTGCAACTGGCACAAGCGACCGCCCAGCGGCTGGGCTGGACCCGATCATTCCAATCTGAAAGGTGCCCATTGCCCATGCTGAATAAATCACGCCCGCTAGCATCGCCAACATCAATAGATTCCACAGAATTTGCTGCTCGCCCATGCCAAAAGCTTATCTCACCTCTATTTCTTTCGTCAAC
>JANMVQ010000445.1:0-6743 GCA_031392845.1 Chloroflexota bacterium
CAGTCACCTCGTGCGGTGATTTATTTCTACGACAACCTAGAAGCCGTCCAGTCTGTTGTGGACGGTGGGTTTCAGTCACCTCGTGCGGTGATTTATTTCTACGACCGATTATAGCCAAAATCCATTTTTTGAGTCAAATGATGGTCAAACTCATTTTGGAGGCCTTGCAGCGCTTCGGGTGAGGTCGATTTTGGGGTTGGTGCAAACGTTTGGGTCATATGATCTCCATTTTGGCGAAACCCGAATTTTGCGAAAAACGGGGGGAGCTGCTCGCAGCTTGTCATAACGTCTTTTACCGGTGCCGACACGACACCCAATCTTACAAATAGCCCGTCGCCAGCAATTTCACGGCACATCGTTGCACAATCGTCGGTATTCGCAGGCTGCACAACGGCGAAAATGAGGCGTGGGAGGCGGCATGCGCTCGTGCAAAATCATCTCCCGCATGTCCCACAGTGCATCCAACACATCCTGGCGCAATTCAGCGGTGATCGGCACCGCCACCGCCCGTTTGCGTGGGATGAAATACACAAACGCCCGCCGAATCACCACCCCATGAGCCACCTCCAATAGCATTGCATACGCCGCCACCTGCATCTGCCAATTGTGTTGGGGCAAACCGCCTTTGGTGAGCGGCTCCCATGAATCTTTGTAATCAACGGGAATCCATTCCTCTACACTCGCGCCGCTGGCCACACCCGGGAGCGGCGCGGACACACTACTATTAGATGCCACCAACGGGACCCGGATCAACATATCCAATCGGCCAATCACCTCAATGGGCGCACTGACCGGCCCAGTCGCCAATGCTGGATGCGCCATAAGCGCCGCCTGCACTGGTACATCAAATTCGCGTGTGCCCGTTTTCAAGCCATACGCTCGCAAACTGCGTCGATGTTCCAGTAGTTCGGTCGCCTCATTGGCGGCCGCCCCCAACACCATTTTTCCGGTAGCCGCCATCCGCACCCCCGGCAAACAATATTGATAAAACGGAATCCGTGGGCAATAGCCCATCTGTTTGAGATCAGTGACTGTAAACATGCGTTGTCTGCTCCAACTCCAGGCGCTGCGCCCACTCGCGCTCGCTGACACAATATAAATAAACCCGGCCGTCCTGCTTACCCAGCCGTTTAAGCACCCTCCCCATCAGCTCCTGCTGATGGGTGCGCGCCAAGTCGCCGGCAAACGCGCTGTATTGAATCCGATTCAGGCCATAGTCCAGACAAATATCCGCAATCTTGGTCCGAATCCGATTGCTGGGGATGTCGTAAATGACAATGCAGTTCATTTCTTACCCCTTCAATAAAAACCCTTCATAGCCAGCTCGCTCTCCCCGCAAAAATGTGGCTAAATGGCGCGCTTGCGATTGCACAATTACCCGCACCGGCACCCGCTGACCTTCGTAACGCTCTGGGCTGTCCTCCATCCGTTGGGTAATGCGTTGGGCGATGGCCTTGCGCGTGGCATCATCCAGCAGACCATCTTCGCGCACACCAATCGTCATTTGCTGGCCCAACATACCCAGCAACGCCCGGTCCACCACCGGTTGACGAAACTCCTCAATCAAGTCCAGAGTCAAACTCGGCTTGCCCGGCCGATCGGCATGCACAAATCCGGCAAAAGGATCAAGCCCCGCCAGCACCACCGCCTGCTCCACCAGCCGTGCCAGAATGGCATAGCCATAGTTCAGCGCGCTGTTGAACGGGTCTTTCGCCCCGCGTCCCTGGCGACCCGGCCAATTCAGTGCCGCCGGCACAATCAACTTCACCCCACCCCAATAACACTTGGCCGCCCGGCCCTCTACCGACATCAACACATTCCGCAAGCTGTCAATCTGTTTCAGATCGGGTCGCTCAACCAAGGCATCCAGCTCGGCCACATGGTCAAGCACCTCGTGTTCGATCACCCGCAGCTCTTTGCTCAGCACAGATTGGGTCTGCTTATGATTGCGCCCGATATAGTGCAACAGGGCGGCCTGATTGCTAATCTTGGCCCGCGCAAACCCAAGCGCCACCGTCACCGCGCGCAGATCGTTATACGCCAACAACTGCGCCCGCCGGGTCTGCACCGTGCCGGTCAGCCCTTGGGTATACAACGATGCCCCCTGCTGCCCACCCACGCTGGATCCCAGCACATGCAGCGCGATCCCGCGCTCAGCACATGCCAGGATCGCATCGGTACTCACGCTGGCCCCGCGCCCCTTAATCAGTACCTGGCGCAAATAGATCAACGGTACTTCGACCACCGTCTCGCCCTTTACCGTGACCCGCAAGCGCTCACTATGCTTACCCAGCATCGCGCCAAATTCTTCAACAATCAGGGTTGTCTCATTCTGCACATGCGTCTGGCCTCTCATCCCCCATTGTTTGCGGGGGGTGGTCGCAGGGGAAACGGGTGTCTGAGGCGCCGGAAGTGTCTGAGGTATCAAAGGTGTCATAGGTGTCATACCTGTTTTTAATTTTTAATTCTTGATTCTCGATTCTCGATTCTCGATTCTCGATTCTTCACTCAACCCCCCAAAAGCTGCATCCGAAACAGCCCATTCCCCTTCACTGTGTGTCGCCCGGCGTGGGTCAGCTCACCCCAGCGCAGGATGGGCAAGAAGGAGGTCAGTCCATCGGGGTGGTCGGTCACATAATCGGCGTGACCCATCAGGCCACCCAACTCGGTCGGCTTATTGGTGCGGTCGCTAAAGCCACGCGCAGGCACCCAACGCGTTTGGTTGTCGGCCAATTGCACCTGGTCGGCTAAATGCAACAACGCGTTGCGCCCTTCGCGGTCGGCCGGCAGACACGCCAAACGCGCTCCAGCATGTATCTCGCTCATCTGGGTCAGCCGCTCGATCAAGCGGTGAATCAACACATGAAAGTGCGGCACATGTACCGGCTGGCCCTGCTGACGTAACGTCATCGGTGTATGGAAATGCAAGCGCAACCGGGTTGGGTGATGCTGAGCATCGAGGTTGGCCTGGGCCATTACATGGGCAGGGGTGACCTGCACATCCGGCATGCGCACCAACGTACTGCCCTGGGCATACAACTCCTGGGTGGTTTCGGTCAATGGGTTGTGCGCGGTCGCCCGCACCACCGCAAATCGACCTCGCCCATTCCCTAGTGGCCGCCCGATGCCGTCTTCCTCCGCCGCCCGCATACCCATTACTACAAATTGAAATGCCTCGCTGGCTGCGCCAAACAGGGTAATCCCAAACGTAAAGCCTTCACCTGCCTGCAAGATATGGCGATCTCGTTCGTCCAAATCCTCTGCTTGCACCAGCAACGGCGGCACGATCACATATGGCCGCTGCACATCCTGCCCACGGTCGCTCTGTTCATCCAACGTGGCCAATAATCGTCGCAGCACTGGGTCTTGTGGCGCAATCTGCAGATTGCCACTTAATCGTCGCCCCTCGCTCAGCGCAATAAGCGCCCGGTATAGCATCCCGCGCAGCGCACTGCCATTGTGGGCATGCAGCCACATCGGCTCGGTCGCCACAATGTCGAAGAAGATTAGGTGAGCGGTGAAGTCAGGGCGGTCTTCCGATAGAGCGGGTTTCGAATGTTCGTAAAGTTCAGTCATCGTATTTCAGTTTTCCTCGGACGGATTAGGTTCATTCAACCTACACGTGTGATTTGTTTCGTTTACACATTTCCTTCAATAGCAACGCATCACCATCGAAAGCAAGAATATTTTGATAGTCGCGGCAATAAAACCACTTCATGTGCCAATCAGGGGATACAGCATCTTTGGGCACAAATACAAATACATGCCCAACACCGCGCCGTGACATAATGCTGGAAGCGCTGTCAAGGCCACCATCGCGCGTAATCATTACATTGTCATGCTCAGTGGTGGTCTGCAAACTTTCAGGAGCAATACTTCCATCACGAAAACTTTGTGCAATACGAATTTTGTGTCGCTCCGTAAAGCCATCCACAAAGGTAATCTCACCCCTCGTTACC
This sequence comes from Chloroflexota bacterium, assembly GCA_031392845.1. Classification (GTDB taxonomy): domain Bacteria; phylum Chloroflexota; class Anaerolineae; order J036; family Brachytrichaceae; genus JANMVQ01. The sequence goes on from JANMVQ010000445.1 coordinate 3,960, forward strand.
GGGTTGGCTGCCTTTTCCAAGATTGTCCCGACATCAACCTCAAAACGGGCAAAAGCGGGTCCCCGACGCAGTTCTTCACTTCGATCATGCACGGTTTCATTGGGAAGACCACAACGAAAAGTGTCAATCTTCAAATAATCTTCTACCCACGTACACCCAGCACCTCTGGCGTGCCGCCAATACAGCTTTTCGGCTTGTGTCAACTGTTGCACAATCCCCATCTTATTGGCATACACTTTCATCATGTTTTTAAGCGCATCAAAAATCTGCTCTTTGGTCTCCTGCACATCTGGACCATCATCACGGTCTTGAAAGACCTGTCTGCGAACATTAAACGCCTGGGCAAATGCGGCAAACGCACCTAATTCCGTGCCGACAAACCACGCTTTGGCATCGGCATTTTCATAAGTCAAAGCCACGCGCTCCTCAAGCTGACTGCGTGAAATTTCATCAGGCAGAGATTCAATTGCCCGACACTCACGTTCCGAGCCAATCAAAAACGCTTGCCCGGGGGCGTGCCTGCCAAGGCGGCCAAAACGCTGCATAAACGACGCTGCGTCCCCCGCCTCAAAAACCAGATAGTCACATTGAAAATCAATCCCGACCTCGATTGCCGATGTGCCAATCACAAGCAACTGATCTGAAGTAAGTTGACGCACACGACGATCGCTCATGCCACGAATCGGGACAATCTGATTAGGCAGCCAGCCCGAATCGAGCAGATGCTGCTCCAATTCAATCGCCTTCACCACTGAGTTCAGAATGACCACACACGGCACATAACCCTTGTCGTCTTTGCGCGCAGTCCGCAGGCTTTTGATTTGCGCCAGAAGCTCGCCGATTTTTTGCTGAGCGATTCCTACTTCCTTTCCACGCCCGCTGCGCAAGGTCGAAAGTTGAATATCATGTGCTACCCTACGCATATCAGAAATCGTGTGTGTAGTGTTCGTCTCCATCGTGATCTCAAACGGGTTGAGCAACTTATCCACCCAGCGGCGCACCTCTGGGTGCGGTGTCGCTGAAAGCAACACCACCCGCTTAAATGCGCCAAATTCGCGCGCTGCGTGAATCAAATACAGCACACGCGCCAGTTCCACGCCTTGATACAGATGGAATTCATCAAAAACAACAGTCTGAAAAGCTTGCAGCGCCGCTATCGCGCTTTGCGACTTGCCGTAGCGCATCCCATAAATCAAATACAGAATGTCAGGGTTAATCAGAACAATTTTGGGTTTTGCGGTACTCAACAATCGTTCAAGTGCGCGTCCTTTGTCAGGTTTGACCTTACGTGTGCGCAGTTTCCAGGCTTCACAAAAGTGTTCCAGAATTTTTGCATCAATCCTCACGAGTTCCACGTCCGAATCATCAACAAGACCCACCGAATTTTCTGGCGTAATGACACGCACTTTACGGTTCAGGCGTTGTTCAAGCCACTCGCGTATGGCCCGCTCCTGATCGCGGATCAATTCATTGGTGGGATAGACAAACAAGGCGCTGTTGTCGTTGTATGTCTTAAGATTCAGTGCCATCGGCAGCACAGTTGCAGCAGTTTTACCACTACCCGTTTTGGTCACCAACAAAAAGCTGTCATGCAAGTGCCAAGCGTCCAGCATCGCAGCCTGATGGGGATGTATCGATACGTCAACTTGTGGATGCCGGACAACCGGCAATTCATAACCCAGAACCTTCATTGCAAAATCAGCCCTATGCGCTGCGCAACCCGCTTGGGTATGTGCACAACATGCTGTGACCCTCGAAAGATAAACCAGTCATTCTGAATATCAGCCACCCGCATTAGCAAATGGGGAGGAATCATTACCGGATCAAACCGTACAATTTTCCCGCTCACGTCAAGCGGATTCACCGGGTGGGTAGGGCGAACCGGCATGTCACGCCACACCGCCTTTGCCCATTCCAATTCAGTCCACCTCACACGCATTGCACATCCCTTTTTGCCCAACCGAAACACCGCCCGCGGCACAGCATTATCAAACGTGAATACATAAAACTGGTAGCCCTTGTCAGGTTTTTCAATTTCTTGTCTTTCAAAAATTGGATTAAGGTAAACCCGCTTTCCAATATCGGGTGTGTTAACCGCAGGCTTTATGTCCGTGCGCATTGTGATTGAATCCAACGCATTAAATGTAATGGTGGTACGCTCTGCATGAACAATGCTGGCTGGGGTTGCATACAACGGCATTTGCTCAAGATCGAGTGCATAGGTTGGCTTGCTGCCGATAGCCACACCCCGCTCATATTGCGATAGGGCATAGCTCAATGCATAGTTGTGTAGAAATGGAATCGTGGTTGATGTTTTGCTGATCTCGTTTGATGAGAACCACAAATAATCGTGGTTATATAAACATCCTGCAAACACCCGCACCCGTCCAGTAAGTTTTACTTCTTTGGATTCGGACATTGGCCCTCCTCGAGTTATTTTTTCTTCCCGGCATCTTTCTGGACATCACGATACGCCTTAATATCTGCATAGGCAGCATCAAGAAATGCTTTATCGAGAGTGGTTTGGGCTGCGTTCTTGATTAATTCCTCAACTTCACTCACTCCAAACACCTTGACTTTGTCTGGGTTTCCCGCCAACTCCTTGTATCTATCCAAAATACCCTTAACCGCTTCGCCATTCATCTCGGCGCCAGCCTCCACGCAGGAGTCATATAGTTCAAGCGTCAGCTCTAACGGAGTAATAATCTCTTCCCAGCCTGCGGCAATTCCCAAAATTGTATTGCGCGCGTCACCGCCAATGCGCGATTCCGCACCATAGCTTTT
>JANMVQ010000439.1:0-8465 GCA_031392845.1 Chloroflexota bacterium
CTCACGATTGCCGAAGCCTTGCGCGAAGGCATCGCCGAAGAGATGCGGCGGGATGACAAGGTCTTTCTGATTGGTGAGGATGTCGGTGTGCCCGGCGGCTTTGGTGGTGCGTTCGGGGTGTATCTGGGCCTGCCCGAAGAATTTGGTCATGAGCGCATCATCGACACGCCGATCAGCGAGAAAGCGATTGCCGGTGCCGCAGTCGGTGCCGCCCTGATGGGGATGCGCCCGATCGCCGACATGCAATATGCCGACTTCCTGTTTGAGTGCATGGACGAGCTGGTGAATCAGGCCGCCAAGATGCGCTATATGTCGGGTGGCAAACTCAAAGTGCCAATGGTGATGCGCGCGCCAGTTGGCACAACCAACCGCGGGGCCCAGCACGGCCAATGCCCGGAGAGTTTTTTCATGCATGTGCCGGGCTTGAAAGTGGTGTGCGTCTCGGACGCTTATCACGCCAAGGGCATCATCAAAAGCGCGGTGCGCGATGACAACCCAGTGTTGGTGTTCGAGCACAAACTGCTCTACGGCAGCAAAGGTCGCCAGATGGCGGGCGGTATCGAGTTAACCACCCATGTGCCGCAGGAAGAATATCTGTTCCCGATTGGCAAAGCCGTGGTCAAGCGGGCGGGCGATAGTGTCACGGTCGTGGCGACCCACATCAGCCTGTATCGCTCATTGGCCGCAGCGCAAGAGCTGGCTGCCGAAGGCATCGAGTGCGAGGTGATTGACCCGATCAGCCTCGTGCCGCTCGACAGCGAGACGATCTGGGCCTCGCTGCGGCGAACCGGGCGGCTGGTGATCGTGCACGAAGACACGCTGACCGGGGGCTGGGGCGCCGAGGTTGCTGCGCGTGCGGCGGATGAATGTCTCTTCTCACTGGAAGCCCCGATCAAGCGCGTCGCCGCTTATGATGTGCCGCTGCCCGTCGCGCCGATTATGGAGCAGACCGTGGTGCCCAGTGTGGAACGGATCAAAGCCACTATTCGGGGGATCTGCAAATGAATGCCATAAACATGCCCGCCCTGGGGCAGACAACCGAAGAGCTCATCATCGTAGGGTGGCTCAAAGCCGAGGGCGATTCGGTCAAGATGGGCGAACCGCTGTATCAAGTGGAGACTGATAAGACGACGCTCGAAGTGGAATCGACCTTCACCGGCACGTTGCTCAAGATCGTGCACCCGCTCCAGACCACAGTGCAGGTCGGCGACATCATCGCCTATATCGGCGCGCCAGGTGAAGCGGTCCCGACCGAGTTGCCTCGCACGATAAAGCAAGCCAGCGTGCCAGAACTGCCGCCAATGCTTGCCCCATCCATCCAAAATAATACGCCGATGAGCGCTCCGGTCGGCAAGGTCTTGGCCACGCCTGCTGCCCGCCAACTGGCCAAAGAGCACGGAATCGACCTGACGCAGCTAAGCGGCAGCGGTCCGGACGGACGGATTGAGAAAGAAGATGTGCAAGCATTCTTGAAATAACATGCCAAAGATCAAATTGTTCGTGGTTCCGCATACCCATTATGATGCCGAGGTTTTTCTGACCCGCGATGTCACGCTCAAGTGGGGCAGCGAGCACATCTTGGATGCCCTGTATTTGCTGGACACCGATCCCGATTATCGGTTTGTGCTGGATCAACGTTGCTATGTGGAAGGTTTTGCCAACTTGCACCCAGAACAGCTTGATCGCCTGAAAACACATGTGGCATCGGGACGGGTGGAACTGGCGGGTGGCATGCATGCCATGCTCGACACAAACCTGCCGTGTGGCGAGTCATTTGTGCGCCAGATCCTGTATGGTCAAGCCTACTTCGAACAGACTTTTGGTGTGCGCTCCAAGAACGGCTGGATGATCGATTGCTTTGGGCATCACCCGCAAGTGCCGCAAATCGTGACCAAGGCCGGGCTGGACAGCTATGTATTCTGTCGGGGCCTCGATCAACGCACCCATGCCGGTTTCAATTGGGTCGGGTTGGATGGCAGCAGCGTGCGCTGCGAATGGTTGCCCTATCACTACTGCGTGTTGGGTCTGCACCCCAATACGTTCCCTGAATTTCGGGCTGCCATTGATGCGTATGTGTTTGAGGCCATGCGCGATTACATTTACAACGGCCAACTGCTGGCGCTAGCAGGCTTGGACTTGCACACGCCCAACCCCAACCTGCCGGCCTTGATTCGGCAATACAACGCGGCGCAGGACAAAGTGGAAGCGGTGCTGGCCACCGCGCAGGAATATCTGCAAGCACAATCGACCGCCGACCTGCCCAGCATTAGCGGGGATTTCAATCCGTTGTTCACCGGCTGTTACGCCGCGCGCATCTTGCTGAAACAGCGCAACCGCGAGTTGGAGAATGCGCTGTTCTCAGCAGAGAAGTTGATGGCCCTGAACTGGGCGCACGCCGGTCAAGCAGCAGCATCGCTGGAAGAAGCGTGGGAACCGGTGCTGTTCAACCAGTTTCACGATTTAATTTGCGGCAGCCATGTGGACGCCTCATATGAACGTGCTTGTGATCGCCACAAACGTGCCGCAAAGTCGGTCGCGCTCAACACCGAAGATTCCCTGCACACACTGACCGACCAGATCAATACGCAAGGAGCGGGTATTCCACTGGTGGTGATCAATCTGCTGGCGCGCGAGCGGCACGACGTCGCCCGCTGCACGCTGGGGTTGGCGGGTGCGGGCTGGCATAGTCTGGCGCTGTATGACGCGGACCATCAGCGCATACCAGTGCAGGCCGACAGCATCTTACGCCATCCCGATGGCAGTATCAAACGGGCCGATCTGATCTTTATTGCAGATGTGCCGGCCCTGGGCTACGCCACCTATTTTGTGCGGGAGGGCGATGAAACTCAGCCCACCACCGATTTATGGGCGCGTGGGGGCGGCCTGCCCCGCTTCAATGGCCTATTCTTTGGCAATCACTACCCCAACGACACCTGGATCGGCAACCAACACGTGTCGCTGCATATCGATGTGCGCATGGGTGCCATTCGTTCGCTCAAGCTGCTGGGACATGATTGGGAGGTCGTTGCGCCGGACGAGCACGGCTTTGGCACGGTCTGTCGGCAGGAGGATCGCGGTGATCCGTGGGAGTACTACGGCCCGTTGCGCGGCGATGTGATGAGCACCGACAACCGGCTCGATCCGGTGCCCGGCCGAGGTGAGCGGCGGGCCATTTTTACCGACGAGTATGGCGGGCAAGGACATAGCACACTGGGCCCGGTGCAGGCCGAGTTTCAGATGCGTGCGCCATTTGGCGACGGCCAATATGTAACACGGATTAGGGTGTATGCCGGTTTGCCGCGCGTGGAGATCGACACCGAGTTGGTCAATCGCCAGCCCTTTGTGCGCTATCGCAACGTCTTCCCTGTGAACTTGAAAGGCGCGCACATCACCCACGAAATCCCCTTTGGCGCGATTCAGCGTCCCGAAGGCGAATACGCCGCCCAGAACTGGGTGGATGTGGCGGACGCTGCTCACGGTGTGGCGTTGCTCAATCGGGGTATCCCCGGTCATGGCTTCATCAAAAACGAGTTGACATCCTCGCTCATGAAATGCGCCAAGATCGTAAGTTACGGCGCAGTGGGCGGTTATGATCCGGCCACCAAAGACGAAGCAGGTTTTGAGATTGGTGTGCCGCATCACTTTGAGCAAGCGTTGCTGCCGCATGCGGGCGACTGGCAATCCGCCGAAATTCATCACGCGGGGCTGGCCTTCAATGTGCCGCTCCAAGTGCGCAAATGTTCTGCTCATGCGGGTGCATTGCCAGCACGGGCGAGCTTTGTTGAGGTTGAGCCAGCGAATCTGGTGGTGCACGCTTTGTATGTGGAGAATGACCATTGGGTGATGCGGGTGGCCGAAGCGACTGGCACACAGGTGCAAGGTAGCATCAAACTGCATTGGCCAATTGACGCGGTCCACGAAACCAATTTGGTTGGAGACCACGCCCAAGCACTGCCAGTAGACGGCAAGCGCTTCTCGTTTTCGATCAACCCGTATGAAATTAAAACTTTTCGAATTGCAATTAAGAAAGGCTCTTGACTTTGAGAAATTGAACCGCGAATCACACGAATCTTCACGAATTATTTGTGAAGATTCGTGTGATTCGTGGTTTACTCCGTTTTATTTGGAAGAAACTTAAGAATAAATATCATGAAGCGATCTGAAATTAACACCATTATTCAGGATGCCGATGCGTTTCTACGCCAACACCAATTTCATTTGCCGCCGTTCGCCTATTGGACAGCCCAAGACTGGGAGCACAAAGGCCCTGAGGTCAAAGAAATCGTGGAACGCGGCTTGGGCTGGGACATCACCGACTTTGGTAGCGGTGATTACGCGAAAATTGGGCTGTTCATCTTTACGATTCGCAACGGCCATCCGAATAATCTCAAAACCGGCAAAGGCAAACTATATGCCGAGAAGATTCTGATCTCCGATGTCGGTCAGATCACCCCATTGCACTACCACTGGACCAAAGTCGAGGACATTATTAACCGTGGCGGTGGCGATCTGGTGATTCAGCTCTACAACGGCAACGAGGACGGCAGTCTGCAAGATACGCCCGTTACGGTCAATATCGACGGTGTCAATCGAACGGTCGCGGCAGGGGAAACCGTCACACTCACGCCCGGCGAAAGCATTACATTGCTGCCGTACTGTTATCACAAATTCTGGGGAGCCAAGAGCCGTGTATTTGTGGGTGAGGTGTCTCTAGTCAATGATGACAATACCGACAATTGTTTCTACGAGAAAGTGGGGCGTTTCCCGCAGATTGAAGAAGACAGCCCGCCAGTGCACTTACTTGTAAATGACTACAAGCGCTATTGGCGAGGATAGACTGTGTTTTGAAGTCATAAAAATAATTGAATTGTCAGATCGCTATACAAGGGCACCGCCGCTTGTATGACGATCCATTTGCGTATATTCACTGGCGTGTCTACAATGTTTTCACCTTGGCCAATACGCTTCCACCACTCAAACGTGACCCGCAGTTACCACAAATGGGCACTACAACCAAGGCGACTGGAATCAAAGCCTTGTGGATCTACATTAAGGACAACTGGATTCTGTTTGCTTTGGGTGCACCTGCGGTCGTCTTCATTTTTATGTTCAGCTATATCCCCATGATGGGGACGGTGATGGCGTTTCAGGACTATAGCCCACGCACTATGTTTGCCAGCCCATGGGTGGGCTTCCGAAATTTTCGACTATTGGTAGAGTCGCCAATTGTAGGGCGGCTGATCACCAACACGCTGGGGCTCAATGCGATGTTTATCGGTGCGACGACATTCTTCGCAGTGGTAATCGGATTATTGTTAAATGAAGTTCGTTTAGCGTATTACAAACGCGCCCTACAGTCGATCATGTTTCTGCCCTTCTTCATGGGCTGGGCCATCGTCTCAATGGTCCTGTTTGGCCTGGTCGATTATCAAGTTGGTACGATCAATGCGCTGCTGGTCAAGATGGGGTATGAGCGCATTATTATTACGGACAACGCCAGTCTGTGGCCGTGGATTCTGACCATCGTGCGGGTGTGGAAGGGCACCGGCGCGGGCTGCATCATCTATCTGGCAGTGCTGACCGGTATCGATCCACAATTGTACGAAGCCGCGGCAATCGATGGTGCAAATCGCTGGCAGCGCATCCTGTATGTCAGCCTGCCTGCATTGATACCCGTGATAATCCTACTGGTGTTGCTGGATATCGGGCGCATCTTCTTCGGCGACTTTGGCATGATTTACGCACTCGTAGGTGACAAGGCGCAGTTGTATGCCACCACTGATGTGATCGACACTTATCTGCTGCGGGCTTTGCGTAACAACGCCAATTATGGTTTCTCGGCCGCGATTGGCTTGCTGCAATCGGTGCTGGGCTTCATTTGTATCTTTGGCTCAAACTGGCTGGTGAAGAAATACTCACAGCGGCGGGGAGAGGACTACACCCTATTCTAAATACAGCATGATTGAAAAAAAGAGTGTGTTTGACCGAGTGGCTGACATAGGGATCTATGGCCTTCTGGGTTTGTTTGCCCTTTTCTGCCTGATGCCGTTCTGGATCATGATTGTGGCCTCGTTTACGGATGATCTGGTGCTGCGCCAAGATGGCTATCTGCCGTGGGCACGGGCATGGTCGCTGGAAGGCTATCGTTGGGTGATCAAGGGCGGTGATGTGCGCACCGGTTACATGGTGTCGATCTTGGTCACCGTGGTCGGCACCTTCAGCTCATTGTTTGTCATGTCAGGCCTCGGCTATGTGATGGCGCTCAAGCGACTGAAAGGGCGCAACAAGATCGCCTTCTATGTCTTCTTCACCATGATCTTCACGCCCAGCTTGATTCCATGGTTTATCACCGTGCGCAATCTACTGGGCATGCACGACAACATCTGGGCGTTAATCTTGCCAATGATGGTGCAGCCATTCTGGGTGTTTGTGTTGCGCAATTTCTTCGCCGCCCTACCCAACGAGCTATTGGAATCGGCCTATATGGACGGCGCCAACGACGCCACCATTCTGCTCAAAATTGTGCTGCCGCTTTCGACACCGGCGTTGGCCACCGTGGGGCTATTTATGGCGGTGGCTTATTGGAACGATTGGTTCCTAGGAGTGATGTTGCTCGACTTTGCCAATTTCAAACCGCTCTCAGTGATCATTCTCAAGATGATCAACAATATTCAAGCTATCCAAGCAGCCATGAAGCAGCCGGGTGTTTCGATTAACTTGGCCGGTATGCCGAGTATGTCCATCCGGATGGCAACCGCCTGTATCACGATCGGGCCTATTATTCTGGCTTATCCCTTTGTCCAGCGTTACTTTGTGCGCGGTCTGACCATGGGCGCAGTCAAAGGTTGAGCAAAAGGTTTATATTTGTGGTAACTCATATTAGAAAAAGCATCCTGAGCGGAGCAGCGCGCACCCCAAAGCGCCTATGTTTACGCAGACCCGCGCTGCGCAGTCCCTTCGGGGAGCGTTCACAACCGCAGACACAGCTTCGGCTTAGAACGCGTCCTTCGACTCCGCGCTGGTTTTGAGTGTGAGACAGGCACGAGCGGATGCCGCGCTCCGCTCAGGATGCTTTCTGGTAAATATGAGTAATTGATTCTGAAATTTCAAGGAGACGAACGTATGAAGAAACTTTCCCGTCGAGAAGTGTTGAGAGTTATGAGCGTCGGATCAGCCGGCGCCCTGTTGGCCGCTTGTGCGCCTGCACGCCCAGCCGCACCCGCCGCAGCGCCGGCCGCGCCGGCCGCCAATGAGCCTGCCAAGGAAGCTGCGCCAACTACCGCACCTGCTAAGGGCGCAGCCCAAAAGATCACCTTGGTTGAAAGTTGGTTTGGCGTGCCACAGTTTAAGGAGAGCATCGAACCCATTACGACCGCTTTGTCTAAAAAGGCGCAGGCCGAGGGCTTGAATGTTGAGTTCTCATCCTTGTTGTTGGACGATCATCAGACCAAGTACCCGGTGCTGTATGCCTCTGGTGCCGATTTCACCATGGCATTCGATGCGCCGTGGTACAAGATGACCAGCCTGCGGACCCAAGGCGCGCTTCTGGCGCTTGAAGGTCTGTTTGATCAGCACGGTAAGAAACTTAAAGAAGAAGTGACCGAGAGTATCTACAAGGCCAACTTCGTCGGAGAGCATATCTATGGCATCCCGACGGCTTACTACTATGGTGGCACCGGTGGCGTGATCTACCGTGAAGATCTGCGCGCGAAGTACAACGCCGCAGCCCCCACGCAGGAAGGGGGTTGGGCTAGCTTGGAACCATTCCTAGAAGCTGTTTCAAAAAACGAGAAGGGGGTCATCCCATTTGGCAACGTCACTACACAATCGCTAACGGGCTACCACCGTGGCACCAAGGGGTGGGTACCGTCACTTGGCCCGACCAAAACGGGTGTGGCCATTGCCGATGTGACCAAAGATTTCAAGATCATCGATGAAGAAGAAAATGTGCCCTTTATTGACAATGCCAAACTGTTGCGTAACTGGTGGGAGAAGGGCTATGTCAACAAGACCGACCTGAACTTCTCTGGTTCCAGCCAGAATGCTCAAGTCGATTACATCTTCCCAGGCAAGGCTGCTGCCTGTGTTGAGAACGAGCCAGATTACAAGTGGGTGGATCAGAATAAGCAAATGAAGTCTTCGCTAAAGGACGCTGAGCTGCGCGGTTTGGATATGCGTGGAGAGCGTGCCGGCAACAAAGGGACAGGCAGTCTAAAGCAATGGAACTTCATTGTCTTCAATGCAAGCGCGTCCAAGGAAAGCCAAGAAGCTGGCATGAAGTGGTACGACTGGCTAGTCAGCAGTCAGGACAATATCGACCTATGGATGATGGGCATCGAAGGGTCCAACTACAAGAAGGAAGACAATCTTCGATTCTCAGAAATCGAGGGGGTCGATGCTGCCCGCAATTACCGCCGTCAGTGGTATGTCTCGGGTGTGTCGGGCCGCTTCCAGCGCCAGTTCAA
>JANMVQ010000512.1:0-45526 GCA_031392845.1 Chloroflexota bacterium
CAGCCGGGACGACCGTGCTGTCAGTTCCAGGAAACTGTGCAGCGAATGTGGGGGTAATAACGTGCACATACAGCGACATCCATCAACCTGGTGCTACGCGTCGATGAAGGTACGCGTGGAACCCTAACCAATACGGTAGCAGTCGCTGCGGCGCAATTCGATCCGAATACGACCAACAACAGCAGCACAAGCAGCGTCGGCGTGAATGCAAACGCCGACCTGCAAGTGAGCCATCAGTTGCCGGTGAGCGCGTTGTTTAATGGCGATGTGGCTGCACTGACAATCACTGTAACCAATGCCGGGCCAGCTTTGGCAACAACGATTCAACTCACAACAACGTTGCCAAATGGGTTGCTGCTTACGAATGTCCTTTCGAATAGCAGTGCGACTTGCGCAGGCACACCGCTGGTGTGTGGATGGCCAGCCTTGGCCGCCGGTCAATCGGCTACGCTGACGCTCAATCTAAGCGCAACAAATGCCGCCGCGGGAAATCTGACGATTCCCATGACAGTGAGCGGGCTTGAGTCTGATCCATTGCCTGCAAACAACACGCAGTCGCAAGCCTTTGCACTCAACGTGCTAAATCTGGGTGTGGCGCACTTGTCCGCACTGGCTAATGTGCAGGCAGGCACAGACATGACTTACAGCCTGGTCGTCACAAACCAGAACAGCAGTGGGCTGGCAACCCAAGTGAAATTGACCGATACCTTGCCCAACAGCGTAGGCTTGCTCTTGACGCCAGCGGCGTGCTCGGTCAGTGGTGCGCAAGTGTTGTGTGGGCTGAACGACCTTATGCCGGGCGCAACACAGCAAATTGATCTGCATGTGTGGGTTAGCGATACGACACGTGGGCAATTGGTGAACACCGTCACTGTTGGATCGGATCAACTGGACCTGGCTAGCAGTGATAACAGCAGCAGTATCACCACGAGCGTGCTGGCAGGCAACGATCTTGGCTTGTCGGCCGATCTTTCACAAACGCTGCTATTTGCGGGCGATACACCCAGTCTGGTGATAACACTCACTAATGCTGGGCCAGCCGCTGCGACCGGGGTGCGCGTGACGACAACGTTGCCCAGTGGGCTTACGATGGGTAGCTACACTGGCAGCACAGGGGTATTCTGCTCCGGCAGCACTCCCGTCTGCACCCAAGCGACGTTGGGCAATGGGGCCACCATGACGGCAAGCCTAGTGCTCAACACAACGCAGGTGGGCACCGGCGCACGCGTTATCAGCATCACCGCGCGGGCCAACGAAAGTGATGTAAATCTGGTCAACAATACCAGCACAATCAATGTTGTATTAAATCAAATTGATTTGTTGGTTGACCACATCGATGTGAATCCGTATCTCTCATCGGGCGACAGCGTGACGTACACGTTGTTGGTGACAAATTCCAATCCAGTTGGAACAGCAACCTCGGTAAAACTGACAGACACATTGTCATCGCGCATAAACTACAGTAGAGCCACACCTGGATGCGCTTTTAGTAGCCCAAATGTGATCTGTTCGCTGGGTAGCTTAGCAGCCTTGAGCAGTCGACTCATCACAATTACCGGTCAAGTCAATGGGAATGCGCCGGTCACCATCACCAATATCGCTACGGCTACAGCGACTGAGCTTGACCCAGTGATCAGCAACAACACCAGCCAGGCAGCATCCGGAATTCTGATCGCAGATGTTTCTCTGTCGCAAACGGTATCCAGCCAAAACCTGATTGTGGGAGCCGCAGCGACCATGAACATTACTATGACGAACTTCGGCACCGGGCGAGCCAAAGCTACGCAATTAACTGAAACCCTCACCAGCGGTTTGATTGCGACCGCCTATAGCGCCTCATCAGGCACAACCTGTAGCGGTTTGGGAACACAAGTGGTGCTCTGTAGCGGGCCGACCCTAAACGCAGCAGCGGCCCTGACTGTATCGTTGCAGGTCAGTGCGACAGGGGTGACCCAAGGGGCACAGACCATTACCGGCACAATTTCGACATCCAACGTTGAGCTGACAACGGTCAACAACAGCGCCACTACAGCGATAACGGTCGCCGCAAACTTGGTTGACTTGATGGTAGCCTACGGAGAGAGCACTCCCGCGATGGCAGGTCTATCAGTGACCTCAACAATAAGTATTACCAACCTCAACAGTGTTGGAACAGCCACCAACATCACAGTGAGCCACCGCGCACCCAGCACGACCGTGTTTATCAGCGCCTCGCCAGAATGCAGCACTGGAGGATCGATCACCACCACCCATTGTTTGCTAGCGTCGTTGGCACCCGGAGCTAGCCGCACGTTTACGATTGTGCGGACGATTAATGCGTTTGCTGATACGACAGCCGGGTTTGTCAACGTCAGTCAAGTGGCATTCGCACAACCCGATGCTAACAACAGCAACAACATAGTGACGTCGACCACTGTCCTCACTGCGCAGGCAAATTTGCTACTGGCGAGCAGTGTCACCAGCACCATGCTTATGAGCGGCGATACGACAACCGTGTTGATGACCGTGACCAATAATGGCCCATCCGGTGCGGTGGGTGCCAGTGCCGATGTCACTGTGCCGCTGGGACTCAGTGGCACAGTGCTGGGCCAAAGCGTCGGCGTGAGCTGCCTGGGATATCCCATCCAGTGTGCGCTGCCGAATCTGGCGGCGAATCAATTCGTAACAGCCACGTTTGCGATCAGCCCGAATGCCGCATTACGTGGCGTAGTTTCGATCACAATAGACAGTCGCGCCACAACCTATGACCCGGTGCTGGGCAACAATACCCAGACAATCAGCGTAACGGTGAATCAAGTGGATGTGGCTATCGCGCTTAATTCGGTGGAACCAACCGGTGCGATCGTTGCAGGCACACCGTTGACCTATACATGGCGCATCATCAACTTGAACACACTGGGCAACGCCACACAGTTGCAGCTCACAAATACGATCACCGGTGGCTTGTATTTTGTGACCGGCACGCAGGGATGTGTGGGTAATGACAGTGCGGTTGTATGCGGGTTAGGCAGTCTATCGGCGCAGGCCAGCCGCGACATCAGCCTGACCCTCATGGTCAGCCCAACCACACGCGGGGTAGTTACATCAAGCTTGGGGTTAGATTTGGCACAGCTTGACCCCAATCTGGGCAACAACAGTCTGACGCAGACCGCCGCCGTGACGGCATCTGCGCCGTTGACAGTAGTGATTAACACAGCACCTACGGCCATTACAACAACTGAACCGCTGACCTACACCTTTGTGGTGACCAATCTTGGGCCATCCAGCGCCAGCAACCTGCTATTGACCAATACATTTACGTTGCCTGAAGCCAGCAGTATGGTCTTTTACACACCAACGCTGTGCAATGGTTCCAGCGCGATCACAACAACAGTTCAATTCGCTTGTGCGCTTGGCTCGCTGGCACCCAATCTAGCGGCGATGCTACAAATCACGGGTCAAATCAGCACACCCATGACCGCGACCTTGCTCACACAGAGTGCGGCCAGCGCCGATGAACCCCCCAATGATCAATCTTATCCGGCCACGGTCATCCACAGCCAATGAACACATCCTTTACGCAGACACCCCCGCGCCGGGCAAACCTGATGGTCCTTGCGTGCGCCCTTGTATTGGGCGCAGTTGTGATCAGGCTACTGCCGCCAGCATCCAGCGACACCCGCTTAAGCGCAGCCACGGTGGTGGCAGCAGACACTGCGAGCAGCGCTTTAAAAGTGAGCTGGTTACAAGCAGCTGAGACACCGGTGCCACACGAGGAGCGTGTGATTGTGCTGGGGCGTGCGTCGCGAGCAGGGGCCGTATCGCGAGCCCAAGCAGCTCTTGCCGGTGTCGAGCGGCCTCACAAGTGCAACTTGACCGAGCTGCAATTGGGTTGGCACATTTCATCAAAGTGCAGCTACGACGAGGGCGAGAGCAGCGCAGCCGGGCCGATGGTGTGTCAGATTCAGCGCAATTCATGTGCGTTTAACCAGCTCATAGACAACCGCGATCTGGATGTGTTGTTTTATCGGGAAGAACCTGCGCCGTTTAATGATGAGGACAGTTTGATGCACCCTGCCATGCTGCTGCCACTGTCGCGCCTGCGTGACTTCGTCAGCCAAGAATGGCGCGGCGAAGTGCAACTGATGGTGACCGATGCGTATGACTCGCTCGGCGACCATGACTTAAATCAGCCAGTGCTGGGCCAAAAGTATTCGCAGCACTTCGAAGGCCGATCGATCGACTTGGTGACTTGGCCAGTGGACACGACACGATATGCGCGCTTGTGTGCCATGGCCTTGGACGCTGGGTTTGATTGGGTGCACAACGAGGGCGACCATTGTCATGCCTCGATTGCAGCGGAGAGTTTGTGCAGTGTGTGCAGCCCGATTGCATCGGGGACAACGCCTTAGATCGACTTATTTGACAACCGAAATGGAGATGGCCAATGGCTACATCGCAGCGAAAAAACAAACCAAAACAACCGGGAATCAACACAACTCAGCCTAAAGCTCAAGAAGCTACCGGCCAGCAACAAGCGCCAGCAGGGCCATCGCAAGAAGTGCAGCGGGCACTGGACAACCCACAGACGGCCAGTGCCGAAACGCTCTTGTATTTGCAGAGCACCCTGGGCAACCGGGCAGTGCAAAGGCTATTACAGCGCAAGTTGATGGTTGGCCCGGCAAATGACCCACTCGAGCAAGAAGCAGATCAAACGGCCCAGCGGGTGATGACCCTGCCAGCGACGGCACTGCCAAGTGAGCAGCAACAACCGGTTCAGCGCCAAGCAGGGCTAGAGGAAGAAGAACTCCAGGCCAAGCCGCTTCTCCAGCGCCAGGCAGCAGCAGAAGAAGAGGATCTCCAGGCCAAGCCCGCTGTGCAACGATCCAGCGCAGACGGGTTTGAGGCCGGTGCCGAGATTGAACAGCAACTGGAGGCCAATCGGGGCGGTGGTAGCCCGTTACCCAACGAGACACGTGCCTTTATGGAACCGCGCTTCAAGGCAGATTTTTCCGCCGTGCGCGTCCACGCCGATGGCCAAGCCGCCGACCTCAGCCGCTCGGTGCAGGCGCAGGCATTTGCGCATGGCAATGATATTTACTTCAATGAGGGTAAATTCAGCCCCGGCACGGATGCTGGCAAGCAGCTTTTGGCCCATGAGCTAACGCATACGATTCAGCAGGGGGGCAGTTCTCTTAGATCTAAGAAAGCCACCTCCACACCGTCTGAGCCGGTGAGCGCGGTATCCCGTAAGCGTATACAGCGCATGCCCACCGTGGACCAGTTTAAAACAATGACTTACGAAGGTGTGTTTGCTGGCCGCGGAAGCATGTTGAAAGAAATAGAGAGGCTAATTGGAACATATTTTGATGGATCTGTGATTGACCCTGCAAAGCGGCTTAATATTGTGTTACAGATCAGAAAATTGACTGAGATGTGGATTAGTGAACATGCCACAGATACATCCCGCACGAAGCGCATGGTCGGTATGGTGAAGTTTAAGGATGAATTGGTCAGCACAGTCATACCTGCGCTTGAGAACACTGTAAAAAAGCAGAAGGGAAATGAGAACTTCCAAGTGCCTGCCGAGTATACAGGTGGCAGTGCCGAATTAAAGCGCTTGCGCGACCGGCATGAGGGGAGCGCCAGCTCGTCACTGACCCGTGCTGGCCAATTACTCGATGTGCTGTTGCCCAATAACGGCGATAAAGGTGAAGTCGAGCTAGAACTCAAGGTGCCTGTCTCACCTGGTGCATTTGTGGGCGGGCTACTAAAGTTGGAAGGAGAGCGAGAAAAGGGCAAATCCAAAGTGCGCGCGGAGGTGGCGTTGACCGGTGGAGTCACGATTGGCATAGCCGAACTCAGAGGGGCAATAGGCGGCTACTTCGAGGCACAAGCTCCGACCAATGAAGGCGCGATGAAGCTCGTTTCTTATGGTCTTTACAAGCGCCTGACAGAATCATCCGTCGTTCCATCGGAACTGGCGAACTATTTCTGGGGTGGTTCAACCAATTCGGTGGGTCGGGCACGTTCAGATAAATGGGCAGCGGCAGTAGAGGATGAATTGCTAGATGACAACAACGATCATGAGACATATGTCGAAACTGGCGGGTTAGCTGGCGCTAAAGCCGAGGCAGGTGTCGGTGCAAAAGCGAGCGCAGAAATTAAGGGCACCTCAGGTAAACGTTATTCCAGCGCAAGTGTAAAAGGTGCCAAAGATGCTGGAACGAGAGACTACTCGGATGCTAGCAAGGTGATTGAGGTCAAACTGGAAGCGGATGCATCGCTATTGAAAGGTGAAGCCTCAGTTAAGTTTAAATGGCTAAAAGGCGCCTATGCGGAAACAGAATTAGAGCTTAAAGGCGAGGTGGCTGCTGGCTCAGGAACAGCTATGAAACGCGTTGGAAAGGTGTTGCAACTGATCGCAACACGAATGCGTGAGGACGGCAAATCGGTTGTAAGGACCGAGGATCCAAACAACGCCCAAACCAGCGGCAACGTTGTTGAAGGGGGCAATTCGCTTTACAACGCCGGTGCAGTACTCTACGCAGACAGCGCGGATTTAGAGACCACTGTCGGAGCGCCAGAAGAGGCAGAAAGCCTAGAAGGAAATGGTTCAGCGCTCTTAAACCTGAAAGGTGCAAAAAAAGCTGGCGCGTCGTGGGAGATCGAAGGCTCCATAAACACCAAAGAAGAAGCGAGCTTAAATGCTGGCATCCTTAAAGGCAAGACCAAAAAAGTCCAGCGAATCTGGGGTATGAAATACGTAGACGGCAATTGGAGCAGAATCTAAGTAGACTATTCAGAGTCAAAAGGACTGAACATGGCCATAACAAACACTGATTACGAATTGGATGAACACTTTCTATTTACCGCGCCATCTGGTTCCAGACTGCGCGTACAAGTGCTCACTGCGCACTTAAATCAAGAAAATGACGAACTCACCGAGTGCCGCTTCGAAATAAGCGTTGCACCAGAAGAATACACCCGCATCGACCGCGAGGCGCTCTTTCACCTATCTCCCGAAGCGCGCCTGTCTTCGGGCGTTCGGTTTAATCCAACCAAACCCGTGCAACTCGAACTGGGCTTACATGCCGATGGGTTGACTGGGTTGATGGATGGGGTGCCCTCGGTCGATGAAGCCCTCAATCGCCTCTTTGAATGGAGTCGGTCTGATGATGCGGACTTGCTAAAGCAGCCTGTTTTATCCACACAAAACTGGTACGCTTTGCATGTCAAACAAGCGGTAGATTTACCAGCTGAGTTGCAAGGAGAGGACAACAAATTATTCGAAGGCTACTCAACGATATGGGCCTGACGCCAAGTTTGGTGTTGATGGACCAATACCTGCCCGGGTTAAATGCAGTAGCCACAGGCCAGATGAATCCGCAGGCTGCGATCGAGTGGGTCGAGTCAGCAGCGAGGTGTTTGGGCAAGTTCGCTACAAACATTGGCTAGCGCCAGAAAGAATCGGTCGGCAGCTGTGTCATCACGGGCGCGATCAGGCCCCCATCGCACGGTATACCGCACCATCTCGATGGCCAATATAGACATGCTGAAGACACGGCACGGACCCGGTGGCGGAACAATAAAGTCCGGTTCAAACAACACGGAATCCGAAGTGACCGGGCCAACTGCCGATACACTGATTGGCGTGAGCGCTTCAATCCAGGCTGCACGTTGAGGGGGCATCACCCACTCGACCGTGCCTACCTCCAAGATAAACGTCCCGCTGGAAGCATAGAGCAGGTAATGATGGGGGAACTCATGCCATTCTCGATCCAGCTTCGGGAAAGATCGGTGAAATGCGTATGCACGGGGTGCTACAGGAGTCATCGAGAGATGATAGCGGTTATTGGATAAATATTCATGGTGAAGAGAATACACGGATTGGAGCGCTGTTGCTTGCTCGAATTCGCCAGATACCGGCTGAAATCCACCAAATGCGAAGCGATTCCGTTTCTGAATTCACTCAGCGCCGTGGCAACCGAGATCGTATTCGTCCTCTACAATTCAGCCGCAAAACTTATCCAAAAAGGACTTCTAAGAATGACCTCACAACTATTCCCTACTTTCGAAGAAATGTTGCACCCAGACACAGTTGCACCAGAGATTCGTGCCAAAGCTCAGCACATGCGGACACAAGACCCGCTCGATCCGGTGAATTTGTTTAATATCAATTGGCACAGACCGACGACAGAGGACGAAGGACGACAGACAGGCACCACCACATCTGGCTCTCGCCCTACGTCCTCCGTAAACTACTTCGTCATGCCGCACAAACTCACCGGCGTCGATGCTGAAATTGTAGTGATGGTGGCGAAGGATTTCCCCACTGGCAGCCACAAGGTCGGGCCAGCCTACAGCGTGATGGTGGAAAAGTATGTCACGGGCGAGATTGAACCGGGCAAGCACACGTTGGTCTTCCCCAGCACCGGCAACTATGGCATCGGCGGCTCGTGGGTTGGGCCACGGGCGGGCTTTAAGAGTATGGTGATTTTGCCCGCCGGGATGAGCAAAGAGCGCTTCGAAAAGATCGAGCGCTACGGCGCGACCTATACCAAGACCTACGGTAGCGAGAGCAACGTCAAAGAGATCTACGACGAGTGCAATAGATTGCAAAGAGAGCATGGCCAGACCATGAAGATCATGAACCAGTTCAGCGAGATGGGCAACTATCGCTTTCACTGGCATGTGACAGGCAACACGATTGTAGAACTGGAGAAGGAGTTGTCACAGAAGTTAGGCACCCGAGGCATCTCGGCGTTTTGCAGTTCGATGGGCAGCGCCGGGACAATTGCCGCAGGCGACCGACTAAAGCAGGTGTTTCCACACTGCAAGATCGTCGGGCTGGAACCAGTGCAGTGCCCCACCCTGTTTAACAACGGTTATGGCTCGCACGAGATTCAGGGCATTGGCGACAAGCACGTGACGTGGATTCATCACGTCACCAATATGGATGCGCTGGCCTGCATCGATGATCTTGAATCGCTCAAGGTGTTGCAGGTGTTGACTGATCCGAAAGGTGGCGAAGTGCTTATCAAACAGTTTGGCGTCAAACCTGACGACGCGTGTGACATTGCCGGTATCTTTGGCATCAGCGGCGTGTGCAATTTGCTGGGAGCCATCAAGACCGCCAAACACTTTGGCTTGGGCAAGCACGATGTAATTGTGATCCCAGCCACTGACAACAACGACCGTTACCAAAGCACCATGCAGTGGATGGCTGAAACGCACGGGTCAATCGACCAGAATCTTGCAGTTCGATACATCGACGGCATTGTGCATAACCAAAAGACCGACTGGATTCAAGATGGCACGCCCGAGAATCGCCGTCGCTGGCACAACCTGAAGTACTACACTTGGGTTGAACAACAGGGCAAATCGGTTGAAGAACTCGACGCTCAGCTCAGCGAAGACTGGTGGAACATGCATCAGGAGATGACGCAGACGATTAATGACAAAATCAAGGCGCTGAGGTAACAGATGACTGGCTGGGTGCGCTGGGCCAACCGTCTATATCCCAGCGCAGCTCTTCGATGTGCAGCAGGGGCGTGCCATTCGATTTCACATCGTAAGCATGATAGATCAAATAATACTTTTCACCTTCGATCAAAATGGCATTGTGGCCAGGACCGCGAAAATCTTTCTTACCATCCAACAGTAGCGTGCCGCCCCCTGCAAGCATCTTCTTGGCGGATTGATCGATGTACGGCCCCGTGATCTCCTTTGATCGACCCACGCGGATGTTATAGGTGCTGTTCACGCCCTGGCAGCAAAAATCAAATGAAACAAACAGATAATAGTAGCCTGCGCGATAGACGATAAAAGAAGCTTCGATCGAGCCGTTGTTTTCGAAGCGTTGGGCCAGCGCATGCAACTGCGTATCGGGCAATGCCTTACCAGTCTTCGGGTCCAACTGTTGCAACTTGATGCCGGTCCAATAGCTACCAAACGCCAACCAGGCGGTGCCATCTTGCGCCATCACAAAATTTGGGTCGATAGCGTTAAAGCTGTAACTCGGCTGCGACTGCACAATTACGCCTTCATCGACCCACTTGTATTCCTTGCTAAGCGAGTCGAGCGTGGTGTTGGTCGCCAGCGCGATGGCCGATTGATTGCTGCCAAACGATGAGCCCGAGTAATACAGATAATATTTACCTTTGAAGAACGAAATATCTGGCGCCCACAATTCCTGCACCTTGGGCACAGCTTTGTAGATCGACACCGGCAATTGGTTGAACACCCGCCCACACTCTATCCACGTGATCAAATCGGGCGAACAGCCGATGGGAATACCTGGGCCGGTGATAAATCGATAATACTTGCCATCGGCTTTGATGATGACTGGGTCATGCGCGCCAATCGCACCTTTGAGCTGGAGGATTTTCGACTGGACATCCATCGTCGCAGTTGACACAGGTTCGGTTGGACTGGCCGGGTGTGACGCGGGTGCACAGGACATCAACGCAAGGCTAAGCAAAATAGGCGGATGACATAAAAGTTTGAATACACGGGCGAGCAGTACGAGAGCATGCATTGGGGGGAATTATCGCGCCATAAGAAGCAAGCCAGCACAAAGGCGTAGTCCCTCTGCCCGATTTACGATTTCACAATGAAGCTTTACGATCTTGTTTAATGATCGACTCTTCCGCTCGCATCCTCGTGTGCCTGATTAACCAGCCAAAAGACCTAGAAACTGCTCGTTGGGATCACTGGTATCGCATACCGATCAAACATGCACCCCAGGAATACATGCCCGATCTATTGGCGTTCTATCTGACTGCTGATTTTGGTGACGAAAAGTGGGCCATCCACGAATATGCGGAAGTACGCGGGCATGAGTTGGTGCGAAGAGTTGATCTTTTTCCAGATCAGCCCAAACATCCACGTGCCAACGAGGCTTATTACAAATTGCAGCTCGGTCCGTTACAGCGCCTGCCCCGCCCTATTCCATCACTCAAATGGCGGCGTGTCACCTTCATCCAAACCAGCGGTGACCGTCTGCTGAGTGCTCTCGAAATTAACGATTTGGTCGAGCGGCCCGGTAACCGATTTATCACTCTCATGGACGCTGATGAAGATAGCCATGAAGGATTTATGATCGAATAACGGATAGATTTTTAGCTTACCTGTGAAAAGTACTAAATCAGTCATAAGTCATGAGTCCGGTTCACGTTACATGTATTGCCAGTGTCGATCTTGGACAAATGTAACAACTACCGGACTTATGACTTATGACTTTTGGCGTAGGCGTCATAATTCACACCTCATCCCTCATCCTTCATACTTTATCCTTTATCCCTTATCATTCCCGCATGCTAATACACAACGGCACCCTCGTCACGATGGGTGAGCCAAACCAAGTGATTAACAATGGCGCAGTCCTGATCGAAGAGGGCCGCATCGTAGCATTGGGGCCACAGACACGCGTAGCAAAACGCCAATCGCCTGGCAACTCCGAACAACTCGACGCAGGGGGAAAGTTCATTTTGCCCGCCAATATCTGCGCCCACACCCATTTCTATGGCGCCTTTGCTCGGGGGATGGCCATTCCTGGACGCCCAGCGAAAAACTTTGTCGAAGTGCTCAAAAAGCTGTGGTGGAAGCTCGACCGTGCCCTCGATCTTGAAGGGGTGAAATACTCCACGCTAGTGGGCCTGGTTGATGCCATTAAACACGGCACCACCACGTTGATCGATCATCATGCCAGCCCCAATGCTATCGAAGGCAGCCTCGACATTATCGCCAATGCCGTCACCCAAGCGGGTCTGCGCGCTGGACTGTGCTACGAAGTGACCGATCGCAATGGCAAAGATGGCGCGCGAGCGGGCATCGTCGAGAACGTGCGATTTGCGCTTAACCTGCGGCAATCCGCAATCGGCGGACAACTGCCTACCTTGGCAGCGGCGATGGGGCTGCACGCGTCATTCACCATCAGCAACGCCACATTGGACGCGTGTGTTGCAGAATCGGTTGGGCTGGATTTGCCATTTCACATCCACGTCGCAGAGGACAAGTTTGACGAAGCAAATGCCTATGCAAAGTACAAGCAGCGGGTGGTACAACGGTTGGATGAACATGCTGCACTCGATGAGTTGGCCATGCTGGCGCATTGCATTCATATCGATCAGAGTGAGATGGAACTGATCGCAGGATCGGGCTCAAAAGTCATGCACCAACCGCGCAGCAATATGAATAATGGCGTCGGGGTGGCACCGCTACAACAGATGCTTGACGCTGGTATTTGCGTCGGCTTAGGCAACGATGGCTTTAGCAATGACGCCTTTGCTGAGATGAAAATCTGCGACATGCTACATAAAGTCAATCAACTTGACCCACGTGCCATGGGTGCAGACAAAATCACTGGCATGATGTATCAGAACAACCCGCAGATCGCTGATCTATTCTGGCCGAATCAACACGTCGGGCGGCTGGCAGTCGGCGCACCAGCAGATATCATCTTGCTGGACTATCATCCCTATACGCAACTCACCACTGGGAACTTGCCTTGGCATATGTTGTTTGGAATGGACGGCGGCATGCTCACCCACACGCTGTGCAATGGCAAAATGCTTATGGCCGACCGCAAACTGCTTACCCTGGACGAAGACGAGATCACCCGCAAAGCCAAAGTCGCCGCCACGCGCGCTTGGAAGCGCGTGCAAGAACTTTCTTAAAGTATTAGGCAAAGATTTTCTCTCACAAAGGCGCTAAGACACAAAGGCTGACCTTACTAACCAGCCCTTTCTTTGTGTCTTAGCGCCTTTGTGAGAACTATTCTGGAGGACACCATGAAAGAATTCGAAGGCAAACGCGCACTAGTCACCGGCGCCGGCAAAGGCATTGGTCGCGATGTGGCAATTGCGCTGGCCCAGGCTGGCGCGGAAGTCGTCGCTATTAGCCGCAGCACCAGCGACTTGGATTCACTCAAGGCCGAGATCGGCTGCGTGACCATCGCTGCCGACTTAGCGGATGCCACCACAACCTATGCTGCTGCGGAAGCTGCTGGGGCAATCGACTTGCTGGTGAATAATGCGGGTATCACAATACTACAGCCGTTTCTCGACACCAACCCCGATGACTTTGATCGAGTGATAGCGGTCAATGTCCGCGCCCCGATGCTGGTGGCGCAAGTGGTGGCACGCGGCATGATCGCGCGCAAATCTGGCGGAGCAATTGTTAATGTGTCCAGCCAATCGTCGATGCGCGCCGTGCTCAATCACACTGCCTATTGCGCCTCGAAAGGGGCACTCGATCAACTCACCCGCATGATGGCGCTAGAACTTGGGCCGCATGGCATCCGTGTCAATTCGGTTAACCCCACTGTTACGCTCACCCCAATGGGCGAGCTGGCTTGGGGCGATCCGGTCAAAAGCGCACCGATGCTGGCCCGCATCCCACTCCAACAATTCGCCACCCCCCGCGATGTAACCGACGCAATTCTCTACTTGCTCAGCGACAAATCCAAAATGATCCACGGAGCCATTTTGCCCATTGATGGCGGATTCCTCATCGGATGAGGTTAGAGACGGGTGGGCGTCATTGTTTTGCGTGCGTTTGTGTCTTGCAAGCCATCAACGGATGTTCAACGGATAAACGGATATCCATAGTGGCAAGCATCGCGCGATCGGCTGCCGTTATGCGGAGAATATTCTTGCGCTCGTGGCAAAGTCACGTGCTTGCGTAGTCGTTGCAGGCCGCATCTATCCGTTTATCCGCTGTTTTATCCGTTGATGGCGTGGATCGGTCTGCAAAATCTTGACGCCTACCCGTTAGAGACTAGAAAAACGATATGATTTCCTTTAACGACTACCAGCGCGAATCGCGCAAAACAGCGGGCTATCCACCCATCGGCCATGGCGTCATCTACCCGACGCTAGGACTGACCAATGAGGCTGGTGAAGTGGCCGGCAAAGTCAAGAAGATCTTCCGCGACAAAGGCGGTGTGATCGGCGACACCGAACGCGAGGCGCTCAAGGCTGAGTTGGGTGATGTGTTGTGGTATCTGGCCCAAGTCGCGACCGAACTGGATCTCTCGCTCCAAGACATTGCCGATGCCAACTTAGCCAAGCTTTTCGACCGTCTCGAACGTGGAAAGATCAAGGGCGATGGGGACAATCGGTGAGTGGGCGATGGGCGATGGGCGATGGGCGATAAATGATAATCGTCTATGGTCAGTCGTCTCCACGCTTCGCTTACGTCACCTTCTTGCGCATCCGAAACTGCGGCGCATCCCACAGCCGTTCATCCAAAACTCGGGCCAGAATATCGACTGCCCGGGCCACGTCGTCGTAACTCACATAGAGCGGCGCAAAGCCAAAACGAATGATATCCGGCGCGCGAAAATCACCGATCACCCCGTGCGCGATGAGGGCTTGCATGATGGCGTAGCCTTCTGGGTGGTGGTAGCTGACCTGGCTGCCACGCTGCACATGTTCGCGCGGCGTAGCCAACACCAGCCCGTGCACGGCGCATTTCATCTCCACTCGCTCGATAAACAAATCACCCAGTGCCAAAGACTTCGCCCGCAAGGCATTCATGTCTGCATCAAGCAACATGTCCACCCCGCACTCCAAAGCCGCTAGGCTTAGCAGCGGGGGTGTGCCAACCATATAACGTCCCACCCCGTTTGCAGGCTCATAGGTTGGGTCAAATGCAAACGGCCGCGCATCGCCTAGCCATCCCGACAACGGCTGACGAAACTCATTCTGCCAACGCTGTGCTACATAGATAAACGCAGGTGCACCGGGGCCGCCGTTCAAATATTTGTAACCACAGCCCACCGCAAAATCGGCCTGTGCAGCATTTAAGTCAACTGGCAGTGCGCCGGCCGAATGGGCCAGATCCCACAGCACCAACACCCCACATACATGTGCTTGTTTTGTAAGGGCGACCATATCGTGCATCCGCCCAGTCTTGTAGTTCACATGTGTCAGCATTAGCACTGCCACGTCGTCAGTCAACAGGGCCGACACTTCATCTTCGCTCACCAGCCGCAGCTCATGTTGCTTGTCGAGCTGACGAATCAGCCCTTGCGCCATGTAAAGATCTGTTGGAAAATTATCAGTCGTCGACAAGATCACTCGCCGTTTGGGATTTAGTGCCAGCGCTGCCGACAGCGCCTTGAACACATTCACCGACGTGGAATCGGCGCACAGCACTTCGTCCGGCTGCGCGCCAACCAGTCGGGCGATCTTGCCACCGATCCGCGCGGGCAAATCAATCCAGTTGCACGCCGTCCAAGCTTTGATCAACTGAGTGCCCCATTCCTCATGCAACACTTGCTGGATGCGCCCCGGCGTGGCCTTGGGCAGTGGCCCTAGCGAATTGCCATCCAGATAGATCACGCCTTCCGGCAGATCAAACAACGCGCGATATTGCGCCAACGGGTCGGCTTGGTCCAGTTGAGAATAGGAGTCTCGCATTTCTTTATGGCATTATCCTCGCAAGTACAACCCGATGACGCCATGTTGCGGGCCGGTTGCGTAGCAGTGTAAGCGGCTTGCACACATGTGCAGGCGGGTCACCATTGTCAGCATGCCGGTTACATCTATTTGCAAGCGGGTTACATCCGTCTGCAAGCGCGTTGCAACCGCCGTTTATCTGCCAAAAGGCTGAGTTCAATCGATTTGCAACTGCTTGTAAACGCCCTACAGACGAATTTTCCCGGCTTACAACGCGCTGCAAGCCGGTTACAGTCATATGTAAGCTGGTTACATCAGCTTGCAAGCGGGATGTACGCCGATGTAACCCGCTTGCAGTGCGATGTAAGCGGGATGTACGCCAATGTAACCCGCTTGCAGCGCGATGCAAGTGGCTTTTCTGGCTATGCAAATGAATCGTAGGATGGAGAAGCCAGGTCTAAAGTCCGAGAAAACGCGTCTTTTCGTTTCCCAAGGGATTTCATTTCACCAGTGCTGTCACAGACGCCCTACACAACTGGAGTGGGCTCAATGGCATCCTCAAACTTGACGGTGAACACGGGTCCGCCGTCTTCTGGCGCGCCATGGAAGACCACGCCCAATTCATGATCGACCGGAACGCTCATGCGATGCAGCATCGCCGCGTTCCGGTCGATACTAATAATGCAGGATTATGGCCGCGCTTCCAATACCAAGTTGAACGGCGTTTCGGTCGCCCGCCGGAAACGGCTGAAGCCACCACTCGTCACCGCGTCGCGCAAGCGCGCTTCGCCGGCCTGTGCACCCAATGCCAACCCCACTTCTTGGCTCAGCGAGTTCGGCACACAGATCATGGTGGACGCGGCGTAGTAAATTCGACCAATCGGGTTGAGGTTGCCCGCGAGATCATCCTTGGCGTAGGGTTCCACAATCATCCACGTGCCGTCACCCTTCAAGGTCTCGCGCACATGCGCCGATGCGCCCACCGGATCGCCCATATCGTGCAGGCAGTCGAAGAATGTCACCAAGTCGTAATCCTGGCCTGGGAAACCCTTGGCCGTAGCGACTTCAAACTTGACATTGGTCACGTTGGCTTCTTTGGCCATCTCACGAGCACGGTCAATCGAGGGCGGGTGGTAATCAAAGCCGAAGAATTGCGACTTTGGAAAAGCCTGCGCCATGACGATGGTCGAAACGCCATGCCCGCAGCCCACATCGGCGACCTTGCCGCCTGCCGTGAGTTTCGGCGCCACCCCATCCAACGCAGGTAGCCAACTCGTGACCAGATTGCCACGATAGCCCGGCCCAAAGAACTTCTCGGTGCCACAGAATAGGCAATTGCAATGGTCGCCCCAGCCCATGCCCGCGCCGGTGCGGAAGGCCTCGGTCATCTTCGGCACATCTTGGTAGATGGCTTGCAAGCTGTAGAACCCGCCGGTCATGATCACCGGGCTGTCAACGTTGGCAAAGACCATCGCCTGTTCGGGGGTGAGATGAAAGGTCTTGCCGGTCGCATCATATTCGATGTAACCAGAGGCCGCTTGCGCGGCCAGCCATTCGCGCACGTAACGTTCGGTCGTGCCAGTTTGTTGGGCCAGTTGTGCGGAGTTGAGCGGGCCATTGGCTGCCAATGCCTTGTATAACCCCAGCTTGTCCCCAATGATGACGCTGGCACCGACATAGGCCGCGCCCAGTTCGGTGACCATTTTTCCTAACAATTCGTATAGTCTTTCTTGGTTCATGGTTTTTCTCCTATAAATGGTGGAATCGGCTTATTAGCCTACCCATACAATCAATCGTGCGACAACATCAGTGGTCGGCCATATTCGGATAGTCGCGAAGTGCATCGGTAACTTTGAAGGTAAATTTGAGCATCGCATGCAATGACAAAACTCGTTGCGATACTGTTCAGCATTAACCATGCTGCGGTGAACGCGAATGGCTCACACAGTGGTAACTTGAGCCAGGCAAGCACCTGCCCGATATACCCAGTGACTTCAACGCTTTCGTAAATGACTTCTGGGATCGTGAGAAAAACCATCATGAACACGCCTACGCATAACCGGAGCCCTAGACTCAAGACCGCAATATGACCAAAGTGCTTGATAGTCCACCCCGTTGCGTGCAACGCTGCGGTTAATTCATTGCCGCCAATTGCAGTAGCGTGCAATATCGCTGCGGGTTGAAGCCGTAGTAGGATTTCGGTTAGCCAAGCTACTATTAAACAGGCAATGACAAATCCGTAACGCAGAACTGCTGAATCCTCACCAAGTGTTTGTTTGCGTGTTGAAGATGCCGCTACTGCGGATCCGTACTCATCTGCAAGGTGCTGGCTGTAGGAATTTTCGACGCTTGGCCAGCTACCAAGTGATTGGCGACCCAGCGCCAGAAATTCACGAAACGGAGAGTCAGGCAGCGGAACTAAATGATGAAATGTCCGCAGGAGGATGACCTGTGCAATGCCTGCTGGACTATATCCCTTTTGGCCCAAATTATCTAGATCGAAGGCAGTTCCACGCAGAGGCACGTTGATCGCAGTCACCGGAACCGTAATGAATAGGCCATGAATCAAAATGGCGATACCCATCATCGGCAATGCCCTTAGCAAATGGCCGAAATGAAGGGTTGTCACTCGTCGCAGGATGAGCCAGAGGATTCCCACCTGTGTAAGCATCGATGTACACGCTGAAAATGCCGACTGCGCCACAAGCAAAAGGACGGCCCCATTATTGGGCAGGCTGAGGTTGGCCAACCCTTGATACGTCACCAGGGGTCCGCTCAGGTGCACAAAGTCAGAAATACCAATCGACTGGGCAAGATAGGCGAACAAAATCGAGGGTCCAGTTAGGCCAAGGATCGCCAGCAGTGATATAGGCGCGGCATATGCCACCCATGCATCCCACGCGCTATGCCAAACCACGAGCATGTTCATTCTAGGTGCAAAGGAGCGAGCCGCCGGTGAACGCGCATTCCCAGCGGTCTCGGTCATTGACTTGGACTGAGGCCATGTGTGAGTTGGCAGACGAAGGGGTGGTAGGGTTTCTTGCATATGCCGCGCTTGTGATTAGCATAGTCGCAGCACCAGCCAGCAACATGGACACTTTTGTCCAGTTGGCTGGACAGTTCTGTCCGGCGCTTGTGGTGTGGCGCGGTTCGCCGTAGACTCGGTTCACCGTTAAATCATGAGCCATCCTTTCGGCAAGTTGCTCGAACATTACCGACTGCGTAAACCTGGCCTGAGCCAGGCCAAACTTGCTGCGCAAATTGGCTACGATGCCTCTCTGCTGGGCAAAATGGCGCAGGGCAAGCGCGAGCTGACTGGGCCATCCGGTCGATCGCGGGTGTTGCGCATTGTTTCGGCGCTTCATGAGCTCGGCATGTTGGCTCGACAGCAGGAAGCGAATGCCTTGCTTGAGGCGGCTGGCATGCCGCCGCTCTATTCTGGCAAGCCGGAAGAGGCCGCGCTTATTGAACAGTTGACAAAGGATGCCCCCGCCACGGTAGTAACACGCCATAACTTGCCAGCTCAATGGACATCCTTTGTAGGTCGTGCCGATCAAGTCGCAGAACTAACAGCGCGACTGCGTCAAACACGTTTACTGACTTTGACCGGTGCAGGTGGGGTGGGCAAGACGCGGCTGGCGTTGGAAGTAGCGGCGCGGGTGCAACAAAATTTTGGCGATGGCGTGTGGATGATTGATTTTGCGCCGGTAACGCACGCCGACCAGATGGCGCAAACAGCCGCCGCTGTCTTTCGGCTGGCCGAACATCCGGGCGTGCCTGTGATTGAGGCGTTGATCGCGCGTCTGGAAGGCTGCCACGCCGTGTTGATCTTCGACAACTGCGAACATGTGATTGCTGCCAGTGCCGCATTGGCCGAACAATTGCTGCAAACCTGCCCCCGGCTGCACATCCTCGCCACCAGCCGCGAGGCGTTGCGGTGTGCCGGAGAAACGCTGTGGCGGGCACCCTCGTTGTCTGAGGCTGAGGCCAAAGCCTTGTTCGTTGTCCGCGCGCAGGCAGTGCGGCAGGGCTTTGCGGTGACGGAGGCCAATGCCGTTGTCCTGACACGCATCTGCCAGCAGTTGGATGGCATGCCCCTGGCGATTGAGTTGGCGGCAGCGCGCGTAAACGCCTTGTCCCTTGAGCAAATCGCTGGGCGGCTGGACGACCGATTCAATTTGTTGACCATCGGCAAACGCACGGCGCTCCCGCGCCACCAGACTCTGCGCACGGCCATCGCCTGGAGCTTTGATCTGCTAACCCCCACCGAGCAGGCGCTGATGGCGTGTTTGTCGGTGTTTATGGGCGGGTTCACGGCAGAGGCTGCTCAAGTCGTGTTCAATCACGCCGATACGGGTGACTGGGTGGCAAGCTTGGTGGATAAGTCGCTGGTCGTGGCAGAGATCAAAGGTGAGTTTGTGCGTTATCGCTTGTTGGAGACGATTCGCCAATACAGCTTCGAGCGATTAAGCACATCTAGCGAGGAAAACCAAGTGCGAGACCGCCATTTGGCATTCTTTCTTAACATGGCCGAAGAGACAATGGATATGGGGGGCCCCCACGTCACGGCTTGGAAGCTGCGCATGAGCTTTGAGGAAGATAACCTGCGGGTCGCCTTCGCTTGGGCCAGCACGCGCGATGATCAGGGAGAAATGGCTTTGCGATTGGCGGCGACGATGTGGCCATATAGAAACCCTCTTGGACAACATGTAGAGGAAGGGTTGAGGTGGGTGAATACAGCGTTGGCGCGTGGTAGTGCGGCTTCAGCTTCCGCTCGGGCGCGCGCGCTGTTGGCAAAGTCCTTCTTTTGTGCCGTGCATTACGACATAGAACTTGCAATTCGCGCCAATGAAGAGAGTTTGGCTTTGTTTCGTGAGACCGATGATAGGGTAGGAACAGCTTGGTGTCTGGAGGAGTTGGCGACCTGGTTAAACGATGCGCGCAGTTTAGCCTGGGCCGAAGAATCGCTGAATCTATTCCGGGAATTGGGGTCTGTGAGTGGTGAGGCTCAGGCACTAGGCAGGCTTGCTGCGTGTTATCTCAACATGGGGAATCGAGTCCAAGCGGCTCAGTACTACGAACAAGCCATTGCCGTTGACAAGTGGCAAACAAGTTATTACTTGGGGCCGTTGTATACCGTGAACCCCAAGCGCGCGCTTGAGCTATGCGTCGAGGAAGTGATGCGTTGGAAGGAAATGTGTGATGACTCAGCTAACGCCGAAATATTGACGGAGTATGGGCTGCTCCTATCGGCTGAGTGTAAGAACTCCGAAATATTGACGGAATATGGGCTGCTCCTATTGGCGGAGCGCGACTATGAGCAAGCATGGACATTAATGAACGAATACATGCAGTGGGAGGAGAGAAACAGCGAGGTGCGCCTGCCTGCCTATTGGTGTGCATTGATGGGACTGGCTTTGGCGGAACTGCCGCTTGGTCATACTGATAGCGCCATCGCCCATTTGGAACAGGCGCAAAAACTTGCGCGCACCATGTCGTGGATTGGCTTTGAGAGTATCAGCAGATTCTTCATCGCGTCGGCCAGGGTTTCTGTTGGCGACCGAACCCACGCGGCGCGCGACCTACGCGAGTGTTTGCAGCTTTTTCAAAAACTTTACTTTAAGGCGGGCGTAGTCTGCTCATTGATTCAGATTGCAGACCTGGCGTTTCGTGAGGAAAATCCGCAACATGCGACACGGCTGTTTGGTGCAGCCCGAACCTTTGGTGCCGTAGTGGATGCGCCGCCCTACTGGATAAATAGTACCTCGTCGTTGTGGTATCGCCAAGCGCAGAGCAAGATCGTCGAGCCGACGCTTGCGACTGCCCGTGCCCAGTTGGGCGCTGCCGAGTTCGAGGCTGCTTTTGCCGCTGGGCAAAGCATGACACTGGACGAAGCGATTACGCTTGCGCTCGAAGAACTGAATGTTGGATCCGCCAGTAGAAAAATGCACCCCTTTGCAACTGGTGACGGAGATCACGATTAATGCATCAACTTTATTATCAACCCAAGGGTTATTGGTTCGGGGAATGTCCAGGCGCTCGCTACCTATGTTGTCGATGGCACGCTCACACTGGAGAGTGCTGTATTGGAGACGGGTCTCAAATGAGCGTCGTTAAGTAGAATTTACCCTGATGCTTCGTTCACCAGCTCATCAAACTGGGTTAACAAGTCCGGCGCATGTGCCACAAGATAAGATCGCACGCGTGTGACATCTGCACCCGCTTTGACCAACTCAACGACATCCAGCAAGTCTCGCCGCCGTCGCGCCCGCAGCTTCATATAGATAAGCGCTTCAATCGGCACGACAGCGATGCCTTCGCTAATCGATGGATGACTGAGTGCTTCGTCTAGTTGCGGACCTAACGCGATCGATGATAGATAATCAATACGGATTCCATCAACTTCAATGGGCACGCCCGCTCTAAACGCAACCAACACGCCGTGATGTTCAAATGCCTCTTCGCCCACCAGGAAATCAACATCGGATGTGGCACGCAGGTAGCCATGTGCGCCTACGGCAAGCCCACCCGCTAGGGCGTGGCGAATCCCAAGTTGCTTCAGTTGTTCAGCCGTTTTAATGGCAGCATCCCGCACTTTTGGGGTGACAAAACGAAAGACATCATTCAGGTTCACGTTACCCCCGCGAGTGTAAGGAATTTGGGCATACGATACATGCGTCGCTTGCATGATGGTATTTTATACCGACGTACAGCAAGCTCGGCGACTGGGTGCCTTGGAAGAGTTTCAGGCTATTGCAAGATACTCCAATATCCAAACTTCACACTCCCCCGCCCCGCAACAATAGCTCATGCACGGCCATGGTTTGGGGCGAGGGCGATACACCTAGCTCGTCGCGCAGGGTGTTCACGCAGCGCTCGAACACGCGCATGGCTTGGGCGCGGTTGCCCTGCTCGGCATGGGCGCGCATGGCGATGCGATAGGCGTTCTCCCAGCAGTTGTCGCGCCTAAGAATTTGCTCGCACCAATCAATCGCATCGCCAAATTTACCCTGCTCCAGCTTAAATGCAGCTAGCGTCCCCATCGCCCGCAGGGTTAACGCCTTCAATCGTTCGCGCTCCGCAATCGCCCAAACCTCATATGGGGCATCGGCCAAGTAATCACCCACAGCCATGGGCAGGGTTGATTCCAGTGCTGCCATCACAGCGGCGTCATCGGGTGTATGCAATGCTTGTTCGCATATATGCTCCAGGCCTACGACGTCAATCCAAATGTCGGCTTCGGGTCGCAGAAAATAGGTGGAGCCATCACGGCCAATATAGGCCGAGGGCGCGTCGGCGGCCCGCTGCGGCTCCAACGCCTTGAACAGCGCATTCAACGCCACCCGAAAATCACGCCAGGCGGCATCCGGTTTGGCATCGGCCCACAATATGTCGGTAATTTCCTCACGCTGCAACCGGCGCCCACGCAAGGTAATAAACAGTTGAAAGAGCTGGCGAGCCTTATCGCGTTGCCAATCGCTGGATTGAATCTCATGCACCCCGCGCCAGACCCGCAGCTCGCCGAGCGTAAACACACGCAGTTGATAGCCAGGGTGCAATTCGATTTTGGGCAATCCCACCGCACGCAACAAATGGGCAGCATAACGGGCATGCCGATCGGTACCCCGTGCGCTCACTTCTGCGAGTAACGGGAACATGCGGCGTAAATCTGGCGCACCCAACAGTGACGGCCGCGTAAGCAAAAAATCGTAGCCTTGGGTCAGACAACGCGCCAACGCTTCGTTTAGCGCGGCGCTGGCATGTTCCGGCTGCTGCGATTCGCGGTACGCCAACGCCAGCCACAGCCACGCTGCGGCCAAGCAAAATTCATCGCCCACATTGCGGAAGCCATCGACTGCCCGGCGCAGCACTTCGATTGCTTCAGTGTGCTGATGCGCAAACGCTAGCGCCGATCCAAGCGCCAATTCCACATGCGCGGCGATCCAACCATCGCCCACTTGCTTGCTAAGAGCTACACCTTCGCGCGCCACTCCCCGCGCTGAATCCAGATCACCTGACATACCATACGCCCGGGCCAAGCCGCGTGAGGCGGTGGCCTGCACTCGAAATACAGCCAGTTGTTTGCCAGTATCGATGGCACTGCGATAGGCACGCACTGAATCGCTCAGTGCGTCGGCATCTGGCATCAGCTGACGCGCATCCCCCAACCGCACCTGAGCCATAGCCGATACAAACGGCAAACCATGTTGCTCGCCCGACGCGATCGATTCATGGATATACGGTAGCGCCCGTTCAACCTCACCCTGCAGCACATGCACAAATGCCAACAATAATTTTGTCTCGCGGTAGGCATGCGGATAACGCCCACTAGCCGAGAAACGCTCGGCTTCGGCCCATTGCTCCAAGATAGTGCGCGCCTCGGACAAACGCCCGGTGCGGATCTTGACCCGCACACTCAACGCATCTTCGCTGGAGTTACCTGATCGCAGCGCTTGCGCTTGCTGGCGCAGCCGTTCGGCCTCGTCAGGGAAGCCCATATTTAGTTTGTTTTCGGCTAGCATTTCCAATGTTCGGGCGTGGGTGACTTGATCAGAAATGCCCTCTGACAAGGCGATGGCCTGCTCGAGCAATTCTTGGGCCAATGCTGGTTGCATGGTGTCCAGATGCACCATCGCTTTGGCGCGCATGGCCTGGCTCATTCCGGTACGATCACCCCGCGCTCGCCACAACGCTTCGGCCTGGCTATACCAGGATTGCGCTTCTTTGAAGCGGTTGCGCATGCGGCAAATATCGCCCAGATAAAGTTGCAAACGCGGATGCTTGATCAACATCTCGGAGGGCAGCGAATTGATACGCTCGCTGAGCGTTTCGATCTGACCCAGTTGTAAGGCCTGTTCGCCAAATTGCAACAAGTCTTCGGCGGCTTGGTCAATATCACCGGCAGCAAAAGCGTGATAAAGGGCCTCCTGCATGTTGTTGGCCTGTCGGTAAAACTGTGCAACACACTTGTGTAGCGCCAATGCTTCGTCAGCATTTAATTGCGAACGCAAAAACTCTTGAAATAGCACGTGATAACGGTATTGATGCGGCCCAACGGCGACAATAAACAAGCCCTGATTGTGCAAGCGGAGCAAAATGCGGGCAGCGCTACCGTTGCCACCGGTCAAGACATCGCATACTTTCGGCGAAAGCACTCGCAATACCGATGTAGTCCGCAGGAAGTCTCTCACTTCTGGGCGCAAGTAGTTCAACACATTGCGAGTCAACACATCAAACAACGTGCGCAACGAGGCAGGCGAATTAGAGGCATCGGCAGAAGATTGCAGCACCTCGTGCACGCTGCGCGTTTCACCGCCGGAACGCAAGGCCTGCCAAACGGACTGTAGCGCCATCGGAAACCCTTCAGTCTTTTCAGCGACAAATCGCACATCGGACTCGCTGAGTGGCGTGCCCAATACATCCGCAAAAAGCGATTTGATATCGTCGATGCTAAAGGTGAGATCAGTCGGACCTATGTCCAGCACTTCTCCGCGGGCGCGCCAAGCGGTCAGGGCCGGGTCGACCAATGCATGCCGCACCGACACGACCACATGCATACCGACCGGCATGTAATTCACCAAGCGCTCTTGCAGTTCGGTCAGGACATGGGTACGCGAAATCAGATGATAGTCTTCTTCGATCAATATCAGCGGGGCGTCACCGATGGCTTGCGCGATGGCATTGATGAGGGTGTCGATGACGCGCCGCCAGTCATGTTCAGCCGCAGCGCGGGCCGCTTGATCTAGCGCAACGATGGGGGATTCAGCCAAATTGGGCAAGGCCCGCTGAATGGCCGCGATGAGATGGGCGAGGAAGCGTTCTGGATCAGTGTCGTCCTCGGTAATTGAGTACCAAGCGACTCGGGCAGGGGCCACCCGCTCGGCCAAAGCCGTCAACGCGGTGGTTTTGCCATAACCGACCGGCGCCTGCAAAATAGTCAGCCGATAATCAAGCGATTCTCGAAGCTTGGTGACTAAGCGTGCGCGTGCCATTGTGCGCCGGTTGGCACGTGGCGGGGTAATTTTTGTTTCCAGCACATGCTGGCGCAGACGTTCAGGTTGCAGCATTCAGGTTTGCTGCAATCATACCGAAATATCATGCGATTACTGGCGACGGCTCAAGCTGTAGGGGCCAAAGTCGGTGGCGCTGGGTTCGCGCTGGTCAGTCTGCTCGGCAAACAGGTGTTTTTCATCACGGCTGTCCGGCAGACTACGGTCGGTCATCGTCG
Organism: Chloroflexota bacterium; assembly: GCA_031392845.1. Classification (GTDB taxonomy): domain Bacteria; phylum Chloroflexota; class Anaerolineae; order J036; family Brachytrichaceae; genus JANMVQ01. Next base: position 25,615 of record JANMVQ010000512.1, read on the forward strand.
TGTGGTTCACTTTGCCATCGATGGTTGGGTTGTTGTTTGTGTTCATTTTCAAACTCCTGCGGGTCTAAATCATCTGGTTTGGCCAGCCGCTGTGCGGCCAGCTCGATGCCATGAGTATGCGTGCAAGGTGTTGCTGGAGTGTTACAAGGTGGTTACGTTCATTGTTATGTTATTCGGCGACTGAGCCTGTATCGCAAAGCACCTTATTACGCTATCATTCTTGTCGAAATCAGAACAATAATTGCGAAAACACGATTAATATTCGCTTCAGTAAATCCGAAACCATAGCATCCAACGTTGCAATATTTAGTGATTTAGTAATCGACGGCCATACCCATGAACGAGCAAAATATTACGCGACGCAGTTTTCTTAGACGTGCCACCCTAGCTATTGGCGCCACCTTATATACGCACATCAATGGGCGCTACAAGATAGCACTCGGTGCTGGGCCGGTTGCTTACAAGCTGCGGATTCTGCATACCAATGACCATCACTCGTGGATCGAACCCACCAACGTTACGCTTCGCGAGGGCACTGACACTGAACCCAGTATCAGACGCGACTTTGGCGGAGTCGCCCGGCGCAAAACGCTAATTGATCAGTTGCGGACTACTGCCGCGCCCGACGAGAATATATTGTTACTTGACACAGGTGATGTGTTCCAGGGCACACTTTACTTCACACAATATAACGGCCAAGCAGACATGTTCTTCTATAACGGCATGGGCTACGATGCAGTGACTGTTGGCAACCATGAGTTTGACAAGGGGCAGGTGCCCATTAGAGACTTTATCATCGGCGCGAACTTCCCGCTGCTAAGTGCCAATATCAATGTGCTACCCACAGCAGTACTCGCATCTGCCCTTGCCCCGACCGATGTCGCCGTAGCCGGCAAACTTGGCAAACGCCTGATCATCGCAAAAGGCAACAAGAAAATCGGTATCTTTGGCCTAACGCCACCCAAAACTGCCGCCCTGAGCAATGTCGGGGCCGATGTTTCGTTCAGCTCCAATTTGGCGACCATCGCCCAAGCCCAAGTCGATGCGCTAAAGGCCGAAGGCGCGCACTTCATAGTTGGCTTAACGCATGTTGGATATGCCGTCGATCTACAACTTGCTGCCCAAGTACGCGGCATCGACATTATTGTTGGGGGACACTCGCACACACCGCTCCTACCCACCAACAACACGGCGTTACTGGGCACCAATCCAGATGGCATTTATCCAACGATCATCACAGACCCAGATGGCAAAGTCGTCGTCGTTACCACTGTCTGGAAATGGGGCCGGTGGCTGGGCGACATCACTTTGGGATTCAGCGCAGAGGGTAGTCTCTCCCAAATCAACGGGGTGATACGCCCTGTGTGGGCAGGTGGATTGGGCAACCCCAACCGATCTCTGCTAACCGGTGAAGAAGCAGAAATCCCACCCGACCCAGTGTTTCAAACACAAATTGACACCGTCTACAAACCGCCGCTGTTGGAGTTACAGGCCAAAGTGATTGGAAGAACATCAGTGCTGCTAGATGGCGATCGAATCAATGTGCGCAACCGCGAGACCAACCTCGGCAACCTTATCGCTGACGTCATGCTCCAAAAAGCGCAGCTGGATGGGGGGCAAATCGCCATCATGAATAGCAGTGGAATCAGCAAATCTATACCCGTTGGCGATATCACATTGGCTAGGGTGATAGAAGCACTTCAGTTCGACAACACCCTTGCACGTGTCGACCTTACGGGTGCACAAATCCTAGCGGTCTTGGAAAACGCCGTGAGCCAGGTCGACTTTCAAAATCCCAATAACTCCTCCGGCCGGTTTGTTCAAGTCAGTGGGCTAAGGTTTACTTGGGCAACGCGTCCGCCAACAGGTAGCCGAATTTTAAGCGTCATGGTGCAATCGTTGAGCGTCGCTGGGAGTCGCGCTCGGGCTGGGATCAAATCTAGTCTCACTCCTATTGACCTCAACGCAACCTATCGCGTAATCACAAGCAATTTTATGCTGGGTGGCGGTGATGGATACACCATATTAACCCAGGGTCAAAACAAATATGACACAGGCATACTCCTAGTTGATATGCTGAGCGACTATTTGTCCGCCAATTCGCCGGTTTCAGCCTCGATTGAAGGTCGGATCAAAGTTGGTGGCGAAATCTACTTGCCAAACGCCCTACAGTCCATTGTCCCGAACTGAAATGCATAGTCAGTAGTCACCGTAATGTTTGAGGTCAGTCGGAGTGATCATTTCTTCTCCTGCCATGCGTCCCAACTCAGCACGCCCAATTCCGGGCGTGGTGCGCCGGGCAACATGGCAATGAATTCGAGGGAATGACCATCCGGATCATCGAAGTAAATGGCAAGAGCGGGCATCCAAGCAAAGACCATTGGACGCTCGGTGCCATCGTTTAGAAAGTTATGAGATGGCAAATTACGTTCACGCAGAAAATTAACCGAGTGATTGAGCACCTCGTCGACCGTAGCGCGGAAGGCAAAATGCTGCGAGATGACTTTGTCCGGTGCGGTTTCCCAAACCCCCAACATGGCCTCACCCCATTCGCCCAGCCAATAAAAAGCCACCCGCCGCTCCTGATCAAGACTCCCCAGTTGCAACCCCAACACTCGCTCGTAAAAGTCCATCGAACGTTCGAGATCAGTCACGTTGATGTGGGTTTCAAACAGGCCGTTGATCATGGCAGAATTCCTTTACTTATAGAATGATTTGTTCCCATAGACGTTTGTATAGCGGTCGTATAGCTTGGCCACATCCTCTTTCGAAATCGGCACCGGCGTGCCAAGCTGCAACGCATAGAACGAGGTGCGGGCGGCATCCTCGGCCATGACCGCTGCCTTAACCGCCGTCAAGCCCGATTTGCCAATGGTGAATACGCCATGATTCTGCATGATGACTGCTTTGCTATCGCCGATCACTCGCAGTACTTCTTTGCCAATGGCCTCGTTGCCAATCAGCTCAAAGCCGCCAAGTGGAATCTCGCCACCAAACTCGTCGGCCATGCCAGTAAGGAAACACGGGATAGGCTTGCCGATAGCAGCAAATGCGGTCGCAAAGGTCGAGTGAGTGTGACACACACCAAACACATCCGGGCGGTGGCGATAGATATACAAATGGGTGAGCGTGTCGCTTGAAAAGCTCAGATCACCCTGAGCCGGATCGACAATGTTGGCGTCTATATCAACCACGACCATATGCTCTGGACGCATGTCCTCAAAACGAATGCCGCTGGGCTTGATGACGACTAGACCGGTCTTGGGGTCGCGCACACTGACGTTCCCCATCGTCCAAACAACTAGGTTGTACTTAGGCAACTCGAGATGCAATTGGTAAAGCTGATAACGAAGTTCATCTAACATGGGAAAGAATTAGAGATTGGGAGGTTTGATCATTGACTCAAGGGTTCAATCACCCAATTCATTGGTATTTATAGTGCTGCACCACGTGAAAATCGCTAAACGGGTAGTAGAGCAGCAACGCTCGGCCAATCAGGTACTTGTATTCAGCAGTGCCAAAAAAACGCGAATCTTGGCTAGCACTGCGGTTATCGCCCATGACAAAATATTCATCCGGACCAAGTTTCCAAGTGGCAGAACCGGTTTTCGGGCCTGAATCGGCATTGGGCGGTAAATAAGGCTCGTTTAAAGCTTCACCATTCACGTAGACGCGGTTGTCGCGCAGCTCAATCGTGTCACCAGGTTTGCCGATTAGCCGCTTGATGAGGTCAATTTCCTCGACCGGTGAGTGCAAAATCACCACATCACCGCGTTGCAGCCAGCCCAGCATTGGTGAGATACGATCCACCAATAAACGTTGATCTTGATGATAGTTTGGTTCCATGCTTTGACCGACAATAATAAAATTGCCGATCGAAAAGCGGGCCACCGTAAAGATGACGGCAAACAATGCCACAGTCTCAACAATTTCGCGGAGCGCTGCCATTGCCAAACTGCCTTTTGCAAGGGGTGGCGCGTCAATGGGTGTGGGTATCTCTGGCGGTTTATCTGAGGCCGGGGCAGTCTCGATGCTGTCTGATGAGGCTAAAGGGTTTTCAGTGTGTTCGGTCATTTTCTCTCGTAAGTTGCGCCGCTAATCAGGGCAAAAGTGTCCAGCGGCCAGTATCGCAGCCAGACCCGTCCCACCAGCTTGTCGCGGTGAAAAGGCCCAAAGAAGCGCGAATCCTGACTGAAGCTACGATTATCCCCCATCAAAAAGTATTCATCCGGCGCAAGTTTGTGCGGCAAAATGCCCAGTCGTATCCCACGCATGGTATCCGCGCTGGGTGCAAGGTAGGGTTCGTCAATGGGCGTACCATCGATCAACACACGATTGGCCTGAATATCGATCGTTTCACCTGGCAGGCCGATCACCCGTTTGAACAGATCTTCACCATTTGCCTGCGGGTGCACCACGATCACATCCCCACGGTGCATGCCACTAAAACGATAAATGAGCTTGTCCACAAACACCCGCTGCCCCTGATAAAAATTGGGTTCCGCGCTACGCTGCTCAATCACATAGTTGGCTAGCACGGCTTGCGATAGGGTCACCGTAACCACAATTAGTATCACGGTTTCGATCACATCACGGATGAAGGATTTGCGAGGCGGGGGGGTCATTGAGTGGAAAGTGCAAAGCTGAAAGTGCAAAGTGGAGAGTACGCTAGTTGCGATAGGCCACTTTGCACTTTCAGCTTTTAACTAACTACCGAGCCATCCACGCGACACAATGTTCTCGTAGCTCTTGCGCACGCTGACCAGTTCGCCTTGTGGGCATTGATCCTGCTCGACCAAATACCAATCGACGCCGGCTTTGTCACCGGCGGCCATAATGGCATCAAAATCCAAGCTGCCTTCGCCAATGATCTCGAAAGTCTTGGCTGCATCTTTGGTCATATCTTTAATGTGCAATAGTGGCACACGCCCGGCATACTTGTTGATGTAGGTGACTGCATCTGCACCGCCTTTGGTCACCCAGTAAGCATCCATCTCAGATTTGACCAGAACCGGATCAGCCGCATCAAACAGGATGTCAAAGCCATACTTGCCGTCGAATTTTTCAAATTCAAAGGCGTGATTGTGATAGAAGAAAGTCAAGTCACTCTTCTGACACAACATAGACGCCTTTTCCATAGTCCGGGCGGCACGCTGCCAGTCTGCAGCAGTCTTGCGCCACTCTTCACCGATCCAGGCCAAGCCGATATATTTTGCACCCAGCGTGACGTAGGTCTCGATCAAATCCTCGAAGCCACCCTTGATATTGTCCATGCTGATGTGCCCACTGACAAAATTCAGTCCTAAGTCATCCAGCACTTTGCGCAGCTCGCGGGCAGGCAAATCACCCAGATAGCCACCACCTTCCACGCCAGCGTAGCCAATCGCAGCCACCTCTTTGAGTGTGCCAATGAAGTCTTTTTTTGCAATCTCACGAACGGTATACAGTTGAAGTCCAATTTTTCTCATGATATTAATGTCCCCGCATCTGCCGCAATTTCTTGATCGTACTATTTGCATCACGGCCAAAGTAATCGTGCAAGCGGATATATTCGATATAAATCTGATCGTAGATTTTCTTGTTCTCAAAGTTGGGTGTGAACACTTCATCTTTGAGGTGCGCCATATGTTTGGCGGCTTCTTCGATGGAGTCATAGCCCCCATTGGCTGCGCCCGCCACCACTGCGCCAAACATAGCGCTACCCAACGCCGGGGTCTGACTAGAAGCCGACACTTTGATCGGCATGCCCAACACATCGGCGTGAATCTGCATGAATAGTTTATTGCGTTCGGGCAAACCGCCGCAGGCGATCATCTCATTGACGGCCACACCCGCATTCGTAAAACCTTCGACAATCGTGCGCTTGCCAAAGGCGGTGGCCTCAAGCGAGGCGCGATACATATCGTGGGCCTGGGTCGCCAGCGTCATACCTAGATAAACCGCGCTTAGATTGGCATCCACCAAAATCGAGCGATTGCCATTCCACCAATCCAGCGCCAGCAAGCCATTCTCGCCAGGCCGTTGTGCACCCGCGTAATTGGCCAGCACCTGATGCACGCTGATGCCCTGCTGCTTGGCCTCATCAAAGTACCTAGGTGGCACACAGTTGTCGACAAACCAACCAAAGCCATCTCCGACGCAGCTTTGTCCAGCCTCATAGCCAAAGTAACCCTGCAAAATGCCATCTTCAACGTAGCCGCACATGCCTTCGATCATGGCCTCGCGTTTGCTGAGTAACAGATCGCAAGAGCTGGTGCCCATCACACTTACCCACACGCCTTCCTGCGTCACGCTGCAAGCTGGCACTGACACATGCGCATCCACGTTAGCGACAGCCACTGCCACACCACTGTGCAGACCCATTAACTGGGCCATCTGTGGGGTGAGATTGCCTTGCTTTGAGCCAATCGCAATTAAGGGTGCATCAAGCTTGGTCTCAACGAAATTTTCCAAGCGTGGGTCGAGCGCACGCAGATAAGCCTTATTAGGATATCCATCGCGCTTGCTCCAGATGGCTTTATAGCCAGCGGTGCAGGTGTTACGCGCTTCCACGCCAGTCAATTGCCAGTTCACCCAATCGGCAGCCTCTAGCATACGATCGGCGGCAGCGTAAATCTCCGGCGCTTCGTCCAGAATTTGCAACGCTTTGGGGAAGAACCACTCCGACGAAATCTTGCCGCCGTAGCGCGGCAGCCAAGTCTCACCCATCTCAGCAGCCACCCGATTGACTTTGTCGGCCTCGGGTTGAGCGGCATGGTGCTTCCACAGTTTAATCCAGGCGTGTGGGTTGGCGCGGAACTGTGGCAACTTGCATAGCGGGGTGCCATCTTTGAGCGTCGGCATCATCGTGCAAGCGGTGAAGTCAATCCCCAGCCCAATCACCTGCTCGGCAGATACACCTGATTGCTTTAGTACTGCTGGAATTGTCTGCGCAAACACCCGAATGTAGTCATCCGGGTCTTGCAAAGCCCAATCCACATCGAGGGCCACATTGCTTTCGGGCAATCGTTCGTCAATGACAGCGTTTGAATATTCGCTGACAGCTGAGGCAACCTCAGCACCATCGGACACGCGCACCAACACAGCGCGACCTGACAATGTTCCAAAGTCAACACCGATTGCATATCGCTCGGCGCGGGGAGCAGATGACATAGTTTTGAGGCAATCTCCTTTTAGACACTTACAAGCTTTTGGGTGCTTGTGTTTGTCGGGGTCATTTTAATGGATAAATCACGGACGCGATTGTTTGCGATTACGTGATCGTCCACGTTGTCGTAATCGTAATCGTCTACGACGTCGTAATCGTAATCGTCTACGACGTCGTGATCGTGATCGTCTACGTCGTCGTGATCGTGATCGTGATCGTCTACGTCTACGTAATCGTGATCGTCTACGTAATCGTGATCGTCTACGTAATCGTGATCGTCTACGTGATCGTGATCGTTTACGTCGTCGTGATCGTGATCGTCTACGTCGCCGTGATCGCCTACTGCGTGATATGCAAACCCGGGTCTTCTTCAATTTTCTGCGAATGACATCTAAAAACGCACGCGAATAGTGTCATCTTGACAAAAGCCATTTACTCCCTTTAAAATAGATTTAGTAAATTCTAATAGTTCGGGTCCATGAAGCCCCCGGCACCTCTTTGTGCTGGGGGCTTTTTCTATTGAACCCGTTGATCAGGAGGCCATCGCCCCGCTAAAACGATAACCACTCACAGCGTGCCAGGATGCAATAGCTGTTATATCCAAATCGCTTTGTTTGTGACCATGCACCGTCACTTCCCAGAAGAAACAAAACAAGAACAGTTATTTCAGGAGCTCAAAATTAAATGCGAAAATCACCCTGGTTTCGTTTTGCCGTGCGCTTAACCGGCACCCTCGCCTCTCTCGCGGTGTTCTTTGCCCTCGCCCCTCACATTTTTGCTCAGGCCACTGAGCCACCCAAGATCGAAGATGTCGCCGCCACTGTTGGCGAGACCAAAGTCGCCCTCAATGTCATGTGGATGTTGCTGTGCTCATTCTTGATCTTTTTCATGCAGGCTGGTTTTGCATTAGTCGAAGTGGGTTTCACCCGTGCTAAGAACGCTGCGCACACCATGACCATGAACATGATGGTGTTTTGCATCGGTGCATTTGGCTATTGGCTGACTGGCTTTGCCTTTCAGTTCGGTGCGGTCAATGTCTCTTATCCCGAAGTCGCTACCGCAGGCGCTGTTGCAGGCGCATGGGCACACTCGCCCATCACCCTAGGTGACTGGGCTGGCTTGCTGGCATCACCTTTGTTGTCATTTGGGCAGTTTGGCATTTTGGGTGGCAGTGGATTCCTACTCGGTGGCATTGGTTTGAATACCGGCATCCTATCCTTCTTCATCTTTCAAATGGTATTCATGGACACAGCTGCGACAATTCCAACTGGCTCAATGGCCGAGCGCATCAAGTGGAGCGGCTTCTGCTTGGGCGGTCTGTGGACCAGCATGTTCATCTATCCACTGTGCGGTAACTGGGTGTGGGGCGGTGGCTGGCTGCAGAACTTGGGGCGCATTGCTGGTTTGGGCAACGGTGCAGTGGACTTTGCCGGCTCCGGCGTCGTGCACATGATCGGTGGTTCAATCGGTTTGGCCGGTGCTTTGGTGATTGGCCCACGCATTGGTCGCTTCAACAAAGATGGCAGCGCAAACGTCATCCCTGCGCATAACCTACCCTTCGGCGTGCTCGGCACAATCATTTTGTTCTTCGGCTGGTTCGGTTTTAACCCAGGTTCTTCGCTGGGCTTCACCGGCACCTTCGGCCAACTGGCTGCCAACGCGGCTGCCAACACCTTGGTCGCAGGTGCGGTCGGTGGTTGTGCCGCCATGTGCTACATGTGGTGGATTCATCCTGGTAAAAAGCCAGATCCCTCGATGTCGGTGAACGGCTTGTTGGCCGGTCTGGTCGCCATCACCGCGCCCTGCGCGTTTGTGGATTCGATTGGCGCGGCCATCATCGGCGCAGTTTCTGGTGTATTGGTGTGTCTCGCCTCGGTGTGGCTGGAGAAAGCCCAAATCGACGATCCGGTTGGCGCAGTGCCAGTCCACTTCGTAAACGGCATGTGGGGGGTGTTGTCGGTGGGTTTGTTTGCCACCGGTAATGCCGCCAGCGCCGGTTGGAACGGCATGCAAAGCTCAGTCACCGGCCTGTTCTATGGGGGTGGCTTTGGACAGCTGATCGCGCAAGGCGCTGAGGCGGGTGCCATTGCCGTCACGGTGGTTGGTCTGTCTTATGTGTTCTGGAAGATCGTGAACGCGATGAAACTGTTGCGCGTGGATCCCGCCGTCGAAGTCGGTGGCCTGGACATCCCAGAAATGGGTGTGCATGGCTACTACGGCGACGAGAGCTACGTCCCCGGCACTCCTAGCCCGGCCAAGTGGCCAGCGAATGTGTCTCCGGCGACAACAGGCAAATAAATCACTCGGTATTGCTTACACCAATTACGCTAATGGGTCAACAAAAGTTGACCCATTATTTTTGGCTATTTTTGACAAGTACTCCCAAGTAAAAATCCCGTAGCGACAACCACCACTCCACAAAATGCTTATGGCATAGTTGCCCACGGGCACAATCGCTTCCAGAACCGTAGATTTTGGCCGCAGGATTTTTAGGGGATTGGGATCGGTGCGTTCAGTAACGCACATCTCGCAGGGACAGGCGTTTACCAGGGCGTCAAAAGCAATCTCGCTGGTTCTGCCATCGTTCCACGTCAAACGCAGTATTTTGCGGGGTTTGTCGGCGGTGATACCAGTGGGGCGTATTGTCATTTAAACATCCTTCCGCAGCTGTTTGGCCAGCACTTCTGCCGGGTGCAATGCTGAGCGTCCAGCAAAATCTTGAATCTGTTGGCGGCAACTGACGCCCGCCGCGACCACCAGAGTATCCTCAGCCGTCGCTTGTATAGCCGGGATGAGCACACGCTCGGCCATGGCTTTGCTCACATCATAGTGATCGGCTTCGTAGCCAAACGAGCCAGCCATGCCGCAGCAACCCGAATCTGGCTCGCTCACTTGGTAGCCTGCCAATGCCAGCGTTTTGTGGGCAGCGCGTGTGCCAGACTGAGCTTTCTGATGACAGTGTCCATGTAACAGTGCAGTGCCGGATGGCTGCGGGACAATCACTTTGGCAAAGATATCCGCATGACGCGCCACAAACTCCTCAAAAGTGCAGGCCACTTTGGCCAACGCATGGCGGGCTGGGTGTTGGGTCAGGGCCGGATATTCGTCGCGGAAACTAAGGATGCAGGAGGGCTCCAGGCCGATGATCGGCGTGCCGGCCTCAGCATAGTCACCCAACACCCGCAATACTTGTTCGGCACTTTCGCGCGCATCGTTCAGCAACCCCTCACTGAGATAGGTACGCCCACAGCACGCATACTCGGGCACGATCACGTTATAACCAGCAGCAGTCAGCACATCGTAAGCAGCTTGTCCGATGTGTGGATAGTGATGGCGGGCCCATGTGTCGATGTACAACACTACGGGACTCAGACCGACTCGGTCTCGGAGACCGACTCGGTCTGTCGACGCAAACCTTGGCAAATGACGTTGCGGTGCGATCCCCATCATTTTGCCCACCACACGTTCAAGCTCAGGTACGCCTAGCACGGCGTTGGTGATGCGTGCCAACCCTGGTATGCCCGTCACCCAATCCCCCAAGCGCGGCATGTTGGCAAATAGCCATGAGCGCAAACTCACCCCGTGCTGTTGGTTGTAGCCGTGTTGCCACTCGCTCTTGATGCGAGTCATATCGACCGAAGAGGGGCAATCCGTCTGACAGGCTTTGCAACCCACACACAGATCCAACACCGCTTTCATATCCTCGCTGAAAAGCATCTCGCGTGGGAGACGCCCGTTCATGGCGTTGCGTAATGCATTGGCGCGTCCACGAGTACTATCACGCTCATCGCGAGTGACCATGTAGCTGGGGCACATGGTGCCGCTGGTGGTCTTACGACAGTAACCCACCCCACTGCACTGTTCGATGGCATTGGCGATGCCGCCGTCAGCCGACCAATCGAAGAGGGTTTGCGGTTGGAAGGTTTGGGCAGCTTGATAGTTTGGGCCGAAGCGCAGGTTATTCTCTTGCGGCGGGCCATCGACAATCTTGCCCGGATTCATCCGGCTGTGCGGGTCGAAGGCGCGTTTGACAAGCTGAAAGGCGCGATAGATCTCGTCGCCAAATACATGCTTGTTGAGCCAACTGCGCACCAGACCGTCGCCATGCTCGCTACTGAGTGCACCCTTGTAGTGCAGCACCAAATCGGCAGCCGCTTCACTCAGCTTACGTGACTTGTCGATATCTTCCTGTGTTTTTAGATTGACAAATGGCGACACATGCAAGCAACCAGCACTGGCATGTGCGCCGACCGTGAGTTTCAAACCCAGATCATCCGCCACACAGGTAATGTCGCGGATATAGGCAGCCAGCTGATCGACTGGCACGGCCACATCCTCGATCAGATTGACTGGCTTGAGCTGGCTGCGTTGACGCATCATTAGGCCCGCCTGCGCCTTGCGCATCTCCCAGACCCCCTTTTGGGCAGCGCCATCAGTGAATTGATAGCGGCGATGCACACCAGCGTGCTGCGCCAAAATGCGATCTAAATCCGCCATTTTGTGCTGCACTTCCTGCGGGGTGTCGCCATAAAACTCGGTGATCAACAACGAATTGGGATCATCTGCACCGATAAAGTTACCGATGCTGTATTCGCCACCCGCCGCCCGCTGCATGTCCATCAAGAAGCGATCAATTTGCTCGATGGCCGATGGGTTGGCCGCTAGCATGTGTGGCACGGCTTCGAGCGAGGCATTCTGGTCGTCGAATGCCATCAGCACAATGCCGGTGTGTTTGGGCAGCGGCACCAACTTCAGCTCAATCTCGGTCAACATGCCCAAGGTGCCTTCGCTGCCGCAGATCAGTTCGGCCAGATTGATCGCGCCGCTGTTATCACCTGGAATTGCAGTCAGAAGCCGATCCAAGTTGTAGCCACCGCAGCGCCGCCAAGTGTTAGGGCGGCGGGCATCCAACGCAGCACGCACCTGCTCAACGATATAGGGCACGCTCTGCCAGATCATGCCCAGTAAACCACCTTTCACCACGTGTTGCGCGATGTCGCGGCGCGGGGTCGGTTCAAAGTGGGCCGGCGTGCCATCCGACAGCACCACATCGACCGCCTGCAAATTGTCGGCGGTCATGTGATAGAGAATCGAGTGCGAGCCAGTCGAATTGTTGCCGACCATGCCACCCAATGTGCAAACGACAGCTGAAGCCGGGTCTGGGCCAAACTTCAAGCCGTGTTTGGCCAATTGATTGTTAAGCCATTGCAGGTTTGTGCCAGGCAACACCCGTGCGCGGCGCTGCGCAATATCAAGCGAAACCAGCCCATTCATGTACTTGCTGGCATCGATAATGACCGCTTCACCGACTGTGCTGCCCGCCAGGCTGGAGCCGCCGCCACGTGGCAGCACCGGCAGGCCATATTGGGCGGCTAGCGTCATCAACGTAATGACATCACCACGATCCTTTGGCAGCGTCACGGCCAGCGGCGTGATTTGATAGTTCGAAGCATCAGTGGAATATAGCGAACGGGAAATTGAGTCGACACGAACTTCGCCACGAATATTTTTTGATGCATCGACGACAAATGCATTGACTTGATCAAGGCTGACAGCACTCATATAAGGCAAGTCTATCCGCGAAACCTTAACGTATTTTTGAGTAGCCTACATGAGCAGTGAGGTTTTCGACTAACTTGCTCGGCCGTTGTAGACGGTTTGCCCACTTTGACCAAAGTCACGGAACAGTGCCACTGCTTCGTCGCGGCGCACCCCAGCAATCAATTCGATGCCACGTTTATCCAAGGCCGCGCGCCACTCCGGCGTGATCGGCCCCTCGTCAAACCCAGTCAACTGCTCCAGTTCCGGACCATAACCGGCAATTGCCAGCGAGCGAATGCCCGACCAAATCGTAGCCCCAAAGCACATCGCGCACGGTAACCAGTTCACCACCAATTGATGGGCAGGCATATTTGGCCCACCTAAATCGTAGGTGCCCAAACGGCGCTGGGCTAGCGACAGTGTCATTACCTCGGCATGGGCTGACGAACAGCCAGTGGCCATCACCTGATTGATACCGACCATAACGACCTTACCAGTTTCGAGTTCAAACACTCCGGCACCGAATGGACCACCCGTACCATTCTCAAAGTTCATTCGAGCAAAGCGATTGACCACCGCCATGCGCTCATCCAGCGTAGACAAATGGGTCGGCAATGCCTGCATCGCAGGTAGCCACCAATCCGGCATGTCCAAAGTGATTTTGGTTGGGATGTTTGTAGAGTTGCTCATAGGTTTTGCGAAGTTACTTGTTTGGCCTCCATGCTATCATCCGCCGCGCTCCTATGGCTAGACCTGCACAACAAGACGAATCGACCCCGATTCGCCGCCAGTATCTCGATCTCAAGCGCAAATATACCGACTGTATTTTGTTCTTTCGGTTGGGCGACTTCTTTGAGACGTTCGATGCCGACGCCGAAATTCTGGCGCGTGAGTTAGACATCGTATTGACCTCGCGCCCGATCAGCAAGGACACCCGCGTGCCTATGGCTGGCGTGCCACATCATGCTGTGGATGGCTATGTTGCCCGCTTAATCGAGCGCGGTTATCGGGTGGCGATGGCCGACCAATTGGGCAGCGAGGCCATCAATGGTCTCGTCCCGCGTGAAGTCAGACGTGTTATCACCCCTGGCACCGTCGTCGAGCCCAGTATGTTGGACGCTACCCGCCCCAACTATTTGGCAGCGGCAATTTGGACGACCGACCCTTCGGCAAGCGCGGGTTTGGCCTATTGTGACATTACAACCGGTGAATTCTGGGCGACTCAGCTTGATAACGAAATCGAATACGAACGCGAACTCGCCCGCATCCAGCCGCGCGAACTCCTTCAACCGCAAGACCCTCGCGCCATGACCCCTTCATCTGCTTCACCCTCTTCATCCCTGTCACCCCCTTCATCCGCTCACCCCCTCCCCACCCCCTACCCCGCCTATCGCTTCGAAATCACTCAAGCCCGCCAGAGCCTGCTCGACCATTTTCAAGTGAGCACATTGCAAGGCTTTGCGCTGGAGGACAAACCACTGGCGTTGCGAGCTGCCGGGGCCATCATCGCTTATTTGCGCGAGACCCAACCGGGCGCGCTACGCCAACTAAGCGACTTGCGGGTGTATAGCACCAGCCACTTCATGGGGCTAGACGCAGTCACCCGCCGCAATCTTGAACTGACCGAAGGCTCGCGCAGCCGCAATAAACAAGGTTCACTGCTGGGTGTGTTGGACAAAACACACACGCCGATGGGGGCACGGCTGTTGCACATTTGGGTCGCGCAGCCTTTGCTGAATCAGAGCGCTATCGAAGAGCGCTTGGCCCGGGTCGATGCTCTCTACGCCGATACGCTACAACGCACCAAATTGCGCGACGGCCTCAAAAATATGCCCGACTTGGAACGCCTGACCGGACGGGTGCTCACCGGTATCGCTTCACCCAAAGACCTGCTGAGCTTGAAGGCGGCATGCGAACAGAGTTTGACAATTGCAAGTTTAGAGATGCTGTCCATGACCAACCTGCAAACTTTCGAACCTTCGAACCTTCAACCCGTCATCGCCCTCATCACCAGCGCCGTCAAAGCCGAGCCGGATGCGGATGGGTTTATTCAACCGGGATTTAGCCCGGAGCTGGACGGCATTCATCTATCTGCCCGTGATGCCAAAACTTGGGTGGCCAATCTGGAACGGGTCGAGCGCGAGCGCAGCGGCATTTCATCGCTCAAGGTGGGCTACAACAAAGTCTTTGGTTACTACATCGAAATCACACACGCCAAAACCGATTTGGTGCCAGCGGATTACATTCGCAAGCAAACCCTGACGAATGCCGAACGGTATATCACGCCCCAGCTCAAAGAATACGAGACTTTAATCTTAAATGCAGACGAGCGCATCGCTGAGATTGAAGCACGCTTACTGATCGAGATCAACACCGCCCTTGGCGGGCATGCCAAGGCACTGATGAGCGCCGCCCATACTATCGCCCGGCTGGATGTGGCTGCATCGCTAGCCGAGGTGGCCGCTCGCAACAACTATGCCCGCCCACAATTCAATACCAACGGCGAAATAAATATCCGTGAGGGTCGGCACGCCGTCATCGAACAACTGCTGCGCGATGTGCCGTATATCCCCAACGATTGCTTGCTAGACCAAGACTTACGCATCTTGGTGATCACCGGGCCAAACATGAGCGGCAAGAGCAGCTACATGCGCCAAGTTGCGCTCATCGTGCTGCTGGCCCAGATCGGCAGCTATGTGCCGGCCCAGTCAGCCAAACTATTTTGCGTCGATCGTATTTTCACCCGTATTGGCGCACAAGATGAACTGACTGCCGGACAATCGACCTTTATGGTGGAGATGGTCGAGACCGCCAATATTTTGCGCCACTGCAGCCCACGCAGTCTGGTGATCCTGGACGAGATCGGGCGCGGCACCAGCACATATGACGGTTTGGCCATCGCTTGGAGCGTCATCGAGTATCTGCACAACCATCCAGAGCGCTGCGCCCTGACCCTGTTTGCCACCCATTACCATGAGCTGATCCAGTTGGCCGCCACGCTGCCGCATGTACGCAACTACAACGTGGCTGTGAGCGACGAAGGCGGCAAAATCGTCTTCCTGCACAAAGTGATTGAGGGCGGGGCCGACCGCAGCTACGGCGTGCACGTCGCTCAACTGGCCGGGCTTCCTCCGGCAGTGGTGCACCGGGCCGAGGCGCTATTACTGGAGTTGGAAAGCGAGAATCGACAACAGACTGTCGACAACAAACCACTGACTGATCCAACGACATCGCTGCAGCTTTCGATGTTTGCCGAACCTTCACCCATTATCGACAAACTTAAAGCGATTGATCCCAATGCCCTCAGCCCGCTCGAGGCGTTAATGGCATTGTTTGAGCTGAAGAAACTGCTGTAGGAAGGTATGAAGTATGAGGTATGAGGTATGGCGTATGAAAAATGAAGTTCTGTTTTCATACGTCATACCTCATACGTTCTTCATACTTTCTTCAAGGCCACAACAGTGGGTGATCCAGCGTATCAATCACGTCGCCGACATTCAGGCCTTTTAGCCACATTTGGCGGTCGTTCTCAGCAAACTGGGTGCGCGGTTGGGTCACACAAGCACCATCTTCCAGATAGATCATTGTCATGACCTTGCGCATGTGTTCCGAGATGTTTGGTCCAGCCCGATGAAAAGTCCAGCCCATGTGAAAACTGACCTCACCCAACTCGTATGGGGTTTCATCCAAGGGATAGTTCATTTCTTTTAACGAGTATTGCAACGTCTGGTCGTTGTCCTCACTAATATTACGTTGCCGTCCAGCCTCAAACTGCTGGCTACCCACGCTAAATGCCAGCGGCCCCATCGCCATGGGCGTGTCCTGAAGCGGAATCCAAACCACCAAGTTGACTGGGCTACTGACTGGCCAATAGTATTGATCCGCATGCCACGGCGTAATGCCCCCGCCCGGTTCCTTAAACAGCGCTGCGTCGTGATACAACCGTACGCCGCGTACACCCATTAACTCGCTGGCAATCCGCGCCAAGCGCTTGCTAAACACCAATGCGCACACAGTGTCAGACTGCTGCCAAATATTCATCACCTGCAAGAAGGCTTTCTCGTAAATATTACGCTCTGCCAAAGGTTTGGATTGGGTATTGAGCTGCTCCACTTTTTGCGTCACACGGTCCGCATAAAAATTGAGCAGCTCAGTCGGAAAGATATGTTTGAGCCTGATATAACCATCTCGTCGAAATTGAGCAATTTGCGTCTCCGTTAAAAGATATGAGTCGTCCAGTTCTTTTGCATATGGCACATCCATGAGTACCTCCTACTCGCTGACAGTGTGTGCCCGTTCTGGACGACGTGTATTAACCAAGAATTAATCAGTCTGAGAATTCGCTAAGACAATAGGGTTGCCGGGAAAAATAATCAGCGCAGCGACACAAATCCACAAGATCATTGTGTCGCTGCGCTGAAACTTTCCCTAAAAGTTGGTCAAATAGCCTGTTGCCTGGTGCGCCGCGATCAAATCATCGACCAGCGACCAAATTTGCTCTAGGCTCAACTCAGCGGCGGTGTGCGGATCCATCATGGCGGCCTGATAGATATGCTCACGCTTGCCGGTCAACGCTGCTTCTACGGTCAGCTCCTGCACATTGATATTCGTCCGCATCAGCGCCGTCAACTGCGGCGGCAGCGCGCCAATCTTGGTAGGTTGCAATCCATTCTTGTCAACCAACACCGGCACTTCCACACAGCAGCCCTCTGGCAAGCTGTCGATCAAGCCGTAATTAGGCACGTTCCCGTAAATGATGCGCGGCTGGCCAGTTTCCATCGCATGCACAATCCCAGAGCCATACTCATGGCTGCGCTCGTGCGTAATTCCCTCACCCTTCTCAAACCTGGCCCGCAAGGCATGCCAACCCGCAATCTGGTTCTCGCAGCGCCGAATATACTCATCGATCGGGATGTTAAATTCATCGATCAGGTCGGGCCGGTCGCGCTTGATAAACCACGGCGTGTATTCGCTAAAGTGCTCGCTGGACTCGGTCACGAAGTAGCCCAACCGCTTGAACATCTCGTAGCGCACCAGGTTCCACGACGGCTGCTTGCCCGAGGTCAATACCTCGCGAATACGCGGGTATAGATCCTCATAAGTACCCGTTGCAGCATCTTTGCGCTGGAACTTGAGATAGAACGCCATATGGTTGATACCGGCGCACACATAGTTGATATCGTCAATCGGAACGCCGATATCGTGCGCCAATTGCTCCGCTGTGCCTTGCACGCTGTGGCATAGGCCGACCGTTTTGATCTTGCTGGCGCGGGAGATGGCCCAGCAATTCATCGCCATCGGGTTCACATACTGCAAAAACGTCACGTCCGGGCTGACTTGCTCCATATCTTTGCAGATATCCAAGAAAACCGGGATGGTGCGCAACGCCCGCATGATGCCGCCGATGCCGAGAGTATCGGCAATGGTCTGGCGTAAACCGTATTTCTTGGGGATTTCAAAATCGATCACAGTGCTGGGCTTATAGCCACCCACTTGGAACATGCTGATGGCGTAATTGGCGCCCTCAAGCGCCTTCTTACGATCGGTGGTGACTTCGATCTTGGGCTTCGCACCCAGATACTCCGCCAGCTTATGCGCCACCGCTTCACTTGTTTTGAGGCGCTCCGCATCAATGTCGTAAAGCGTAATCGTCGAGTTGGACAGTTCTGGATAGCTCAGGATATCGCCCATCAGGTTTTTGGCGAACACGGTGCTTCCCGCGCCGATTAAGGTAACTTTTGGCATGGGTTCGATTTAACCACGAAATACAGATTGGCAATATTTGTGCCAAAATACGCCTCTTGTGTTTCGAATCACTTGCCGTATCTTCGTCCGTCGTCCGTCGTCTGTCGTCGGTCGTCAAGTCTGTGCACTAAATGTCTGCATCTAATATGTCCCTACTTCCTTCCGACCGCTCCAATGTCTGGCGTGTGACGATTGGTTTGCTGCTGGCGCAAAGCCTGTCAGCCACCGCCTACAACACCACCGCGACGATCAATTCAATCGCCTTCGTTGACCTCACCCAAATTAAGGCCCTGGCGGGCATCCCCGGCTTTATCGTGCTGGTCGGTGGCGCACTGGCCAACTACCCGGCCGGTGTCTTTATGGGCCGACGCGGGCGGAGAACCGGTCTGGTGTTGGCCGCGTTGCTGGGCGGCATCGGCGCGGCGCTGGGCGCGCTCGGTCTAGTGATGCACACCTTGCTCATCTATTTGCCGGGCTTGCTGTTGTTGGGCGCAGGCCGGGGCGTGCTCGATCAATCGCGTTATGCCGCCGCCGAGGTGCATCCGCCCGAACGGCGCGCCCGCACCATCAGCATTGTGTTGTGGGGCGCGACTATCGGGGCTGTCGCTGGCCAGGCTCTGCTGGTGCCCTCCAGTGACTGGGCCACTCGGCTGGGAATCGATGCCTACGCTGGCCCGATGGTATCCACCGCCATCCTGTATGTGCTCACCAGCGTGCTGATCTTTGCACTGTTGGCCTTCGATCTGCCCGGTCTGGTCAAACGCGTGGCTCAGACTTACCCCAGCCGCTTGGTTGATAGTCTGTCCCAAACCGCCCAACGCAGTTTCCGCGAAGCGATGGAGAACCCCAATGCATTGGTGGCTGTCGTCGCCATGGTGTGCGCCCAAGGGGCTATGGTGTTGGTCATGGGCATGATGGCCCTGCACATGAAGGACAACCAACACGCGCTTGGAGACATCTCTTTCGTGATGGCGTTGCATGTGCTAGGCATGTTCGCCTTCTCGCCCTTAGTAGGACAATTGGCCGACCGGCTCGGCAAAAAGCAAACCATCGCGATCGGCGCATTTGTGCTCGGTCTAGGAGCCATGCTGGCCCCGTTCTCGCTGTTGACACTCTGGTTGGCGTTTGCTCAGTTTTTTGTGGGTTTGGGCTGGAGCCTGATGTTTGTATCTGGCTCGGCTTTGCTAACTGATGCGCTAGGTTTGGCCGAACGGGCGCGCCTGCAAGGGGCCAGCGACACTTGTGTACAAGTCGGCGCCGCTGTTGGCAGCCTGAGCGGCGGTTTGATGCTGGCCTCCATCGGGTTCACCGCCCTGTCACTCATCGGCATGTGCGTCGCGTTGCTGCCCTTAGTCTTTGTCATGCGGGCCGGCCTCGACACGCCCAGAGTCGCAACCGCGACCTAGCTCTTATATTTGTTTAACGTTTGCCTTTTATCTTTTCGCACATTGTCACCCCGAACGTAGTGAGGGGCCTCAT
>JANMVQ010000521.1:0-23374 GCA_031392845.1 Chloroflexota bacterium
TCGCAATTACCCGACTACTGCATTATGCGGTATAGCGTTACTCGGTCTTGCTGAAGTGGGGAAGAGAAGCCGAATTTAGTTAGTTTTTTTGCGTTAGATGGAGCAGAACTACTGATTTGAACTAGCACCAAAGGTTATATATTACTTAGAACACCATCTTATTCATTTCATTGGGAGAGGAAAATGCGAAAAGTTCTTACCTCATTGTTGCTGGCGGCCATAACGCTCTATCCGGCGTTACCGTCTAATGCCCAGACCAATCGCCCCCCACGTGTCCCGTCGCAAGAAGATTTCAATGATGGCCCCGCCCGCAAACTGGCCCCAAGCTTGTACAAAGCCGTAGGCCGAGTGGAAGTGGTGGTTAGCTTGATCGAGCCGTCTTTGGCCGAAGTGAGCGCTGCCAACGTCGATTTTGGCAAACAAGGCCCAAGCCGGCAGGCCATGCAAGCGCAGATGAGCATTCTGTCCGAACGTCAGAACAGCACCAGCGCCCTGGCCAGCGCTCTGGGTGCCAAGGAAATTGCCCGCCTCACCAAAGGCCTAAATGCTTTGATTCTGGAAGTAGACGCAACCCAATTGGCCCAGATAGCCGCCCTGCCTGGCGTGAAGTCGGTGCGGCCAGTGCGCAACTACAAGCTAGATCTCAGCGAAACCGTGCCCTATATCGGCGCAGCAACGGCGCAAGCCAATGGCGTGGATGGCAGCGGCGTGACGGTAGCCGTGATCGATTCGGGGATTGATTACACGCACAGAAACTTGGGTGGCGCAGGCACAGATGCAGCCTACGCAGCTGCCTACGGCACTGCCGTGACTGATACCAAGAACACTACCCGCGATAGCCTCTTCCCCACCGCCAAAGTCATCGAAGGCATGGACTTCGTGGGTGAGGCATGGCCGGATGGTCCACTCGCTGAAGACACTGACCCTATCGACTTTAATGGCCACGGCACC
This sequence comes from Chloroflexota bacterium, assembly GCA_031392845.1. Classification (GTDB taxonomy): domain Bacteria; phylum Chloroflexota; class Anaerolineae; order J036; family Brachytrichaceae; genus JANMVQ01. The sequence continues at coordinate 952 of JANMVQ010000521.1, forward strand.
CATGTCGCGGATATTATTGCGGGTGAAACGCTATCGGGTAGCGCCCGCACCCATGTAGGTGTGGCCCCCGGCGCGAAGCTACTGGCGATCAAAGTGTGCAGCTCGGTTGCATCCGCATGCAGCGGGGTGGCGCTGTTGAAGGCGGTGGATTACCTACTCGACCCCAACGGCGATAACGATCTGAGCGATCATGTCCAGGTGGCAAACCTGTCTTTGGGTAGCGACTACGGACAAGCAGAAGACGATCTTTCCTATGCGCTCGGCGTGGCTGCCCGCGCTGGCGTGATCGTGGTGGCATCGGCCGGCAACGGCTCGGACTACCCTTACAAGCTAGGGTCGCCCTCCAGCCAACCAGAAGTGATCAGCGTGGCGCAAACCAGCGTGCCCTCGGACAAGATCTTCCCGATTGTCGCGGTCAGCACTACGGTGTATGGCATATGGCAGGCCTGGTCGGCCACACCCGTGACGGTTAGCGGCGTGTTGACCTACGACACTACTAATGCGCGTGGCTGCACGCCATTTGCGGCAGGGTCGCTCACCGGCCAGATTGTGTTGATTGATCGTGGCACATGTAACGTCAGCGTCAAGGTGGCCAATGCCGCAGCAGGTGGCGCACTCTCGGCGCTAATCGCCAACAACCGCGCCCAAGGCCCCGGCGACTTCCCGCCCTCATTCTCTTTTGGCGGTGGTGATGCCAGCATTCCGGGCTACAGCATCCGCCAAGATGAAGGTATTGCCCTCAAATCGCAACTCGATCAGGTCATTACGATTAACCCAGCCAGTGCGATCTCAATTGTGGGCCATATGGTCTCGTCATCGTCACGCGGCCCCAATATTGTCAATCAATCGATCAAGCCAGATATTGGCGCACCGGGTGGGTCGGTCTCGGCAGAAGTGGGGACTGGCACGGGCGAAACGGCCTTCGGTGGCACCTCTGGGGCAGCGCCGATGGTGTCGGGTTCAGCCGCACTGATGCGCCAGCAATACCCGACGTTGAGTGTGCCGGAGATCAAGTCGCTGCTGATGAACACCGCCGAAACCGAGATTTACATCAACAAACCGTTGGGGCTACTCGCACCCATCACCCGGATTGGTGGAGGCGAAGTGCGGGTGGACAAAGCGCTGGCTGCCAAGACCGCCGCCTGGGATGAGGCCGCCCTGACCGGCAGCCTGTCGTTTGGCTACAGCCCATCGACCAATGTGAAGGCCTTTAAGCGCACAGTGCGAGTCCGCAATTACAGCAATGAAGCGCGGGTTTATAACATTGAGCCAACCTTCCGCTATACAACAGACGTAAACAGCGCGGTGACTGTGCTAGCCCCACCCACTGTGCAAGTCGATGCCAACGGCAGCGAAACATTTGATGTAACGCTGATCGTGAATCCAACCAAATTGCCAAGCTGGAGCTTAAATGGTGGCCCATTGGGCGGGAGCGGGTATCTCCTACAGGATGTGGAATTTGATGGCTATCTGAATATTTCGGATGCCACCGATAAAATTCACATGGCCTGGCACATTTTGCCGCACAAAGCCAGTGATGTAATCTCCAGCAGCGACAAACTAAAACTGCACAATGGGCAAGCTAGCATGACATTGGCCAATCTCGGCGCAGAAACAGCCGGCGTGGACGTGTTCGCGCTGACCGGCCGTAGCAGCAAGATTTCGAAGGGCCAGTTGCCCAAGCCCGGCGATAACTTTGCCGTCATCGACTTGAAGTATGTCGGCGCTCGTGCCTTAGATGACGAGACGCTGCAATTCGCGATTCATACTTTCCGGCAGCGCCCCAGCCCACTTTACCCGGCGGAGTTCGATGTGTATGTGGACACCAATAACGACGGTACAGCAGACTATGTGATCTTCAATTCCGAGATAGGCGGATTTGGCGCCACCGGGCAAGGTGTAGTAAATGTGTTCAATCTAACGACAGAAGAGACTCAGCCGGTCTACTTTATTGGCGCGGACTTTAATTCGGCCAACATGGTGTTCACAGTCCCATTTGCGGCATTGGGCATCACCAAGGACAGCAAAATCTCTTTCTCAGTGTACGCCTTTGACAATTACTTCACGGGTAGCCAGACCGACAAAATCGAGAACATGGTGTTCACACCCAGCAAACCGCGCTATGCGGTCAGCGGGATTGCCGACACCGGCTTGCCCTCAGGCGGCGCTACCAATGTCACCGTGACCAGCGTCGACGGTGGTTCAGCAGCATCACCGGCCCAGTCCGGCCTGCTGCTGCTCTACACCGATGGCACCCCAGAGCATGAGGCGCTGGCAGTGTCGGTGAAGAAGTAAGCGGATGAAGGGGATGAGGAGGTAAAGGGGAGAAGAGGTGAACAGGATGAACGGGATGAGAGAGCGAGTCACTTCTTCACCCCTTCACCCTCTCATCCCGTTCACCCCCCTCATCTCTTCTCCGTTTCATCAAGAGCGCGATTCAGCTCCTGCAAGAGGCGGGTGCTGTCGCGGCGCACAGCGATTACAAACGGACGTGGTTGCGGGCTAAGCACATGCCAATGGGTTTCGGCATCTTTGGGCAAAGCCAGCACGTCGACCAGCGCGGCATTAACCTGTTGACTCTCCAGTGCGGCTACCCCCGCCGCGTCGCTGTTGAATGTTACTGCTTGTAACCCCGGCACGCGCCGCATCCAAAAGCGCAAGAGCCGATCCGCATCACTGCCCAGCATCACGGCCACCCGCTGGTTGGCCAAATCCTCAAACCCCGCAATCGACTGCCCTGTTAATAAGCGTGGCCCGGCGTCAAAATAACTGTGGGTGTAGGCCAAATCTTCGGTTCGAGTAGGATCGGCTACCAGCGCGGATAAGCCAATATCGGTACGACCGATTTGCAGTGCGTCGGCCATGGCGTCATAGCCCACCGGATCGCTTTGTATGCTGAGGTTGAGACGCTGTCCTAGGGCTTTGGCCAACTCTGCATCTGAGCCCTGCCAACCTTGCGCGGTGTAGTATGAAAAGGGTTGCCGGCCCGGGTCAATGCCTATGCGCAATACGCCGCGCCGCTGGATGTCGCGCCAACGCATCTCGGCAAGAATGACCGGGCGTACCAAGTAGGCCAACAGCACCGCAACCAAAATCGCAATTCCAGCTAACCGCCAACGCATAGGGAACCCTCCCATAGACAGAAGTTGAACCACGAATCTCACTAATCTTCACGAATTATTTGTGAAGATTAGTGAGATTCGTGGTTATATCGTGCCGATGAATTAGCGGGAATTCGCGTGATTCGCGGAAAAACCCGGTTAATCGAGGGAATTAGTTATGGCTTCTTATACACATTGAACGCCAATGTGACCGTCTCAAAATAACTTTTGCTCGCGTCGAGTTTCAGATTACTAACATCGATCAGCACATTGAGCGTGGCCGTTTCGATGCTAAATGGACGCGGTTGAGCGTGGACAGCATCGCCACGTTGCGCAAGTTTGCCGCGCACGACTTCGTCCTTGTAAGCGTAATCGGTCAATAGCACCTTAGCCACATGCTTGAAGGCATGTTTGTCGAATACCCACACCGCCAGTGCGCAAACTTCGTCCGAGGCTGGATCAATCCGCTCGGCAATGCTGACGCCGCACTCGCCAATAAATTCGCCCGACGAGCTTTTGATTTCGAAGCCTTCGTCGTAGTTGTCGATCCCATGCTGATATGTGGTGGGTGCCAGTGTGCAAATGAGCGATTCGCCAATCGATGTGGTGCGTGCACCCGGTGCGCCGCGGCTAAGGGTGGAAGGCGGCACCGGTGTCACCAACGTGTCACCGATGATGGGTGGCTCCTCAAGCGGCACCTCGTTCCCATCGACCACGTCTTCAGAATCGAACGCAGTATCGCCCATTGCTCTGGCCGGTGCACCCTCGGCGTATCCAGAGGTGGGCGAGGAATAATCTTCAACCTGCACAAAGGTGCGGTCTTCGCCCGTCGCACCCAGCGATACATCGCCATCGACTGGGCCAAGCAGGTCGTTCAAAAATGTCAAGCCAAAGCGCTGCTTGACTGCATAGTTCACCGTAAGCACGACCCCCACTAATGCCAACAGTAAAGGCAAAAGTCCCAAAATCCGAATGATGTTGCGGGCTGACCCAGCATCCGCCGATAGTTTGACCGGCTCATTTTTGATCTCATCTAAACGTTTGAGCAAATCCGATAATGCCATCTGATCCACTAGGGTAAACCAGCCAGATTGATCCGGATTTTTGTTCGCTGTGGTTTCTTGTGCATTTTCGATGCGCGCTGCATCGAATGCGGTTTGGGTCATCGCGACTGCCTGGGCGCGTGAAGTGTCGCCCAGGGTCACACCCAATGCGTTTTCGACATCAGCCAATGCTTCTGCCGAGCCGCCCTTTTCTTTGAAGCGGCGGGCCAGATAGGACAAATACACTTCACGGTATTGCACCTGGGCCGTGTTGACATTATCAACTGCGCGCAACATGCGCGGGGAGGCGTCACGATTGATGACTTCCGGCGGTATCCAGGCATAAAACAAATATGCACCGAACACCAAGCCTGCAACAAATCCCGCTGCGACGAGCAGTCCAATAATAGTGTGACTGCGGTTATTTGCACTCATAGTATTAACTAGGCATATTCTAGTCGAGGTGAAAGAATAGCGTATACCCCGGCCACCCTTCGAGACCTGACAGGTTTTGTGGGTGGCCGGGGTATTGACAACATCGGCCCAAATCGCTATCCTTATCCTACTAACTGAATAGCCAGCGCGCTCTTATCCAGAGAAGCAGAGGGACCGGCCCGATGAAGCTTCGGCAACCTGTAAATTTCTTGTGTGAATACAAGGACATGCGAGGTGCCAAATCCGGCAGTGAAAACTGGTAGATGAGAGAGAACGTAAGAACAAGTGCACATGTTCTTCGCCCTCTTGTCGAGCAAGGGGGCGATTTAGTTTTCCATAATCTTTTTTAGGAGTCAGGAGAACGAATACACATGTCCGATTATCAATTTCATTTCGATACGCTGGCGTTGCACGCTGGCGCAGAGCCAGATCCAACTACGGGTTCACGCGCAGTTCCGCTCTATCAGACCACTTCATTTCAGTTTAAGAACACCGAGCACGCGGCCAATTTGTTTGGTCTGAAAGAGTTCGGCAATATCTACACCCGCCTGATGAACCCAACCAATGACGTGGCTGAAAAGCGCATCGCAGCGTTGGAAGGCGGCGTTGGCGGGTTGGTCACGGCATCGGGACAGGCCGCAGAGACCTTGGCAATATTGAATCTGGCGCAGGCGGGTGATCATATCGTCAGCACCACGTCGCTGTATGGCGGCACCTACAACCTGTTTCACTATACGTTGCCGCGCTTGGGTATAGAAGTGTCTTTTGTCGACGGTGAGGACTTCGCCGCACTCAAAAATGCCATTCGCCCGAACACCCGCGCCATTTACACCGAATCGGTCGGCAACCCCAACCTGATTCTGGCTCCCATTGCGGAGACGGCCAAGATCGCGCATGACAACGGGCTGCCTTTGATTGTAGATAACACCACGCCCTCGCCGTATCTGTTTCGACCCATTGAGTGGGGTGCCGACATCGTCGTGCACAGCACAACCAAGTATCTGGGTGGTCATGGTCTGAGCATCGGCGGCGTCATCGTCGACAGCGGCAAATACGACTGGAGCAAGAGCCCCCGCCACGATGCGCTGTTCAACACACCCGACCCCAGCTATCACGGTCTGTCGTATTCGGTGCTTGGCGCACCGGCCTATATCCTGAAGGCGCGGCTCACCCTGTTGCGCGATTTGGGCCCATCACAATCGCCGTTTAACTCGTTCTTGAATCTGATCGGCATTGAGACGCTACACCTGCGCATGGAGCGCCACATCCAAAATGCCAACGCGGTGGCCGCGCACTTGGCCAAACACGCCAAAGTAGCCTGGGTCAATCACCCGAGCCTACCCACTTACAAGTATGCCGACCGCGCAAAGAAGTGCGCGCCCAACGGCGTGACGGCTTTGATCGGATTTGGTATCAAGGGCGGACGCGAGGCCGGTCAGAAATTCATCGACAACCTCAAGCTGTTCTCGCATGTCGCGAATATTGGCGATGCCAAGTCGCTGGCGATTCACCCGGCGACAACAACCCACTCGCAGCTCTCAGCCGAAGAGCAGCTCAGCACCGGCGTGACCGACGACTTTGTGCGCTTGAGCATCGGCTTAGAAGACGTGCGCGACATCACTTGGGATCTGGATCAAGCGCTGGCAGCAGCCTAAATCATTGTCCATTGACTATTGACCAATCAGACGTTTGACACACTTCGTGGACGTTTGAATGGTCAATGACAAATGGTCAATGGTCAATGGTCAATTCCCACAATGCTCGTTCAAACGCAATATTTTCAGTATGACGGTGAGTTGAAGCTTCAAAGCGGCGCATCACTCGGCCCCATTACGCTGGCTTATGAGACCTATGGACAACTCAATCAGGATCGCAGCAATGCGATCCTGATTTGCCACGCCTGGTCGGGTGACGCGCATGTAGCTGGCCAGCACGTCCCCGACGATGACAAAACCGGTTGGTGGGATGACGCGGTTGGCCCAGGCAAAGCGTTTGACACGAACAAATACTTTATCGTCTGCTCGAACACGATTGGTGGGTGCAGCGGCAGCACTGGCCCAGCCTCAATCAGCCCCAAAACCGGTAAGCCGTACGCGCTGACGTTTCCCATCATCACCATTGCCGATATGGTGAATGCGCAGTGTTTGCTAATGGATCATCTGGGCATTTCACAATGGCTGGCGATCGCGGGAGGCAGCATGGGCGGTATGCAAGCGCTGCAATGGACAGTCAGTTATCCACAGCGAGTGCGCAGTGCAATTGTGTTGGCAGCGACGGCGCGGCTCTCCCCACAGACGATTGCGCTCAACGAGGTGCCGCGGCAGGCCATCTACGCGGATCCCAATTGGAATATGGGCAATTACTACGACGGCCCACGCCCTGATGCAGGACTAGCAGTGGCACGCATGATCGGGCACATTACGTTTTTGAGCGATGAATCCATGCGTGAGAAGTTTGGGCGGCGATTGCGTGGCGAAGGTGGCTATGGTTATAGCTTCGACACCGAATTTGAAGTGGAAAGCTATCTGCGCTATCGTGGCAGTTCCTTCACCAAACGCTTTGATGCAAACTCGTTTTTGTATCTCAGCAAAGCAATGGATTATTTTGACCTGTCGTATGGTCTACCAGCATTAGCCGATGCGTTCCGTAAAGTGACAGCCCGCTTTCTAGTGATGAGTTACACCTCAGATTGGCTGTATCCGGTGGGACAGTCCAAGGAACTGGTACGAGCGCTGCTGCGCAGTGGGATCGACGCGACTTACGTTGAGATCGACAGCAACTATGGCCACGATGCTTTCTTGCTGGAAGTAGATCGCCTGAAGGAACTAACACGCGATTTTTTACGGCGGTTGGAGACGATGTGAAGCGGATCATGAGTCAAACGCCACGAGTCATAGGAAAGCTTGACGCTTAGCTCATGAGGCCCAGCAACTACGGAGGAAGATATGATCAGCAATCAGCCATTTACAAATGCACCTGCACAGCAGGGCGTGTCTACCGCTATCATGGCCCACAACATGAATGATCAGCGATTGGATTTGGATGCGATTGTGGCATTGATCCCACAGCACAGCTCAGTGCTGGATCTGGGATGCGGTGACGGCAGCCTGCTGGCGCGATTGGTCGCAGAGAAGCAAGTGAAGGCCCGCGGGGTTGAACTGGATGAGAGCAACGTGCGGGCCTGTATTGGGCGCGGGTTGCCAGTGCGGCAAGGCAACATCGAAGAGGGGCTGGAAGACTATTCCGACCACACCTTCGAATACGTGATTTTGAGCCAAACATTGGCTTTTTTGGATCGCCCACGCCCGGTGGTGCAAGAAATGCTGCGCGTGGGGAAACGCGCCATCATTTCGTTTGATAACGCAGGCTATTGGCGCAGCCGCTGGCAGACCCTATGGGGGGTTGGCTGCGGTGATGACTTATGCAATGAGACAGCGCGTGCTCGCGCAATCAGCCTACAAGAGTTTCATGTCTTCGTGGACTGTCTCGGTGCGCAGATTGAAGGCGCTGCATTCGTCAACCACACCCATCCGGTGCGCTGGAAACCCACCCTGTTGGCTCGGGTAGCTGTTTTTACGATTCGGTCTTCCACAAAAATATAGCTTCATACTAATATCACAGGCAGAATCCGAGACTATAGTCCTTCCGGCTGGAAAGTGGAAATACCGCCCTCCCCGGTCTCATAGACCGGGGAGGGCAATTCCAGAATCAAATCTGAAGACCGGTAGCGTCATATTATAAGAATTCCGCCTGTCTTATTAAGACAGCCTGAGTGGCCGCAAAGATACAATCATTCAAGTATATATGACGGGTTAAATGATTCACAAATGTCCCTTGTTGTTATTGTCACTTGGACGATAATTCTCCTTGGTTCTATTTTTGTACTTCAAATATTGACAAGGAGAGATCGTTCGAATGTTGACTCCTCTTATTACAACAGTGCGTGACGGCCTGCGTTATCGCGGCAAAGAAAACCAGTGGATGTGGGTTGCGCACCGGGTTAGTGGGCTCGGCCTGCTGTTCTTCCTCATCCTTCATGTCATCGGCATGTCCGCCGCGTGGTGGTCTCCCGAAACCCACGCTGTCATGCTGGCCACTTACAAGACGCCTCTATTTTCGTTAGGTGAATTGGCTCTGGCCGCATGCCTGATTTTCCATGCGGTCAATGGCACTAAGATCGCGTTGCTTGAGCTGCGGCCCAATTTGTGGAGCAATGAGCGCATTGCAACGCGCTGGGCGTTGATCATTACCGCCGTCTTGGGCGTCCCCACCATTCTGTTCATGTTGGCCCACTCGATGAGTGTATGGTTCGGGGGGGCAAAGTAAGATGGCCGCTGTTACTAATACTGCGGGTCGGACCGTCCGCCATGTCGCGCCCATACTCCAAGCGCGCAATCGTTTCGAACTGCTGGCATGGAAGTTCATGCGCTACAGCGGTTTGATTTTGGTCTTCCTGTCGCTCAGCCACTTCTGGATGCAGCATATTTTGGTCGGCACCTACAACATTCAAGTAACCGACACGATTCGGCGCTGGGGCATTGTTGGCGAGAGAATTGACCTGAACCAGGTGCTCTGGCGCGCATATTACGCTGTGATTCTTGGTCTAGCGATGCTACATGGTCTAAATGGTCTGCGCCAAGTGACGACCGATTATTTCCGTGGCACGCCCTACAAAGTCATAATGGCAGGTGCTAGCGTTCTGATCGCAATTGTCATGCTGTTTGGTTTTCTAGCTTTGGCCGCTGGTGCAGCCCGCATCGCCACCAATTAATTTCGCAATCGATATGACACAATATCATCAATTTGACGCGCTCGTCGTAGGCGCAGGTGGGGCGGGCTTGATGGCGGCCCTGCACGCCAGTAAATCTGTTAACACCGCCGTCATCAGTAAACTCTATCCCACCCGTTCGCACACCGGCACTGCCCAGGGCGGTATCAGCGCGGCATTGGGCAACTTGGAGCCGGATAAATGGGAGTGGCATGCCTATGACACGATCAAAGGCGGCGACTTTCTCAACGATCAGGACTCTGTTGACATTCTTTGCAAAGATGCGATCGACGCGGTTATCGATTTGGAGCACATGGGGCTGCCATTTGATCGCACATCTGAAGGAAAGATCAGCCAGCGCCGTTTTGGTGGCCACACCAACAACGACACCAAGCAAGCTGTGCAACGCGCCTGTCATGCCGCCGACCGTACCGGCCATATGATTCTGCAAACGCTGTATCAAAATTGCATCAAGAACGATGTCAAATTTTTTGATGAGTTCCAACTAGTTGATCTGCTGATCGAAGATGGTAAGTGCAATGGCGCAGTTGCCGTCGAACTCAAAACTGGCGAGATTCATGTCTTTCACAGCAAGAGCACCATGCTGGCCACGGGTGGCTTCGGCAAGATGTGGAAAGTGACTAGCAACGCTCATTCGCTGACCGGCGACGCACCAGCTGCGATTTTGCGCCGACATCTGCCCTTGCAGGACATGGAGTTCTATCAGTTTCATCCTACCGGACTATATAAGCTGGGCATTCTGCTGAGCGAGGCTGCCCGCGGTGAGGGCGCAGTCTTCCTCAACGGCAAAGGCGAGCGTTTCATGGAGCGCTATATGCCCACCCTCAAAGATCTGGCACCGCGTGATATTTGCAGCCGCTTTATCTACAAAGAGGTACGTGAAGGACGTGGCATCGACGGCAAAGACTATGTGTATCTCGATTGTCGCCCCGATGAGATCAATAAGTGGTTTAAGGCCGACGGCATCTCTCGCAGCGTAAACGCGCACTATCTAGAAAGCCGCCTGCCCGATATTTTTGAGTTCGCACGGGTGTATCTGGGCCAGGACCCCGTCACCCAGCCGGTCGCCATTCAGCCCACTGCTCACTATGCGATGGGTGGCATCCCCACCGACAACGATGCGCGTGTGCTGGCCGATGAGAATGGCACTGTGGTTGAAGGGTTGTATGCGGCGGGCGAAGTGGCCTGTGTGAGCGTGCACGGCGCCAACCGGCTAGGCACCAATTCACTAGTGGATCTGGTGGTTTTTGGCAAGCGCGGCGGTCTGGCCATGGCCAAATATAGCAAGGAAGCCGCTTACCGCGAGATCAACAAGAGCACCGCGCATCTCGATGGCGAGGCCCAACTCAACCAGATTCGCAACAGCAACGGCACTGAGAAGCTAGGAGTTTTACGCAAGCAATTGCAACCGCTGATGGATGACAAAGTAGGCGTAAATCGTTCTGGCAGCGGGTTGGAAGAGGCTCTGGAAAGTATTAATGAGCTCCAACAGCGCTTCAAGAATATTCGTATCGACGATAAAGGATTTAAGTTCAATACCGATTTGATGGAAGCCTGGGAGCTGGGTTGCCTGCTTGATCTGGCCGAAGTAACCACCTATAGCGCACTTGCTCGCACTGAAAGCCGCGGCGGCCACTATCGCGAGGACTTTCCCAATCGCGACGACGCCAACTTTCTGCAGCACACCGTGGTCTGGAAAAACGGCAACGTCCAAGTCAAATACAAACCCGTGCGTATCACGCGCATACAACCGACGGAGAGAAAGTATTAGAGTGCTCAGTGCTGAGTGGGCCGAATCCACTCAGCACCAAGCACTCAGGACTCAGCACTGAATTATGAAAGTTCATCTAAAGATCAAGCGCTTCAACCCAGAGACGGACAGCAAACCCTACTGGGGTGAATACGATGTGGACATGGAAGGCACCGACCGCGTCCTGGATGCATTGCAGGATGTCAAGTGGACGCAAGACGGCACACTGACCCTGCGGCGCAGTTGTGCCCACGGTGTATGTGGCAGCGACGCTATGCGTATCAATGGGCGCAACCGGCTGGCTTGCAAAGTGCTGCTGCAAGATGAGGCAAAATCGGGTCTGGTCACCGTCGAGCCGATTCTGGGCTTAAAGGTGCTCAAAGACTTGATCGTGGACATGGAACCGTTCTTCGCCCACTATCGCACGGTCATGCCGTTTATGGTCAATGACACGCCCTTGCCGGAGAATGGGCGCGAGCGATTGCAGTCGATCGAAGACCGTGCGCGGTTTGACGATACGACCAAGTGTATCTTGTGCGCCTGTTGTACTACGAGCTGCCCCTCGTTCTGGGCCAAAGGTGAATACGTCGGCCCAGCGGCAATTGTGACTGCGCACCGATTCATCTTCGACAGCCGCGATCAGGCTGCCCAACAGCGTCTCGAAGTGTTGAGCGAGCCAGATGGCATCTGGCGCTGCCGAACCGTGTTTAACTGCACTGACGCCTGCCCGCGTGGCATTCAAGTCACTCAAGCCATCGGCGAAGTGAAAGAAGTGCTGCGAACGGGGGTTATTCAGTAGAAATTGAGCATTGAGAAGTAAGAATTATGGAAGAAGTGTGTCATATCGTTTCTTCATTCATAATTCTTACTTCATACTTCTTAATTTCTGTCAGACCATCATATACCGCATGATGTCGCCCATGCTGAGGATACCGATGGGAGTGCAAACATCTTCGTGCGCGGTAACAACAACGCGGTGAATTCGGTTTTCGATCAAGATGCGCGCGGCATCTTTGATGCTCACATCGGGGGTCACCGTGACCACATCACTGGACATGATATCGGCAACAACCATCTCGGCCCATTCCTGAGTGTTGCCAAATTGTAGACGGGCGTCGACCATATCACTCTGCGAGACGATCCCCGCTAGACCACAATCACCATCAACTACGATCAATGAGCGCATTTTCGAGTCGAGCATAAGCTTGGCAGCCTCGGCCAAACGGACATTGGAGGCGCAACTGACGACGCCTTCATGCATAACTTCGCGAACGGTAATTTTATTTGGATCGATCACGACTGCGACTGCAATTGCATGCTCAGTTTGAGCGTGAGCATGTTTTCCATTGCCGTTAAGATACGGCTGTGTATTGATTGCCTTCATATCATTCCTCTCTAGTTTACATAATGCCGACGTAAATGTAGTGCTTTGGGGTTGAAAGCGTTAAGTCGGTAGTTTACCGTAAAATATCAAGTAAAGTATAAGGAAGTTTCGCAAATATTTGATATGAACGATGCAAGCACTTTTGTGACTATTATCGGCGGTGGGTTGGCCGGCACCGAAGCTGCTTGGCAGGTGGCTAACTGTGGGGTGCGGGTGAAGCTATACGAAATGCGACCGCGCAAAATGACAGCTGCACATACCAGTGGCCAACTGGCCGAATTAGTCTGTAGCAACTCGCTCGGCTCTGACGATGTAACCAAAGCCCCTGGTTTGCTGAAACACGAAATGCGCGAATTAGGTTCATTGATGATTGAATGCGCCACCCAAGCCACTGTTCCGGCCGGTGGCGCGCTGGCAGTGGATCGCGAGGTATTTGCGCGGTTGGTGACTGCTAAAATCGAGGCGCACCCCAACATCGAGGTAGTGCGAGAGGAAGTGATGCACATTCCAGATGGGCCAACTATTATTGCATCCGGCCCACTCACATCGGACGCGCTGGCTCACGAGATTACCCAACTGAGTGGCAGCGAGTATCTGTATTTCTGGGATGCGTTGGCACCGATTGTGACGGAAGAATCGATTGATTACACAATAGCGTTCCGCGCCTCGCGTTATGGCAAACATGGCGATGGCAGCGTTACTGAGCAAGGCGAAAATTTGGGCGAGGGCGATTACATCAACTGCCCGATGTCCAAAGACGAGTATTACGCCTTTATCGATGCGTTGATCGCCGCCGAGACAGCGACATTGCGCGATTTTGAGATGCGCCAGGAACAGTTTTTTGAGGGCTGCCTGCCAGTCGAGGTGATGGCGCGTCGAGGGCGAGATGCACTCGCGTATGGTCCGATGCGCCCGGTGGGCATCCGTGACCCCCGCACCAACAAACGCCCATACGCTGTCGTGCAACTTCGCCAGGATAATATCGCTGGCACACTCTTTAATATTGTGGGGTTCCAGACCAACCTCAAGTTTGCGGAACAAGACCGTGTGCTGCGGTTAATCCCAGGTTTAGGCAGTGCCGAATTTGTGCGCTATGGTCAGATGCACCGCAACACGTTTATCAACTCGCCCACGCTGCTGGAGCCAACAATGCGGTTTGCGCCGCACGAAGCGTGGAGCGTGGAGCGTCAGGCGTTAGGCGATCTAGATCGCCCTACACCCTTCGCTCCACGCTTGATACCTCACGCCCTCTTCTTCGCCGGACAAATTGTGGGCGTCGAGGGCTATGTCGGCAACGCAGCTACGGGTTTGTTGGCGGGGTTGAATGTGGTGCGGCTGGTGAAAGGTGAACCGCTGCTGGTGCTACCCCAAACAACAATGTTGGGCGCACTGTGTCATTACGTGACTCATGCTGAGCCAAAGCACTTTCAGCCGATGAAGGCTAATTTTGGTATCCTGCCGCCGCTGGATAATCCGTCCAAAGACAAACGCAAACGGGCCGAGGCTTATTCGGCTCGTGCACTGGCCGATTTCAAGTTAATAAATGGCGTTGAATAAAGAATGAAGCTTTCTGAAACCACCATGTGGATCCGCTACTTAACGATTGTGTCGTTCATCAGCATGCTCGCCAGCTATGGCGCAGCGCTGGCGTTGGGATGGTCTATTTCCCGCAGCATCCCTGGGATGCGCTCAGAACTCCAAGCTGAATTGCTGGCGTATAGCATCGCCACCGTGATCATCGCTTCACCGGTATGGTTCTTTCACTGGCGTTGGGCCAAGCGCGATTGGCCGTGGGGGTCAGAAAATTCACAGCGCTATCTAGCGTTTTTCACGGTGGTTGGTTTACTTGCCACAGTAGTCATTGGGGTGCAATTCTTTGCGCGCAGCGTGGAGCTAATGGTTGGCTCGCGCAAAGCCGACAACGATTCAGTAAACTATTTGCTGGGAGCGCTCTGGTCATTGCTGGTATCGCTAGGGCTGTGGCTATATCACGGCAATATTTGGCTCAAAATTCGCAGAAGATCGAGATAGACTTTTTGTCTATCCTTCCACGACAAACTCAAACAGCAGCACACCGGCGGTCCAGAAGATCACGATATAGGCGATTTGCACGCCGATCCAAGATCCAAAATCACTGAAAGCCAGTTGGTCTAAATAACCTGACGTAGCTACGACAGACGCGGTGAGCAATGGCAACACCAGCGGGAAGAGCAAGATTGGCAGGAAGACTTCGCGCGCGCGGGTGCTGGCGGCAAGCGTGGCAATCAGGGTGCCGGCACCCGCATATCCGATCACCCCCAACAGCAATACTAGCCACACTCCGGGCTGCATGAGTGATTCATCAAATAGGATCGCCATGATCGGCATGACAACCAGCGCCACCACGCCCATGAACAACAAATTGGTAAAGGCTTTGCCAATGAAGATAGCGCTGCGGTCAATCGGGGCCAGCAACAAGCCATCCATGCATTGGTTAATTTGCTCGGATGAGAGCGAACGCCCCAACCCGAGGGTGCCCGCAAATACAATCGTCACCCATAGCACCCCAGGAGTCAATGGCCGAAATGTGTCTACCCGTTGTCGTAGCGCAAAATTAAACATAACGATGGCCATCACTGCAAACACGATCATCGCAGTGATTGACTCGCGGGTGCGCAATTCAGTCAGCGCATCTTTTCGGAAGATGGCCCATGCGCCTTGGAGCGTGGAGGCGAAGGGCGAAGGGCGTGGAGCGCGGGGTAAATCGCTCATGGTTGATCGCCCCTCTTGGTGTTACCACTCTCTACGCCCAACGCCCCTCGCCCTTCGATCAACGTCCCTCGCTCCACCCGCACAAAACGCGTAACGCCCTCCAGACCACGGCCCATCTCATGGGTGGTCATCACCACGGCGCGCCCATTGAGCGCCACTTCGCGTAGCAATGCAGACAGACTCTCGGCGGAGGCTTGGTCGAGACCGGTATAAGGCTCATCCAGCAGGAGCAAGGCTGGGTCGTGCAAGATGGCGCGAGCAATGGTGAGACGTTGCATCATGCCACGCGAGTAAGTGCGCGCCAGATCGTGCGCCCGCGTCCAAAGATTCACCTGCCGTAGGACGGTCTCAACCCGAGAATGCACATCGGGTGCGACTGCCTTACTGCTTACGCCAGCCGCCAACTCACGGCTCGACAGTCCATACATCTGCCCGTAGAAGCGTAAATTTTCAATTGCGCTCATGTCGGGGTAGACGAGTGAATGGTGCGACACGACGCCGATAGTTGCGCGCGCGCGATTCGGGTCTTTGAGCGCATCGATGCCGCCGATATTCAATGCGCCGCTGTTGGGACGCGAGAGCGTAGCCAGAATGCGCAGGAGAGTGGTCTTGCCGGCTCCATTCGCCCCCAGTAAGCACACAAATTCGCCCTGCTTCACCTCTATGCTCACGCCTTTTAACACCGGGCGCATGCCGTAGAGTTTGGTGAGGGATTGGGCGAGTAGAAGGGGCATGAGCGTTGAAAGTTGAAAGCCAATTATTCCCAAATATCTTTGAGCTGGGACTTCAGGTCGGCCCGGCGGCGAGTGTAATTGCGTTCGTCGATTTCGTTTTTGGCGAAAGCGCCATCTAGAGAGGCGATCAGTGCGAGCAATTGTTCACGTTCGAGTTTGATAGGGATGGCCCGCACCGAACGGATGCGGCTCATAATCATGTAGCCAAGACCCAGCGCCACTAACACGCCAACGGCCCCAAACGCGATCCCACTCACATCACTGCCTGGCAGTGCAGCGGCGCGAGGTTGACCAGTGAAGTGAAACGCCAGCATGCCATTCGCAGGGATCGATTTGTCGTTAACATACAAATGGATAGTGCCATTGGGCGTTTGGGTCACCCCGCGATCCGTCAAACCATCTACCTGTAAGCCCCCAGGCAACTTCGAGAGATCGGGCAGAATAACACTGGTGCTGGAGACCGGATAGGTAAAACGCCGCTCGATACGTTTCTTGGTGCGATAGGGAATCTCATATAACACGATGGCTTGCAGCGAGCGTGCTCCAGGCTCAACGATGTCGTTGTAATACACCGAAGTGCCGCTGACCGTGAAACGCGTTGCCAGTTGGGGTGGATCAAATCGCAGATTTTGTGCATCGTCTGGTAAATCAATCCGCAAGCTGCGCGGGCCACCCGGAAAGTCTTTGTCGATGTAGGCCAAATTGCTGCGGTTATCGAAGTTGAATACTTCGGCGATGCTCAGTTCACCTTCGCGGATATCTTGCACAAAATAGTAATATTCTGGGATCGAAATCACATTGGCATCGTTGGTGATTGGGAAGATGTGCACACGCTCATCCAGTACAGTTGTGCCGGTCACTACAAATTGCAAAGGCGGCGCAAAGAACTTAACTTTGTCGACCAGCACTTCGGATTGGTAAAAATAATCTGCCCGGCGCGGCAACTGGGTGAACGTCACGACACCTGTGGCATCCGTCGGCAACGTACGCGAAAAGGTCTCGCCCGCTTGGTCGTAAGCCCGCACGGTGACTGGCGCGCCAGCGAGCGATGGGACTGGCCCTGTGTCTACATTCGCTCTAAAGATAAGGGTGCCATCACCCTTGACTGCACTTTCACGCAATGCAATCGGATCGACGTACTGATACGACAATGTGCGCACATAATCTGCCAATTGGAATCGTTGATCTTCGCTCAACTTGAGGGATTGATGCGACGTGGCCACTGCCATTGCGCTGGCCACCTGTTGCAGCGACATGCTCACCATCCAAGTGGGATCATTTAGCTTGGGTGCGCTGCCTTCGGACAAATGACAACTGGCGCATTGCTGGGTAAACAGCGCGGCGCTGGTTTGGAGGGTGCTGGATGGGGTTCCTAGCGCCCATAGATAAGCTTGGACATCCCAGCGGTCTTGAGCATTTAGAGAGCCACTAAAGGGCGGCATTAGATTCTGAATGCGGCCGTTGGTAATCACATCGTGCCAATCGCTGGGCTTGATAGCACGGATGCGGGCCGAATTGACCAAATTGGCCACTACCTTGCCCTGTGCCTTAAGTTGGGCCGCATTGGAACCATCACCTGCGCCGGTGATGCCATGACAAGCGACACACTTCTGGGCATAGAGCTGTGCGCCATGCTGGGCATCCGGCGGCTGCAAGGGTGCAGCTTCGCCATCCACAGCAAGGGTTGGCAAGACAGCGGGGACGGACAGGTCATCACGGAACTTTGGTCGCGCCGACAACGAGCAGCTGGCCAAAAGCAACACCCCAATGATGAGTGCCCATGAAGATCGCATCGTCATTCTGCAACCGCTGCCTTACTTTCGATTGTTTCGCTTTTGATATTGGCTTCTATATCGTTTTTGTCTTCACGCAGTTTTGTCACTTGGGATTCAATATCATCATCGATACTATGCTTCGGTAACGCCTTAAGCTGCTGCAATATTGTGGCTCCATGTTGCACTGCTTCCACACGCAGAGTTTTATATTCGTCGTCATCAAGTTTGTGAGTCTTATGATCAAAGTCCAATTCACGGATAGATTGAATGGCCGAACGCCTCTCGGCCTCAAGTACATCGTATGGATTGGGCGGCTGCACCGCTGAGCGTTTGCGATCAAACAAGGGAATGGCGACAAGCACCATCACAATTAACAACAGGCTGAGTGCCAGCAAAAAAGTTCCAATTGGCATTTCGGGAAAGTCTAACAGCTATCCGCCATCAGCTCTCAGCAAGACACTGCTGGCTGACGGCTGAGCGCTATCCGCTAGGGTTCTGCTAACAAACGATCAAGGACATCGCTGAGTTGGCGCTCGGTGACAGGCTGAATATAGACTTCGCGCAGCACACCTTTTTTGTCAACGATAAACGTCTCGGGCACACCGGTGATGCGATATTGATGCGCGATTTGCTGCTTTAGATCAATCCCGTTGGCATAGGTCACACCATACGTGCCAAGAAATCCAAGTGCTTCGCGCTCTGTGTCCAAATAATTTACGCCCAATACAACCACGTTGCGATCCGAATACTTGTCACTAACCGCCTGAAGCGCTGGGGCTTCATCTTTGCAAGGGATACACCACGAGGCCCAGAAATTCACCAAGACGACTTTGCCCTGCAATTCAGATAATTTGGTCGTAACAGGTAACCCGGCACGGTAGTTCTCATACAAGGAGAGAGAAAAATCGGGTGCCTTGGCTCCGGTCGCAGGACGCCTATTGCTGGCCTGAGTCGCTAGGCCAATCGCGCCCAAACCCAGCAGCAGCAGCACTAGCAACGATACTGCACCGATCAATAATGGTTTACGATTCATCTTGTTATGCGCGTTCGCGCACCTGCTTTTCGATCTCGTCGACATACGGATCGGCTGTGCTAGATACAGGTGCAGCAGATGCAATCGTGCGGCGCGACGAGCGCTGTATCACCATCGTCGCCGTAACGCCCAGCCCAATCAGCGCAACAATAGGGATGAGCCACATCCACAGCGTAAATCCCTGTTTGGGTGGCTCTTGCAGTACCGTTGCGCCAAAACGCGCTTCGAAGTAGCCCACGATTTCCTCCGCCGTCTTGCCTTGGTTGAGCTGATCAATGATCTCGTTTTTCCACTGGGTGCAAGTATCAGTCGGGCAATCAGCAAGGTTGCGACCAGCGCAGGTCGGGCAGTTCAGCTTCTTGGCGATGGTGTACATCTGATCCGCAGGTTGGGTTGTTTGGGCATGCAACGGACTGACCAACAGCACGATTGCCATCAAGCTAAGACAAAGACTGGCCCAGAGGCGTCGATATGAAGTGAGATAAAACTCAAATCGTGTCATTTGCCAGATACTCCTGCAACGCGGCGCACTGGGACGACCACCTTATCAGGCACCTCAATCTGCCAAAAAGCCAGCACAAAGCCAAAGATCATGACGAGCGCTCCAATCCAAATCCAATTGATCAAGGGGTTGATATACACCTGAAACGAGGCCGTTGCACCGCCCGCTTCCCAACCTGCCAACAGCACATATAGCTCGGTGTTGAACGTGCCGCTGATCGCTGGAATAGTGGCGGTATGCTGCTGCACAGGATAGTAATCGCGATACGGGTAGGCATCCGGGTAACGTTCATTTGTAGAGATACGCGTCACCATGAGGCCAGCTTGGGTGGTTTGACAATCGTCAAACTCACACGGCACACCGCCGATACCTCGATAGGTAAACTGGTAGTCGCCAATCGAAAAGCTCTCGTTAATCTTGACGTTACGAATAATGTCGTTGCCAAAGAAGCCTTTGCCCACTGCGCCGATGGCAAGCAAGACCACGCCCAGATGGACCATATAGCCACCATAGCGGCGCTGATTGCGCTCCAGCAACCGCCATGCCGCCAGCGGCAACGATTCGTGCATGCCACGAGTGCGCGCGATCAACCCGCGCCCGTACTCCATCAGTGTTTGGAACAAGGTGTAGCTAATAAATGCAAATGCCAGAATAGCCATCACATCGCGCGTGCTAAAGCTGATCGCGGCCAATATTGTGCAGATGACTGCGAGTAGACCGGGAATCCAAGCCATCCGTCCCAAAGACTTCGCACTGGCTTTGCCCCATGCAATCAACGGCGCAATACCCATCAATAATACTAATAGCAACATCTGCGGGCCAGCCACTTGGTTAAAGAAGGGCGGCCCGACGGTGATTTTCTGACCGGCCACAGCTTCACTCAAAATGGGGAAAACCGTACCGATAAAAATCGTAAAGGCGGTGCTAACAAACAACACATTTTGCAGCAAAAAGATGCCCTCACGTGAAAAGCCAGACGCTAGTTGATTGTCGCTTTTTAGCACGTCCAGTCGCGATAGCCACAGCCCCATGCATCCGATCAACATAACCGCCATCGCCGCCAGAAAATAGGGGCCAATGGCCGAAGCGGCAAACGCATGCACCGAAGTGAGCAAGCCACTCCGGATAAACGCTGTGCCGAAGAACATGGAGGCGAACGAGATCAGCATGAGAAAGACGTTCCAGTTCTTGAACATGCCGCGCTTCTCTTGGATCATCTGTGAGTGCAAAAACGCCGTAGCGATCAGCCAAGTAATCAAAGGCATGTTCTCACTCGGATCCCAGCCCCACCAGCCACCCCATCCAAGTACATCGTGTGCCCAGCGCCCGCCCAAAACCAAACCGGCGGCGAGAAAGACCCAGCCTGTCAATGTCCAGCGGCGCGAGCTGCGCAACCACATGCTATCGCCTCGCCGCATAAACAAGGAGGCCATGCACATGGCAAAGGGGACCAGCATGCCGGTATAACCGGCATACAACATGGGCGGATGAATGATCATGCCCGGATGGCGCAAGAGTGGATTCAAGCCCCGTCCATCTGCGGGCGGGAAGTCGTAGCGCACAAAGGCATTGGCAAGAAACAGTTCCAGAAAAATGAAAAAGCCCAACACAATCATCATGATCATGGTGGTGTGGGGCAAAAGCGCTTTATCTTCGCGCCAAGGGCGAAACATGGCGGCACACACAAAGCCCGACATGAGCAGACACCAGAATAAGATCGACCCATCTTGCGAACCCCACAATGCAGTAATTCGAAAGAATAATGGAGTGGCATTACTTGAGACAGCGGCTACGTATTTCACACCAAAATCATGCGTGATGAGGGCATACCATAAGCCCAAGCAACCGATCAGCAACAGTGGAAACACCAACGCTGCCGCTGTCCGCCCACTCTGCACCAAGCGATCGTCGTTGCGGTGTGCACCCCACGCCGACATCCCCGCAGCGTAGATACAGGTCGCAAATGCAATCATTACGGAATAGTGGCCGAGATCTGTAAGCATGGATTACTTTGCAGCCTGTTTATCCGCCGTCTCGTATTTTGTCGGACACTGCAACATCAGTGCATCAGGGGCGTTGCCGACATAAAACTTGCCATCTGGTCCCAGCTTGCCGGTGGCTATGGCATGTGCTTCGTTCACCAGCGTATCGGGTTTGACCCCGGTGTAGACCATGCGCACCCGTTGGGCACTGTGTAGGTGATTCACCAAATCATCGCGAGAGTGCACCACATCGAATTCAAGATGGAGTTTGCTTGAGTCATACACCACGCTGTCGCCCACCACCACCCCGGTTAGCTTTAACGAGCGTTGCGTCAGATCCACGCCTTTGTTCTTCTGCGCCAGCAGTTCGTTGACTTTCACCTCTAGGCTGCTGTTGCCCATAAGCGTAAAGACCATGACCGCCACAATCGACGTGACAATCAGGCCGATCCCGATGAGAAATTTTGGTTTCATGTTCCCTCCCTGCAATGCACAATGTTAGTTGATTATGTTACGTTCAACCAGTAACGAACGTCGCTGTTCCTTTCCGACGAAGGTCAGTGGCAAACGATCACGGCCTAGACAACGTCCCATCTGGCCAGCGCGTCTGAGTCCAGTCGACCACACCTTCCTTAAACTGCCCCATATTATTATGAAGCGGATACTGAGCGGCCTTGGCCTCATCGATATCGATCCCCAAACCCGGTTTGTCGTTAGCGTAGAGATAACCCTTGCGTAGCTCTGGGCAACCGGGGAAAACCTCTTGCAGCACTTCGCTAAAACCACCGAACTCCTGGATGCCAAAGTTGTGCACATTGAGGTCCAAATGCACGTTGGCGGCGTGCCCTACTGGCGAGACGTCCCCCGGCCCGTGCCAGGCAGTCCGCACGCCGAACGCCTCGCACAGCGCAGCGAGCTTGCGTGCAGGGGTAATCCCGCCAATGTCGCTGATATGCACGCGCATGAAGTCGATCAGACGATTAATGACCAAAGGCTTCCATTCCAGCGGATGGGTAAACAATTCACCCATCGCAATCGGCACAGTCGGCGCTGCCTGCCGGATGCGCTCAAACCATTCGATATCTTCCGGGGCCAGCGCATCTTCAAAGAAGAACAGCCGAAACGGTTCCATCATCTTGGCCAT